>JANYHV010000443.1 GCA_025362195.1 Fimbriiglobus sp. | reverse complement strand
GAAAGTCGGGGATGAAGTTTCCAAGGGGTTGGTCGAACTGATCACGGACGGCCAGCAGATGAAGGCGGTCACCTTGGAGAGTACGCCCGAGCGTTTTAAGGGCGTCGTTCAGTTCTGGCGACCGGATATGCGATTCAACGTCACCAAGCAGGGAGATAAATTTAAGATTACTGAACAAAACCTTGCGAGCAATAATTACTACATGCACGAGCGTGAGAAATACAATTTCTACGCCCACGAGCCGATGCGAGCCGGCGACTCGAGCGGCTCTACACTTTGGTTTGATGCACGGGGGCAAGATTATTCAATTTCCAGCGTCATAGATGTGAAGTCTGTGACCCGTGACGGAAGGGCTTGTGCCGAGATTTTATCGCGGTGGGACAACCGGCACGGCATGGTCCAACTCGCCAGCACCTTCCTCGACCCGGCGAGCGACTACATCACCGTCGCCACCGAGACCGACTGGAAGACTGAACCACCGGTTGGGGACTACAAGGCGATTCGGGAGATCGAGTACCAGATGTCGGCCGAGGGCGTGCTGTTGCCCAAGTGGAGCCGCGCCTCCGCCAAGAACCGGGCCGGGGTTGCAGTCAAGGTTGCCGACGTGGAATACTTGTCGTACGAGCGGTACGTGCCGTCGGCGGACGAGTTCCTGCTGGAGAAGGAGTACGGGCTGGTCACCCCGGCCGTCATCCCGACGGCGGCGAACCCGGCCCTGACGCCGCCGTCCCGCCGGTGGCGGGCGTGGCCGTGGGCCGTCGTCGCCGCCGGGGCCGCGCTGGCCGTGGCCGCCGTCGGCCTGTACCGCCGGTCCCGCCGCCCGGCCGTCGCGTAACCCGCCGTCCCGACCCCGGCCCCACTCTGCTCCCGCCGCATACCATACCCGGGGTGGGCGGACTTCCAGGGGGCGGGCGATGCCGGAGTTGCCGGAGGTCGAGACGGTCGTGCGGGACTTGCGGCCGCTCGTCGTCGGCCGCACGATCCTGGGCGTCGAAGTCGGCGACCGGAAGCTCCGCCGGCCGTGGGACGCGGCCTGGGCGGGGCGGCTCGCCGGCGTCCGGATCGAGGCGATCCGCCGCCGGGGCAAGTGGATTCTCATCGACCTGTCCGGCGGCGCGCGGCTCGTCGTCCACCTCGGCATGACGGGCCAGTTCACCGCCGTGCCGGTCCTCGCCCTGCGGCCCGACCACTTGCACGTCGTCTTCGCGCTCAGCGGCCTCGTCGAGTTGCGCTTCCGCGACGTGCGCCGGTTCGGCAGCGTCGAACTCGTGGCCGACGAGGCGGCGGCCGCGGCCAGCCTCGACGCCAAGCTCGGCCCGGAGCCGTTCGACATTCCGCCCGACGGGTTTTACGCCGCCGTGACCGGGACGACGCGGACGCTCAAGGCGCTGCTGCTCGACCAGTCGCTCGTCGCCGGGGTCGGCAACATCTACGCCGACGAGGCGTTGCACCGGGCGAAGTTGCACCCCGAGACGCGCGGCACCCAGTTGACGAAGCCGCAAGTGACCCGCCTGCGGGAGGCGATCGCGGCGGTGATCACGCACGCCATCGAGAAGCGCGGGTCGTCGATCCGCGACTACATCGGCGGGTCGGGGCTGAAGGGCGGGTTCCAGCACGAGTTCCGCGTCTACGGCCGGACCGGCGACCCGTGCGCGACCTGCGGCGTGCCGATCCAGCGGGTCCGCGTGGCCGGCCGGTCGTCGCACTTCTGCCCGCAGTGCCAGCGCGCGGCGGTATCATGACAGTATCCCTTTTGAGAACTGCGTTCGCATGGCGTCGCCCTTCACCCGCCGCGGCTCGGACGGCCTGAGCGTCGAGACCAAGTTCCGCGTCCTGTTGGGCGTCAGCGTGCTGTCCCTCATGGTGTTCAGCTTCTGGCTGTACGCCCGCCAGACGGAGGGCCTGGCCTACGACCAGCTCGCCCAGACCGGCCGGGCGCTCGTGTCCCCGATCGTCACCCGGGTCCACGTCCGGGGCGAGCTGCAAGAGGCGGTCGCCGGGTTCCAGCAACTGACCGAGGAGAAGTGGCCGGAGAACTTGAAGCGGTACTCGTTCCGGCTCATCCGGCCGAACGCCGTGCGGCCCGAGAACCTCATCCCGGTCGAGGACCTGGCCGTCCTCGCCGCGTTGAAGGCCGACCCCGAGTTGCCCGAGGCGACCCGGACCGTCGAGAGCGAGCGGGCGTACCTGTACTACGGGGCGATCCGCGCCGGGCCGTCGTGCGTGGCCTGCCACCGCGACCCGCAGCGGCTCGCCGACTACCTCCGCGTGCCGGTCGCCGACCCGGCCGTCGCCGCCCTGGCCGAGCCGCAGTTGCAGGCCGGCGAGCTGATGGCCGTCGTCCGCGTGCAACTCTCGACCGACCTGATCGAGGACGGCCTGCACACCAACCGCGCCGTCCTGTTCGCCTTCGCCCTCGGCACCACCCTCGCCATCCTGCTGAGCAGTTACGCCATCGTCCGCTACCTCGTCGTCCGGCCGGTGCGGCACTTGAAGTCCGTCGCCGACGCCATCGCCGCGGGGCAACTCAACCTGCGGTCGGAGATTCAGACCGGCGACGAGTTCGAGGACTTCTCGGAGGCGTTCAACCGGATGCTCCGCAACCTGACCGAGGCGCAGATGCGGAACCGCGACCTGATCGCCACCCTGGCCAAGCAGATCGACCAGTTCGGCACCCTGAACATGGCGCTGAACGAGTCGAACCGCCTCAAGGGCGACTTCCTCTCGACCATGTCCCACGAACTGCGGACGCCGCTGAACAGCATCATCGGGTTCAGCGAAGTGCTCGTCGCCGACGGCACCCTGACCGGCAAGCAGTCCCGGTACGCCGGGAACATCATGACCAGCGGCCAGCACCTCCTCGTGCTCATCAACGACATCCTAGACCTGGCCAAACTGGAGGCCGGGAAACTGCGGCTGCGGGTCGATGAGCTGGCCCTGCCCGAACTGTGCGAGCAGGCGGCGGCGATGTTCCGCCCGGCCGCCGAGAAGAAGGGGATCGAACTCCGGGTGACCGCCGCCGCGAACGCCCCGGGCGAGGTCCAGCAGGACGGCGGCAAGCTCCGGCAGGTGCTGGCGAACCTGATCTCGAACGCCATCAAGTTCACGCCCGACGGGGGCCGGGTGACCGTGTCCGGGGCCGCCGAGAACGGCACGCTGACCGTGTGCGTGGCGGACACCGGGGTCGGCATCGCGCCGGCCGAGCAGACCTCGATCTTCGACAAGTTCCGCCAGGCGTCCAACCCGCTGACCCGCGAGCAGGGCGGGACCGGCCTGGGCCTGTCGATCGTCCGCGAGTTGTGCAAGCTGCTCGGCGGGGACGTGACCCTGCACAGCGACCTCGGCCGGGGCACGAGCTTTACGGTCACCGTGCCGGCCCGGTTGAAGACCCCGACCCCGCTCGATCCGCCCGAGGAGCCGCCCGCCGATGCCAGCCCGTACTGAGAGTTTCCCCGACCGTCTGGCCGCCGCCGTCCGCCGCCGCGGCCCGCTGTGCGTCGGCCTCGACCCCCGGGCCGCGTCCCTGCCGGCGGCCCTGCTCGCGGCGGCCGCCAGCGTCCCCGAGGCGTTCGAGGCGTTCTCCCTGAAGGTCCTCGACCTCGTCGAGCCGTTCGCCGGCGTGGTCAAGCCGCAGGCGGCGTTCTTCGAGCAGTACGGGGCCGCCGGGATGGCCGCGATGGGCCGCGTCCTGCACGCCGCCCGCGCGCGCGGGTTCGTCACGGTCCTGGACGCCAAGCGGGGGGACATCGCCTCGACGGCCGCCGCCTACGCCGACGCCGCCTTCTCGCCGGCCGTCTGGCACGCCGACGCGCTGACGGTCAACCCGTACCTCGGGGCCGACGCCGTCGAGCCGTTCGTCACCGCCGCCGCCGCCGCGGACGGCGGGCTGTTCGTCCTCGTGCGGACGAGTAACCCCGGCGGCGGGCTGTTCCAGAACCTCGTGAGCGACGGCCGGCCGCTGTACCGCGCCGTCGGCGACGCCGTCGCCGCCTGGAACGCGCCGACCCTGGGGGCGTGCGGTTTGGGGGCTGTCGGCGCGGTCGTCGGCGCGACCAACCCGCGCGAACTCGCCGAGTTGCGCGCGGCGTTACCGGACGTCTGGTTCCTGGTCCCCGGGTACGGCGCGCAGGGTGGCACCGCGGCCGACGCCCGCGCGGCCTTCCGCCCGGACGGCCTGGGCGCGATCGTCAACAGCAGCCGGGGAGTAACCTTCCCGTTCCACCCGGCCGACCCCGCCTGGGAGGCGAAGATCGTCGCCGCCGCCCGCCAAAGTCAGGCCGAGCTAACGGCGGGGTGAGACCGGGACATCGAAGTGCGGGCGGTGAGCAGATGCGTGTCACGGGCTTCGGCGAGGTTTTCGGCCCCGCCGCAGGCGCGTTAGCCCGACGCGCTAGCGAGGGACGCGCGGAGACTCCCGGGGGTGCTGGACTGAACTCCCCCACCGGCATTGTCTTCCCGCGTCCCTCGCTCGCGCGTCGGGCTAACAAGAGTCGCCTGCGGAGCAAGAGCCGCGCTTAAAGCGTCTTGGCGGCCAGGGCGCGGGGGGTCGGTTCGCGGAGGTCCCAGACGATGCCGACCCAGCTCAGGACTTTCAGGCAGTAGTAGCTGAAGTCGTACTCCCACCACTTGAACCCCTGCCGGGCGGACGACGGGTAGTGGTGGTGGTTGTTGTGCCAGCCCTCGCCGAGGGTGACGATGGCGACGAACCAGTTGTTCCGGCTGTGATCGTCCGTCGAGAACCGGCGGGTGCCGATCAGGTGGCACAGCGAGTTCACCAGGAACGTGCCGTGGTACAGGGCGACGGTGCCGAGGCAGAAGCCCCAGGCGAACCCGGTCCAGCCGGTGAACGCCAGGCAGGCGAGGCCGAGCAGGACGCCGGGGACCAGGTCGAACTTCTCAAGGTACTTCAATTCCGGGTACTTCTTGAAGTCCTTCATGAGGTCCCACTCGGTCGCGTTGAAGCGGTTCGAGAGGACCCAGCCGACGTGGGACCACCAGACGGTCCCGACGACCGGCGAGTGCGGGTCTTCGGCGTCGTCGGAGTGCTTGTGGTGGGTGCGGTGGTGGCCGGCCCACCAGACCGGGCCGCGCTGCAGGGCCGAGGCCCCGAGGCAGCCGAGCGCGAACTGGAACCAGCGACTGGTCTTGAACGCGCGGTGGGCGAAGTACCGGTGGTACCCGGCCGTGATGCCGAACCCGCGGGCGACGTAGATGCCCACGAAGAGCGCGACGGCCCACCAGTGGAACTCGACGAAGAAGATCGACAGGGCCGACAGGTGCAGGCCGAGGAAGGCCACGGCGGTCAGGGCCGAGGCGACGGTCCGCATGACCTTGGGCCGGGGGTGTTCGCCCGACCCGTCGGCCGGCGGGGCGACCTGGGGGGCGGGGGCGGTTTGGCGGGCCTTGGCGGGCGGGGGGGTATCGAGTTCGGCGACGGACGAGCCGCTGCGGTTGGGTAGCAACGAGGGAATAGGACACTCTCCGGGGCAAAATAACGGGGAGCCGGGACACAAAACCACCACAAGGGACCCCGCGGGATTCCCCACCAACATTAGGAGCCGAGCCGGGGCACGTCTCGCCTGCCGCGGCAGATTTTTTTCAAACCCCGCGCCGGCCGGCGGGCCGACCCGGGGATACAATATCCCGCCTCGTTCACGTCCGGAGGCGGTTGATGCTTCACTTCGAAGGCACCGAGCAATTCTCGACCAGTCCCGCGGCCGTGTTCGCGTACTTGGCGGACCCGGCGCGGCTCGCCCGGGCCATCCCGGATCACCAAATTACCGACGAATCGACCGACTCCGCAACCTGGAAAGTCCGGCCGACGTTCGCCTTCATGGCCGGGACGCTCGACACGACCGCGACCGTTTTGAACCGAACCCCCGACCGGGCCGTCTCTTACCGCATCGTCAGCACCGGCGTCGGCAGCTCGTCCACGATGGAAACGCACCTGACCGTCAGCCCCCACGCCGACGGCACCCAGGTCCGCTGGACCGGCGACCTGGTCGAACTCGGCGGGCTGCTCAAGATGGTGCCGCGCGGGATGCTGCAGACCGCCGCGCTCAAGACGATTCACGACCTGTGGACGGCCGTCCGCAAAGAACTCGCCGGCTGACGCCAAGCGCCGGCCGCCCGGGTCAATTCGGCTGCTTCAACTCGGCCCCTTGCACCCCGTCGATCTTGAGCACGTCGTTCAACAGGCCGAGCAGCCCGCCCGGCTCGCGCAGCCGCACGGAGAACTTCGCTTCCAGGGTCGCCCCTTTCGCGGCCGTTTCGAGCGCGACCAATGTCTGCGACACAGCGTGGACGGCGAACGCCGGGGCCAGCAGCACGTTCGGGTCCAGGCCCATGCCGCACCGCACCACCAGCACGACCGGCTGGGTCGAGAGCGACCGGCGGTCGAACTGCGACATGATGAGCGTGGCCAGGGCGACCGACGGCAGCGAGATCAGCGCGATCGTCGTGCAGCCCGACCCGACGGCCATGCCCAGGGTGACGGCGAAAATGACGAACGAAGTGTCCCCGGTGTCCTCGACGACCGTGCGGAAGCGGACGATCGACAGCGCCCCGACCAGCCCGAACGCCCGGGCCACGTTGTTCCCGATGACGAGGGTGACGACGGCGATCAGGACCGCGAGCAGGACCAGCGTCGTCGGCAGGGTGCGCAGGTTCTTCCGCCCGCGGCCGAGGGTCGCCCGGTACAACGCCGACACGCACAGCCCGCACAAGAGCGCGATGACCATCCGCGTGACGATGGTCTCGATCGGCGGGAGCGGGTCGTCACTGTTGACGGCGAGGCGCAGCCATTCCGGCATGAAAGGTCCTTCCTTCGACCACGTAGGGCGGCCGCGCCACCGGGGGCCGGAGCGGGCAAGTCGATTATCCTACGGCGCGGCCGCCGGTGCGTGCGGTCGCG
>JANYHV010000437.1 GCA_025362195.1 Fimbriiglobus sp. | reverse complement strand
GCCGATAAATGGCAAGCGGCGATTTCTTCGGAATGTTAAAATGACCACGCGAGCAGCGTCGTCGGTGGCCCGGAGTAGGCTCCGCCGCAGGCGCGGCGAGCGGCGGACGTGAGTCCGCTGTTCCAGCCCGCAATGGCGATGACAACCTGTGGGAAGCGCTCAGCGCTCACCTGGGGCAGTAATCCTCATACGGGGGGAAACAGCGGACTCACGTCCGCCGCTCGCCGAGCCTGCGGCGGAGCCGAAAACGAAAAAGGGCGAGCCACCTCGGGGGAGGGTGGCTCGCCCGCGCGCCGGACCTTCGGGGGGTCAGTCCGCGCGCTTGGCCTCGGCGATGTGGCGGATGTTGGTGGCCAGCATCGCCGTGTCGAAGGGCTTCTTGAACACGTCGTTGAAGCCCTGCTCCTTGAGCTTCTCCGGCTCCGCCTCGTCCTCGCCGGCCAGGCCGATGATCAGCGTCGAGGCGTAGGCCTCGTTCTTGCGGAGGTTGCCGGTGATCTGGATCGACTCGAAGCGGCCGAGGCCCAGGTCGATCACGATCGTGTCGGGGTGGAAGCTCTGGGCCAGGGTGCCCGCCTCGAAGCCGCTGTTGGCCAGCTCGAACTTGTAGTCGTCGTTCTCGGGCAGCAGTTCCTTGAGGCGGTCGTTGAAGAGCTTCTCGGTGCCGATGAGCAGAACCTTGTGCCACTCCTCCTCTTCGAGTTCGCCCAAGGGCATGCCGTGCTCTTTGAGGAACTTGATGAGCTGCTCGCGGGGGATGCGGCGGTCCTGCGACCCCGGAATCCGGTAGCCTTTGAGGCGGCCCGAGTCGAACCACTTCGAGACGGTGCGGGGGGCGACTTTGCAAATCTTGGCGACTTGTCCGGTCGTGAAAACCTTCTTCATCGGGGGGCACTCCAGTACGGACTCGCTCGCCGCCCTGTTGGTCGTCGGCCTCGGCGTCGCCTTTGGGGAAAGGCGATGCCGGGGTCGGCCGGGGGTGTGGGGGGTCGCGCCGTCCGTCAATCGTTGTCGCCGTCGGCCGCGTGGCATCGCTGCCACGGCTGCCCGCACGGAGCCGGGGGGTTGGGGGTTCGGCGGAGCCGGGCGGCCTGGGCCGTAGTCCGGTGCGGGCGTCGGGTCCGTCCCCGAAGTCGCCCGCGAGGGCTGGGTAAGCCGCGGTGTCCGACGCCACTACCATCGACTCGACCGACCCCGTCGTGTGAACCGTTTCAGACAATCTGGGGGGTTGAGTCAGTCCTGTCGGTGGTAGTAACGCGGCGTAACGTAGCCCATCGTCGCCCCGCTCCGCCTCGGGCTTGCCGACCGCCGGCCGACCCGAAACAATCGCGTGTTCCGTAATCTTCATCGCCCCCGCGATTACCCCGCCTTGACCAAGAACCCGCGCCCCCGGCAGCTTTCCCCGCCCGCCCCGGCGCGGTGAGTCCGCCTGGGTAGTCTGTACGGGCAATCGCTTTGCTCAGCCCGCATAGTACGCCCGCAGAAGCGGTTGCGAGGACGGATTGTAAAATGACGCGGCCGAGTTGTAAGACTTACAACTCGGCCGCGGGCGTTCGATACGACGAGCCGATCAGTCGAGGTTGACGACTTCGCCCTTGTCCGGCGTTATGCTCGACCAATACACGGCGGGATCGATGCCCGGGGAGATCGTACGAACGCTGCCGTCCATCAGGGCGACGACGAGTCCGTTGGGGTTGGACGCCTGGAGGACACGCGGATCGCAGGCGTCGGGTTTAGGCGTAGCTTGGAAGGTGAGGCCGGGGATAGAGCCAAGTGACACTCGGCGAGCCGGGTTATAGACCGGCAGGAGGTCGTCGTAGTGATTGTCACTGAACGTCATCGTTCTATTCGTGTAGAGAGTTTGCGGGTACATCTGCCTATTTTTGTCAAGACCGATACTAAGCATTAAGGTCCAATTGACGTTGGCAAAATTACCACAACGTGCATAGCGTTCACTGAGCATCATGGTATTTGACATGCCGTCGGAGATGCCTCCCGTTGAGGTCAGTCCCCCGAAGACGAGGTAGTTGAAGCCGAAACTGGCATTTCCTGGAGACCTGTTGTCGGGCAACCTAGTCGGGTAGAACTGATAGCTAGGGTCAGAACCGTTCGTGAACTCAGGAATTATCGATAAATCGTGAAGCTGAGTGTGGTCGACACCTAACATTGCTAGCACACGAAGCGGCAAGTTGATACTTCTGTCCCACTCACACTGAGCAGGCAAACGGTTGTCTGTGCTGATAATGTTGTGGACGCTAAGAGTGATCTGCCGCGTCTTGTTAATCAGTGTGAGCTTGCTGCTGGACATTCGCACTTTCTGCACAGCACCCATCAACAGTCCCATGAGGACCGCCATAATACTCACAACGAGAATCAGCTCAATCATCGTGAGGCCATGGCGTCGTGTCATAATCAACTCCTGTTCTCAGTGAACATACCGCGAATCCACGGAATTCACCAGTGGATGTTAACGCATGCTATCGCAACATCACGGAACGCCATAATCGCCCGTTGTCTTAGTGTCAAGCACAGTTCCTGCCCCATCTTTAAGGGTAAAAACAGCGTAGACCCCCTGTTTACCGTACACGCGTAAGTTTCCAGTTTGGTATGTAGCAAGTGTACCGTTTGGACCACCGGCCCCAGATGAGATTGTCTCGACTAGAACAGGTGTCTTAACACCATTGACCGTGTTAAAAACATATACTTCACATTTGATGGTGTTGTTGTTTCCTGCCGGTGCTCTCACATACGTCGCTTTAAGTACCACAACGCCCGGCTGAACAGGCATTGTCGTAGTTGTTAACGAATATGTGTCGATGCTGGGGGCAGTTGGGGCGGGCGGGGGTGGCAATTGGGCGACTATGCTGCTCGTTATCAGCAAGTAGCTCACGAGGCTCATTGTTAGAGCGATGAGTTGGGAACGGGTAGTCATAGGTGCCCTCCGAAGAAGTTAGTCTGACCCGAGCACTTCGGCCGGGAAGACTTTGACCACGTCCGACCCCGCCTCCCAGGCCGCGAGAATTTCCGTCGGGGTGAACGCCCCGGCCATGACGACCTTGTCGTACCGCCGCGCCAGCTTGATGACATCGACGGCGACGAC
>JANYHV010000400.1 GCA_025362195.1 Fimbriiglobus sp. | reverse complement strand
CAGAGACTCCGAGACAAACGGGCGAAAAGGAGTGAATCCCGTCCGTGAGAACGGAGCTAAGTCGCAGATTGTCGTTGAGCGCGAGAGTGCGTGGAAATGGCGGGCGAACGAAAAAGACTTGCAAATCAGCCGTAAAACGAGCAAATGCTGCGGAGTCTCTCCCGCAGCATTGTCTGATAACCCGCGGGTCCGAAATACTCTAACCCGATGAAAGTAGCTCCCCCGGTAGGATTCGAACCTACGACCCGCCGGTTAACAGCCGGCTGCTCTACCGCTGAGCTACAGAGGAATCGCGCACCAAGCGCACTCAAAATCTATAGATGAGACGCAACCCAACGACAAGGGGTTCGCACCGGAACCAACAATCGCCGAAACATTCGAGCGAAGCACAATCGTTAACTTGCAGCGGCGATCACTTGGAAACAGCGACCTTCACCTCCTCCTTGCTTAACAGCGTGAAGTAGAAGCCGTGCGGGTTGTTGCCGTTGGCGACTTTCAGCGTCACCGCGTTGACGCCGGCCTTCAGCTTCACGGTCACGCTGTGCTGCTCCGGGGCGGCCGCAACGCTTTGCGAGTGCGTGTAGACCTCGACGCCATTGACCCAGAGTTTGGCCCCGTCGTCGGTGCCGAGCAGGATCGTCGCGTCTTGGGCCACCGGCGAGTCGAACTCTTTACGGGCGTAGGTCGCCGAATTCGCGCCCTTGTCGCCGTGCAGTGCCGCGAGGTCGAAGTACGCGGTCGCGGTCTTGACGAGTCGCCAGTCGGCCGGATTGTCGTCGCGGGCCAGCGCCGCCTCCATGCTCGCCGCGGGGAACGGCCCGGCGATGAGCCACGAGTCGGGCGTGAGCGACGCGGTTTGCAACTGCGTCAGGTACTCGACCAGATCGACGAGTTCGTCCTCGGTCAGCGTCGCGGCCAGCCCCTCGGGCATGATCGAGACGAGCGACTTCGACCGCTTGTCGATGTCCTTGACGGCAATCGCGTAGTCCTTGCCGTTGGCGTCGCGGATGGTCACGGTCGTCTCCGTCTCGCCGACGAGCAGGCCGCTGATGGCCTGGCCGTCGGCGGTGGCGACGGCCCACGAGACGTACTGGTCGGCAATCGCCTTCGACGGTAACAGGATGCTCTCGAAGAGATTTTCGCGGCTGCCCTTCTTGCCGATCATGCTCAGGTCGGGGCCGATTTGGCCGCCCTGGCCGCGGACCAAGTGGCACTTCAAACACTGCGATTCGCCGACGAGGGAAGCCGCCATCAACTTCTTGCCGTTGGCGGCGTCGCCGGTCCGTTTGGCGAGCGCCGCCGGGCTGGGCAGGTTCTTCGGGTTGAGCTTGCCGGGCGCGGGGAACAGGACCATCGCCTTGTTCCGTTCGCCCTGGAACGGCGAGTTCCGCAGCAGCTTCCCGGCGTCGGCCGATAGTCCTTCGGGCAACTCGTTCTTCTGCTTGGCTTCGAGCAACCACTGCGTGCCGGCGCGATTCCCCGCCAGCACACCGAGGGCGGCGCGGCTCAACGCCGCCGTCGCCTTCGGCGCGAGCACGGCCTTCTTGAGCGAGTCGAGCGCCTCCTTGGCCGATGCGTCCACCTTCGCGCCGTTTGGGAGCATCAAGCCGATGGCTTTGACGCACTCGACGGAAAGTGCATTCTCGGGGCTGCCGATCTCGCTGAGCGCCTTCAGGCTGTCCGCTGACGGCAGTTGCCCCAGCGTGCGGATCGCCTCGACCCGCGTCGGCGTCGGCTGCTTGTCGTCCCGCGCGATAGCGGCGACCTCGGCCCGGCCGGCGCTGAATTTCGCCGCCGCGATGAGTTGCAGCCCGGTCAATCGTGTCGCGTCGGACTTCAACATCGCGGTCGTCGCGGCGGCGAGTTCGCCCGACTTGGCGAGGCCGCCCCACTTGGTCGGCAGGAACAGCCGCAGGTTCTCGAGCGCCCGCGCCTTGACCTCCGCGGGTTGCTCCGACGTGAGCAGCGCGAGCATCGACTTGCCCGCGTCGAGCTCAGGGCTGGCCGCGAGGATATCGACGATGCGAGCCTTCTGCGTCGCCGTGAGCTTGGCGTCCTTGAGGAGTTCGCCCATCTTCGGCAGCATCGACTTGGGCCGCAACTCCCAAACGAGGTCGGCGACCTTGTCGTTCCACTCCGGGAAGTGCGTGCCGAAGTCCGCGAGGATGGCGTCCCGCCGCGCGGGGTCGGTCCCGCAGGCGATGTTTAACGCGGCGCGATACG
>JANYHV010000394.1 GCA_025362195.1 Fimbriiglobus sp. | reverse complement strand
TCAACGCGCAAACTCCGGGCGCTTACGCTTCCGGCTCGCCGGCGAGTCACTTCGCCGCGATGGCGCGGGCGATCGGCTGGACGACGTGGGGGACGACGTGCTCGCTCACCAGCGTGTCGAGGAGCTTGCGCTGCTTGCGGTAGCTCTCGGTGAAGTTGGTCAGGGCCGGCTTGCCCCAGAACTGGCGGACGGTGAACAGCACGCTGATCGGGGCTTCGACGTAGTTGCCGGTGCGAACTTGGTACGCCGTGCTCCGGGTCTCGACGCTGAGCCGGCCTTGCAGTTGGAAGGTATCGTCCAGGGCCATCGTCAGCGACGGCTGGAAGTGCAGGGCGTGGCCGTCGGGGATGCGGAGCAGGTGCTCCAGTTGCCCGCCGGACGTGAGCGCCTCGGCGACGATCTCGTCGTGGTTGCCGGTGTACAGGAAGTCGAAACTGTACTGCACGTCCAGGGCGTCCGCGTCCAGGTTGGACACGCCGAGGTGGTACGGGACCATGTCGAGCAGGGTTTCGTTCTGGGCGTCCACGCTGTCCGAGTCGGTCGGGTTCATGAACGCCGACGACAGCTTGCGGCGGTCGAGGACGACGGACCGGTACGCCCCGGCGTCGCGGTCCTCTTCGAGGGCGTACTCGCCGTCGTCGCGGCGCTCGAAGTCGGTCATCATCGGGAACTGTTTCCGGACGGACTCGAAGAAGTGGACGACCGACTCGCGCTGCGTCGGCATGTCGAGCTTGCTCATCAGGAACATCGACACGCCGAAATCGTCACTCATCGCGCCGAAGGAGTTCATCGCGGGTCCTCAATCTACCGGTCGGGCCGAACGGTCATTATTCGCCGGCCGGGCGGCATTAGCAATCTCCGGCCCGAGGCGAGCCGGAAGCGTCAGCGCCCGGAGTTCGGACAACGGCACCCACGAAAAACCCCCGGGCGACTTCGCGTCGGCCGGGGGACGGGGGGTTCGCTCGGCGGGGGGCGTTACGCGGCGACGCGCTCCAGCTTTTCTTTCGCCTTGACCAGCGGGTTTTTGAGGTCGGACTTGTCGTGCCACTTGCCGGCGTCCGGCGCGCCTTGCCACTGTTGCAGGCGGATGCGGACGACGGACTCTTGCTCGTCCTCGACGAGTTGCTCCTTGAAGCTGTCCTCGAAGCCGGCGCGGACTTGCGTGGACGAGCGGCCGACGAACAGGAGGACTTCGTCCCCGTTCGCGTAGACCGCCAGGGCGCGCCAACCTTGGGCCTTCTCTTCGACTTGGATGAGCATCGGGAATCCTTCCGTGGACATTGAACAGGACGAGTGGACCGGCTGAGAGTGAAGTGAGCCGGGGATCGCGTTCCGTGCGATGAGCTTACTTTGGCGAGTTCGGGGGGTCAGGTCAAGAAAAAAACCGGCCGTCCGGGCCGGATTTTCCTCAAGTCCCGGGCGGGCCAGCGCATCGGCGTGCCGTCAGCGGGCGCGATAAATGATCCGGCCGCGGGTGAGGTCGTAGGGCGAGATCTCGACCTTGACGCGGTCGCCCGGGATGATGCGGATGAAGTTCTTCCGCATCTTGCCGGCCACGTGGGCGATGACCTCGCCGCCGATGTCCAGGGCGACGCGGAACTGCGTGTTGGCGAGGGCTTCGGTGACCTTGCCCTCCACTTCGATGGCTTCTTCCTTCGGCATAGATGGCCCTGATTCCGGGTGTGTGGCGTGCGACGAACGGGTTGGAAAAATGGGCGAGCGCCCGAAGCGTCCCCGCGGTCGCGGGACACTTGAGGCGCTGGTGGTATTCGTATTATAGCTAATGTGGGCCGGACCGCAACGGCCCGGGCAGTTTAGTAACCGCCGCGGTCCCCACCGCCGCCGTAGCCCCCGCCGCCCCCGCCACTGTCCCCGTACCCCCCGCCCCCGCCCCCGCCGCTGCGTCGGCCGCCGCCGCCCGCGCCGCCGCCGGCTTCCCGGGGCTTGGCGATGTTGACGGTCAACGGCCGGCCATTGTAAGGCGACTCGTGCAGGGCGTCGATGGCCTTCTGGGCTTCGTCTTCGGTGGCCATCTCGACGAAGCCGAAGCCCCGCGACCGGCCGGATTCCCGGTCCGAGATGATCTGAGTTTTTTCGACCGTGCCGTACTGCGAGAACAGTTGGACGAGGTCGTCCTGGGTGGCGGTCCAGGGCAAATTGCCGACGTAGATGTTGGTAGCCATGCGGTCCGACTTCGGGTTCCGGCCCTCCCGATTCTCCGACTCCAGTGGCCCCAACGAACGCTCGCGTGGGTGCGAAACCGCCTGGAATTGTGAACCCGAGAGACGCCCGCTTGACCGGGCCTGACCGCAATGGTAAGCAACAGTTTTGACCGAGGAAAGGAATTTCTGGGAAAAAACCGGGTGTCGGGTGTCGGGTGTCCCAGAGCGGGTATGGGGTATCGGGTGTGGGGTATGGGAAAACGGTTCGGCATCAGGCGTCGAGATCGCCGACCGTGGGGAATTCCAGAATGGCTGAGCCGTAACGCATCCACGCACGCGCTTCGACGATACCCCACACCCGATACGCTACGTGAAACGCAAATGGGGCACGGCCGAGCCGCCGCGCATTCGCGCAAGCGGTTCGACCATACCCCATACCCCACACCCGATACCCGATCGGCGAGAGCCGATGAGTTAGCTCACCACGGCGAGGATGTCGTCTTCGGTCATGACGAGGTAGTCTTTGCCTTCGACGGTCACTTCGCTGCCGGCGTAGCTGGTGAACAGGATGCGGTCGCCGACTTTGACCTGGAACTTGGCGCGCTCGCCGCTGTCGAGGGTTTTGCCCTCGCCCAGGGACAGGATTTTGCCCTGCTTGGGCTTCTCCTTGGCGGCCTCGGGGATGATGATCCCGCCGGCCGACTTGTCCTCGGCTTCGAGGCGCTCGACCACGATCTTGTCGTTCAACGGCACAATCTTCATCGCGGCAATCTCCGGTAGTGTGAGTCATTCCCCCGCGGTCGGTCTAACCCGGGTGGTCCGTCGTCGGGGGATCGACGGGCACGCCGTACATCTTCTGCAACGCCCGGAGCATCGTGTGCATCACGACGTTCTTGTTCACGGGCTTCGGGATCACACTATAAACCTGGGCCTGCAACGCCTGCCGCATCAGCTCCCGGGTCACGTCCGCAGTTACCAGGATCGCCGGCAACAGTTCGTTAATCAGCCGCACCTGTTGCAGCGCTTCGAGGCCGGTCATCCGCGGCATGTGCATGTCCGTGAACAACAAGTGGACGATCTCGACGCGGACGATCTCGATCGCTTCCTCGCCGGACGCCGCTTCCAGGGTCGAGAAGCCGCGGTCCTGCAAGAGGCTCGCCAGGGACTTCCGCGACCCGGGGTCGTCGTCGGTCACTAGGATCGTGAACGTGCCGGTGACGGACACACTGACGCCGGCGCTCAACGAGGTCGCCGGGGGGTTGGTCGGGTGGCTCTTGGGGGGTTGGGGAATCATCGCACACCTTGCGGGCGATCAGCCCGCCACGAAGCCCGGCCCGCCCGGCGTTCAGGACGCCCGGCCGGCACTATTCCCCGGGCTGCAAACCGGATGCCGGGTGATTCGGCCGACACCGATCCGCGCTGAACCCGTTCTCGGGCGACGGTTTAAGACGAGCGGGACGGTTCGGCCCGACTGCCAGCCTGTCGGGCGGGGCGGTGCCAAGCCGGCAGGACGGTTGCTATTTGCGTTTGCCCAACGTCGCCGGGTTCCAGTCGGCGTCCTTCATCCCGGACGGGACTTTGAGCTGGTCGAAGAAGTAGTACTCGACTTCCTTGCCGTCGGCGTCCGTCGTCACGACCAGGATCGGCAGGACGTACCCGGGCGAGTCGGGCTTGGGGTCGAAAAAGACTTGCCGCCGACCGCCCTTGGCCAGCATCGGGTCTTCGCCGGCGCGGATGGTCACCTCGACGCCTTCCAGGGCGTAGGGCACTTCCTTGCGCTGGACCAGGCCGAGGGTCTTGACGGCCGGGGGCGAACTCCCGTCGGGCGGGTTGAGCGCCTTAGCCAGCCCGGTGAGGGTCCGGCCGAACCCGGCTTCGTAGATGCGGTACCGGCTCTTGGCCGTCGCCGCCTTGCTGTCCGGGTCCATGTCGGTCTTGTACCCGGCCCCGGCGAGGAGGTGGTCGCCCTTGCCGGTAATCAGGTGAATCTTGTTGTCGAACTGGCCCTTGACGTACATCACCTCGCGGCCCTGGCCCTCGGCCGATAGCACCTTCATGTAGACGCTCAGGGGCGACGTGCGCAGCCGGTAGACGATTTCGTCCTGCGGGAGTTGCTTGCCGTTGACGACTTCGCGCTTGACCAGCCGGGCCTCGTAGTCGGTCAGGTCGGCGTACCGCTTGTTGGCGGCGTCGAGCAGCTTCTTGACCGCCTGGCCGTCGTCCCCGCCGCCCTTGACCGGCGGCTCGGTGTCAGGCTTCGGCTTGTCGGGCGTCACCGGGGTCGTCTTGGCGTCGTCGCGCTTCTGTTTCCGCTGGTCGAGGCGGTCGCGGATCGGCTTGCGGTCGTCGCCGTCCGGCTCGGGCAGGGCGATCGCGCCGGTTTGCACGATCGGCGGTTCGGGCGGGGCGACGGCCGGCTTGCCGAACGGCATCGTCGGCACCGTCCCGACGTACTGGTCGGAGCTCGGCGGTTGGACCGGCGGGTCGCTCGGCAACGGCGGCGGGGCGGGCGGCACGGGGGTCGAAACCGGCTGGCCGTGCGCGAACTGTGGGTCGAGCTTGCCCAGCCCTTTCGCGGCCGCGGTCGCGTCCGCCGACTTGGGCCGACGGCCGCGCGCGACCTGGTCCCGTAAGCTGTCGCAGCCCGCGGCGGCGGCCAGTAGGAGCGCAAGCATTGCCCAGCGTCCCGCCATGCGTCAACTCCTCGCGGACCCGTGAACCGTCGTCGGCGCGGACCCTACCACTTCCCCGCGACCGGTGCCAGGCGAATCCGCGACCGCCCCCGCACTTGCTAAGTTGACGGTTCCGACCGGCCGACACCCGCAGAGCTTCCGCCGTGACGTTCCAAGACTTCACGTTCCCCGAAGTGTGCGACACCTTCGGGCTCACCCTCCATCAAGCCGTGCTGTACCCGCGCGTCCCGCCGCTGGACCGTGGCCAAGACTTCCTGGAGCGGATGGTCGGAGACGGCGAACTCGCCACCGCCATCAACACCGAAAAGGCACGCTCCGAGTTCATGATCGCGCCGGTCCTGTCTGAAGTCCGACGGTACCACAAAACCCGCTTCGCCCTCTTCTCCGGCGTCGAGTTCAGCGTCGATCCGGCCCGCGGCCTCAACGGCTTTTGCGACTTCCTGTTCACGCGCTCGCCGTTGCAACTCCGCATCACCTCCCCCGTCATTGCCATCGCCGAGGCGAAAAACGTCGATTTGCGAGCGGGGTTCGGCCAGTGCATCGCTTCAATGGTCGCCGCCCGCGAGTTCAACGCCGACGCGACGGTGATTCACGGCGTCGTGACGACCGGTTCAGAGTGGCAGTTCGTGACGCTCGCCGGGAACGACCTGACGTTCGACACTCGGGTGTACCTCTCGACCGAACTACCCGCGATCATGGGCGTCCTGGCGCACATCCTCGAGACCGCCTGATTGCGGGTCCGGTCGCGGACTGGTAAGCTCAAGCCATGCAACGCCCGACGCCCGGATTGGTCGCGTATGAACAGCTCCTCGACGGCGACTTGCGGTGGGCCTTGAATCAGGGCAGCCGGCACTTCGAAGAGGACAGCGCCGTCTTCCACGCGCTCCGCAACCTCGCGGCGCGGTTGAAGGCGCTCGACATTCCTTACGCCGTCGTCGGCGGGATGGCGCTCTTCCGCTACGGCCTGCGCCGCTTCACCGAAGACATCGACATCCTGGTGACGCGGGCCGACCTCCGCACTATCCACGACAAGCTCGAAGGCCTCGGGTACCTGCCGCCGTACCCGAACAGCAAGCACCTCCGCGACACCGACCTCGGCGTCCGCATCGAGTTCCTGATCGCGGGCGACTTCCCCGGCGACGGCAAGCCGAAGCCGGTCGCCTTCCCCGACCCGCGGGCGGTCAGCGCGGAGGCGAACGGCATCAGCTACATCACCTTTCCGAAGCTCGTCGAGTTGAAGTTGGCCTCGGGGATGACCAACTTGAATCGCATGAGGGACCTCGCCGACGTGCTGGAACTCGTCAAGGTTTTGAAGCTGCCGAGGGACTTCGCCCGCGAACTCGACCCGTTCGTCGGGGCCAAGTTCGACGAGTTGTGGTCGGTCGCCGCCAACCCGACGGTCGGCGGGCCGCACGACGAATTCCCCGCCTGATCGCGTCACTTCGCCGGGGGCGTCGAGTACATGGCCCAGCCGATCCAGCCGTGGCCCGGTTTGACGCCGAAGGTCTTCGTCTCGCCGCCGCGCTTCTCGCGGACTTTGACGGCGTACACGTCGCCGGCGAAGGTGATCTCGCGGAGGCCGAGCACGCTCAGGCCGGCGTCGGTCACGTCGAAGATCGGCCGGGCGTCGCCCTTAGCGCAGCCGCTGCCGTAGACGAACGCCCCGAGAAGTTCGGTCCGGCCGCCGGCACTCGTCGCCACCCGGACGCCCTTGCCCTCCGACTTCAGGCCGAGCACCCACAGGTCGGCCCCGGCGTTCTTGGCCAGGCCGTCGTCCGAGTCGCCCTCGGGATTGAACTGCCGGCACCAGACCCGTTGACCGGGCTTGCGCAGGTCCATGAGGCCGGACACGTCCGTGGCGAAGATTTTCCCGGTGCCGGTGCCGACGATTTTGACGCCGCAACTTTCGACGACCAGCGCGTTCTTCGCCGACCGGTTCTCGACCTCGACCGGGGCACCGCCGAAGGCGTCGAGGTTCTGGAACTTGACGACCGACGCGGACTCGTCGTCCACGACGAACCGGCCGACCTTGCCCTTGAGGACGCGGGCGAAGCCGAGGCCGAGCACGAACCGGACGCTGCCGCGCACCTTCACCTCGCCGTCGAGGGTGTACCAGTTCGGGTCGCCGCCGCCGCACCCGCGGAAGGTGACGACGGTCGCCCCGGCCTCGGCCGCGGCGTCGAAGGCGGCCTGGATCGCGGCCGTGTCGTCCTTGTTGTCCCCCGGGATCGCCCCGAAGTCGTTGACGCACACCCACTTCTTGGGGCCGAGTTCCCACGCCACCGCCGGCTCTCGCTCGACCGGCAGGTTCAACCCGGCCGACGTCGCCCCGTCGAACAGCGAGTTGGCGTCGGCCGACGCGTACTCCTTCACCTCGCCGTCGCCGCGGTCGCGGTTCGGCACGCTGTGGCTGGTCACGGCGAAGGCGTAGCCCTTGGTCTTGACGTTGCGGGCGTACAAGACGCCGTCGTTGCGGACCGCCTCTTCCTTCGGGAAGTCGCCGGTGATCGTCGCGCCGTGCAGGGACAGCACGCCGCCCCACCAGGACCAGTCGTTCGGCGTCTGGACGTGGACCGGCTTGGGCGTGTTCTCGACGACGAGGTCTTCCGCCGCGACGACGTTGGCGCTCGTCACCAGGCCGTTCTTGCGGCAGTTCTTGACGGTCACGCGGGACAGGGTTTGGCCCCAGTTCCACTGGCTCAGCACGCCCGTCTCGAAGCCCTCGACGGTACAGTCCTGCACGAGGCACGGGCCGTTTTGGTCGAGAAATCCCGAGTTGATGCCGACCTTGCCGGCCCCGATGACGCGGACGTTTTGCAGAATGCCCGTGTTGGTCGCGTAGTACCGGACGCCGTCGGTGTCCGGGTTCTTGCCGGCGTCGATCGTGAAGTTGCGGAAGTTGCGCATGAACCAGTCGGCCGAGGTCGGCGGCTTCTCGTTCGGGTGCGTCCGCAAGACCGCCGTGACCCCCTTCACCCCGTCGTCGAGCTTCAAGACCACGCCGTCGCGGGTCTCGCCGTACACCCACGGCCCGAGGGCGTTGGTGACGACGAGCGACTTCGTCAGACGGTACGTGCCGTCGGGCAGGAACAGCACCTTGGTGACCTTCTGGCCCTTGCCGCAACTCAGGTCGATGCCCTTTTGCAGCGCGGCCGTGTCGTCGGTCTTGCCGTCGCCTTTCGCCCCCAGGTCCGCTTTGGCGTCCAGGACGTGCGGGTCCTTGGGGAAGCGAATCGTCACCGGCTCGGCGGCCGTGGCGAACCCGGCGAACAGGACCAGCAGCAGGAGTGAGCGCGCCATGCGAGGCTCCGGGGGGGTAAGACGTGTCCGGAGAGATGATAGTTACGTGAGGAGGGTTTCGGCCCCGCGTGGGGCCGAAATCCCGCCGCCCGCCGTCGCCCCGCGGTCACTCGGGGTTGCGGAGATTGCCCATCTTTTGTATCTGTTGAAGATGGAGAACTTGGGCCACGGATGACGATAGTACCACACGATGCCAGAGTCACTTGCGAAACCCCGGCGGATGGTCTTCACCGGGCTGGGGGTCTTGTCCCCCGTCGGGTCCGACCCGGCCGCCTTCTACGCGGCACTCCTCGCCGGGGTGTCGGGCGTCCGGCCGATCGCGGCCTTCGCCGTCCCGACCCTGCCGTGCCGGCTCGCCGGTGAGGTCCAGGGGTACGACGGCAAGAAGTTCCTCCCGGCCGGGAACCGCGACGCCCGCAAGGGCTTGAACAAGATGGCCCGGACCGTCCAGTTCGGCTTCACCACGGCGGTGAAGGCCTGGGAGGACGCCGGCGGGCCGCTCAAGGGGCAGATCGACCCGTTCCGCTTCGGCGTCGAGTACGGCTGCGTCATGGTCGCCACCGAGACCGAAGACCTCGCCGCCGGGGCCAAAGCGACGACGACCGGCCGGCCGCACAGCGTCGATTACGCCGCCTGGGGCACGACCGGCCTGGGCCTCGTCCCGCCGCAGTGGATGTTGAAGTACCTGCCCAACATGCCGGCCTGCCACGCCTCGATTTACGCGGACGCCCAAGGCCCGAACAACACGATCACGGCCGGGGACGCCGCGTCGCTGCTGGCCCTCGGCGAGGCCTTCCGCATCGTGCAGCGCGACCTGGCCGACGCCTTCCTCGTCGGCGGGTGCGACTCGCGCATCAACCCGGTCAGCTACTCCCGGCACACGACCTTTCAAGAACTCACCCGCCGCAACGACCTGGGCGACGCGGCCGTGCAGCCGTTCGGGTTGAACCGCTCGGGCACGGTGCTCGGCGAGGGGGCGGCGGTGTTCGTCGCCGAGGAGCTGACGGCCGCGCAAAAGCGGGGGGTGCGGATCGACGGCGAACTCGTCGGCTTCGCGTCCGGGTTCGACCGCGGCCTGACCGGGACGGTGCTGGCGAGTGTGCTGCGCAGCGCGTTGAAGGAAGCCGGGATCGCGCCGGCCGACGTGGACCACGTCAACGCCAACGCCGGCGGCTTCGCCCGCCTGGACGCCTGGGAGGCGAAGGCGATTCACGCGGTCTTCGGCGGCACCACGGACGTGTACGCGCCGAAGGCCCAACTCGGGGCGACCGGGGCCGCGTCCGGGCTGCTCGAACTCGCGGCGAGCGTGCTGGCCCTCAAGCACGGCACCCTGCCGGGGACGCGGAATGCCGCCGAAGTCGATCCGGCCCTCGGCGTCCGCGTCGTGACCGCACCGCGGCCGGTGGCGAAGCCGTACGCGGTCAAGATTAACGCGACGCCGATGGGCCAGTGTGCCGCCGCGGTGGTGCGGCGCTGGGACAGTTGACCGGGACCAGTGGAACGAGACGGGAGTCCGAATGCGCCGCCGCGTGGTCATGACAGGGATGGGGGCCGTGACCCCCGTGGGGCACTCCGTCGCCGCAACCTTCGCCGCCCTGCTCGAAGGCACGAGCGGGGTGGACCGGATCACGCACTTCGACGCCCGCACCTTCCCGACGACGTTCGCGGCCGAGGTCAAGAACTTCGACCTGGCCGAGTTCGTGCCGGACGCGGCGCGGTTCAAGAAGTGCGGGTCGAACACGCGGTTCGCGCTGGCGGCGGCGCAAATGGCGCTCGCCGACGCCGACTTCCGCGGCGTGGACCGGGGCCGCGTCGGCGTCTACCTCGGGGCCGGCGAGGGCAGCGAAGACTTCGACACGGTCATCAGCGGCGTCGGCATGGCCACGACCGACGGCCGGGCCGTGGACCACGGGGCGTTCGCCCGGGCCGCCGTGGCCATGCTCGACGGCGAGCGCGAGGCCGAACTCGAGATGAACACCAGCGCCGGCCACCTGGCCGACGAGTTCGAGCTGCTCGGCCCGAACTACACCTGCCTGACCGCGTGCGCGGCCAGCGCCCAGGCCCTCGGCGAGGCGGCCGCGATGATCCGCCACGGCGACGCCGACGCCATGCTCGCCGGCGGCGCGCACAGCATGATCCACCCGTTCGGCGTGACCGGGTTCAACCTGCTGACCGCCCTCTCGACGCACAACGCCGACCCGAAGAAGGCCAGCCGGCCGTTCGACCTGACCCGCACCGGGTTCGTGCTCGGCGAAGGGGCCGGCATGATCGTGCTGGAAGAATACGAGCACGCCCGCAAGCGCGGGGCGACGATTTACGCCGAGCTGACCGGGTACGGCACGACCGGCGACGCCTACCGCATGACCGACCCGCACCCGGCGGCCCGGGGGGCGGGCAAGTGCATGGCCGCCGCCATCGCCGACGCCGGCATCCGGCCCGACCAGATCGGCTACGTGAACGCCCACGGCACCAGCACCCAGGCCAACGACGAGAGCGAGACGACCGGTATCAAGATGGCCCTCGGGGCCGCGGCGTACACGACTCCGGTGTCCAGTATCAAGAGTATGCTCGGGCACCTGATCGCCGCCGGCGGGGTGGTCGAACTCATGGTCGCCGTGCTGGCCATGCGCCAGGGGGTCGTGCCGCCGACGATCAACTACGAGACGCCCGACCCGGCGTGCGACCTGGACTACGTTCCGAACTTCGCGCGACAGGTCGCGGGGGTTCGGCATGTACTCTCGAACAGCTTCGGGTTCGGCGGGCAGAACATCGCCCTGGTCGCCAGCAAGATGGCGTGAGGTCGGGGGCACCGACCGCGCCGGTTCGGCGGGCCGGGGCGGGGCGGTGGTGGGATTCTTGACGATTCGTAGGGTATGACGGGTCTGTTCGCGCGGGGGCCGTGCCAGACTCGATCCGAACTGGTGCCGCCTTCCGGGAGTTCGCCCGTGGCCGAGTGGGTTTGGTGGACGGCGTTGGGGTGTGCGGTTTTGACCGCGCTGGGGGCCTGCGTCCTCAGTGCGCCGTACTTCTACATCCGCGCCCGCTACCTGGACCACGTCGTCCGCATTTTTGAAGAGAAGCCACTGTTCGTCATCCCGCGCGGCAAGGCCCTGGCGGACGCCGGCGAAATCGCCTTCCCGACGGCCGGCGGCCTGAGCCTGAAGGGCTGCTACCTGACCGGCCGGGGGCCGCGCCGCGGGGTCGTGCTGTTCGGCCTCGAATTCGGCTCGAACCGCTGGGCCTCCCTGCAATACTGCTCGACGCTGCTGGACCGCGGGTACGACGTGTTCACCTACGAGCCGCGGAACCAGGGCACGTCGGACACCGACCCGGCGTACGCCCCGCTGCAGTGGGTGACCGAGCACGACGTGGCCGACATGCGGGCCGCCGTGGCGTACCTCAAGACCCGCCCGGAGACGCCCGAGACCGGCATCGGCGTGTTCGGCGTCAGCAAGGGCGGGTGCCTGGCCCTGGCCGTCGCCGCCGAAGACCCGTTCGTCCGGTGCGTGGTCACGGACGGGGCCTACGCCACGCGGACGACGGTCATCCCGTTCATCCGCCGGTGGGCGTCGATCTACGTGAAGAAGACGCCGGCCTGGGTCCGGCGGGCCGCCCCGGACGGTATTTACGGGCTGTTCGGCGGGGCCGCGATCCGCCGCTCGGCCCGCCGCCGCAAGGTCGCCTTCCCGCCGCTCGAGCGGGTCCTGCACCGCGTCACCGTGCCGGTCCAGATGATCCACGGCGGCGGGGACACGTACATCACCCCGGCGATGGCCGAGTCCCTGTACACGCGCATCCCGACGGGGGCCAAGCACCTCTGGGTCGTCCCGAAGGCGAAGCACAACCAGGCCGTCCAGGTCGCCGGCGAGGAGTACGGCCGGCGGGTGGTGAAGTTCTTCGACGCGCACTTGACCGTCGAGGAAGCCGCCGTCATCCTGCCGCTGCCGGCCGAGCCGACCCTCGGCCGCGCCGTCGTGCGGGCCTAGCCCCGTGTCCCTGCCGCTCGCACTGCTCGTCCGGGTCGCCCGCGCCGCGACGTACCCGATGATCCGACGGCAGCGCCGCTTCCTCGCCAGTTGCGCCGACCCGGAGTCGGTGCAACGCGACCTCCTGCTCCGCATCGTCCGCCGCCAGGCCGCGACCGGGTTCGGCCGGGACCACCACTTCGCCGCCGTCCGCACGGTCGCCGACTACCGGCACAACGTCGAAGTCGGTCCGTACGAGCGGCTCGCCCCGTACATCGCGCGCATGGCCGCCGGGGAGACGACGGCCCTGATCTCCGCCGACGACAAGCTGTTGATGTTCGCGCTGACCAGCGGCACCACGGCGACGCGGAAGCTGATCCCGTTCACGGCCCGGTACCACGCCGACGCGAAGCGGGGCTGGAACATGTGGGGCATCCGCGCCTACCGCGACCACCGGCCGCGCGCCCTGGCCCTACGGCCGGTCGTGCAGATGGTCGGCGACGCGGAGGAGTACCGCACCCCCGGCGGCGTCCCGTGCGGCAACGCCAGCGGGTTCACGGCGAGCATCCAGACGCCGATCGTCCGCCGGCTGTACACCGTGCCCCCCGAAGTCGGCAAACTCAAGGACGCGACCGCCCGGTACTACCTGGCCCTCCGCCTGAGCATCGGCCGCCGCTGCTCGCTCTTCACCGCCGCCAACCCTTCGACCCTGCTCGCCCTCGGCCGGACGCTGGACGCCGAAAAGGAGCGCCTACTCAAAGACCTGCGCGACGGCACCCTGACGACCCACTTCGGCTACCCCGGGTTCGTCCGCGACGCGGTCCGCCGGCGGTTGAACGCCGACCCCCGGCGGGCCGCCGAACTCGACGCCGTCGCGTCCCGGACCGGTCGGCTGCGGCCGCTCGATGTCTGGCCGCCGGAGACGATTCTGCTCGGCACCTGGACCGGCGGGTGCATGACCCCGTACCTCAAGCAACTGCCCGAATTCTGGGGCGACGCGCCGGTCCGCGACCTCGGGCTGATCGCCAGCGAGGGCCGGTTCACGATCCCGTTCGAGAACGACACCCCGGCCGGCGTGCTCGACATCCAGTCGCACTACTTCGAGTTCATCCCCGAGGGCGAAATCGACGCGGCCCGGCCGACGGTCCTGGGTGCCCACGAGTTGACCGACGGGGCGAGCTACTTCATCCTGCCGACCACCGCGGCGGGGCTGTACCGCTACCACATCTCGGACCTGGTCCGCGTCCGCGGGTTCGTCGGCCGCACGCCGAAGCTGGAGTTCCTGGGCAAGGGCAACCGGTTCGCCAACCTGACCGGCGAGAAGCTGTCCGAGCACCAGGTGACGCAGGCGGTCCGCGAGGCGATGCACGCGACCGGCGTCACCCCGGGCACCTGTACGCTCGCGCCGGTCTGGCACGAAACCCAACCGCACTACGGCCTGTTCAGCGAGGAGATTTTACCCGAGGCGTTCGCGGCGGAACTGGACCGCCGGCTGGCCGCGTCGAACATCGAGTACGCCGCCAAGCGCGACTCCGGCCGCCTCGGCCCCGTGCGGTCGGTCGCCCTGCCCCGCGGCACCTGGGCGACCTGGACCCGCGACCGCCTGCGCCAGACCGGCGGCAGCCCCGAGCAGTACAAGCACCCCGCCCTCGTCGGCGACCTCGCCTTCGCGGCGACCCT
>JANYHV010000362.1 GCA_025362195.1 Fimbriiglobus sp. | reverse complement strand
CCCCGGCGGGGGGGTTCGTCTGCCCCCCCCGCCGCCGTCGATTCGTTTCGTGTCGGGACCACCCCGCCCCGCGTCGGCGATTGACTGGGGCGGGCTTTGGTCTACGCTGGACCCAGGAAGGGTCCGGTCGAACTCCGTCGGGTGAGGATCACGCCATGCGACGTCTCGTCAAGTTTTGCCTGCCGGCCGCGCTCGTCGTCTTCTCGGCGGCGGTCGGGTCGGCCCAGCCGTCCCCCCAGTCCGGGCCGGTTTCCCGGCCGTCGTTCAGTCCGTACCTGAACCTCGTCAACCGGGGGAACAACCCGGCCCTGAACTACCTCGGCATCGTCCGCCCGCAGCAGCAGCAGGCCCAGCAACTCAACCAACTCTCCCAGCAGTACAACCAGACGACCAACGCCCTGCAGAACTCGTTGAACGGCCTGGCCGAGGGGATCGACCCGAACGTGCGGTTCACCGGGTACGTGGCCGTGTTCAACAACACCGGCCCGTACTTCAGCCGGAACCCGATCTCGGGCAGCGGCGGCGGTCTCCGCAGTGGCGGGGGCAGCGGCGGCGGCGGGGCGGGCGGCTTCAACACGATGAACCGCGGGGCCGGCGGCGGGTCGAGCGGCATTGGCTCGGCCCCGCGCGGCGGAAGTAGCCCGGTCCGCCGCTAAAGACTTCCTCAGTTTCGTTGCCTTCAAAGCACTGGGCGGGACGCCCGGTGACGCCCTTCCCTCGAAAGGATTCGACCATGCGACGGATGTTCCGCGTCGGGCTTTTCAGCCTGATCGCTTGCGGTGCGAGTGTCCCGGCGGCGTCCGCCCAGAACTGTTGCGGCGGGGCCGGCGGGGGGTGCGGCCCCCGGTCGAGCAACTCCGCGAGCGGCGGCAACTGCGGCGGCATCCTTGGCATGAAGGCGTTCCCGTTCTCGGACGAGCGGTACATCCGCCAGTTCTGCGGGCCGCACGTCGCGGCCGGGTCGTGCTTCGGGTACTTCAAGCCGCAAATCACCCCGTGGGGCGAAGCGTGCCCGCTGTACGGCGACGCCCGCGTCGATGCGGCCGCGAGCGGCATGTACAAGTACCCGTCGAGCGCCGGTGCCCCCCGCGAGCCGCAACAACTGCCGGCCCCGGTGACCCCGCCCAAGGCCACCGAAGCGCCGAAGTCGGACGTGCCCAAAGAAATGCCGAAGGGCCTCGACCCGACGACCCCGCCGAAGGCCCCGTCCGCCCCGATCGTCCCGTCGAAGCCGCCGTCCGCCCCGGCGACGATCCCGAAGGTCGGCCAAGGCCTGACCCCGGTGCCCGAAGTGACCGTCCCGCAAATCCCCGCGCAAGCCAAGTATTGACGCGGCAAGGCTTCGCCTGCGGCGGTCAGCGGCGGGCGGCTTTCCAGACGAACGGCACGGCCAGCGACCGGTACCGGGCCGGGTCGTGCCGGGCGTACAGGTCGTGCCCGGCGTCCTCGAAGAAGTGCAACTCGGCGTGCCCGGCGATCTCGGCGTGCAGGGCGACCGACTCGGCCGGCGTGGCCAACTTGTCTCGGCCGCCGGAGATCATCAGCACCGGGATTTCGGCAGGAATCGCGGCGATCGCCCGGATCGGCTGCATGTGCTCCAGCGTCGGGATCATCGCCGGGGCGAGCAACCGCAAGCCCTCCTCGACGGCCTGGCGGGCACCCCACGGCAGCGTCAGCCGCAGGCGGTTTTCGACGGCCGTCGTGATGTCGCGGAACGGGCACTCCAGGATGTACCCCTTGACCCGCGGGCCGAGGTCGGCGGCGGCGTAAATGGCGGCGGCGGCCCCGAGCGAACTGCCCTGGATGACGATCGGTTTGCCCGGCCGGCGGCGCTCGATCTCGGCCACCGCGGCGATCACGTCGAGCCGCCCGCCGTACCCGATGTCGTTGTACTCGCCGGTCGAATCGCCGTGGGCGCGGAAGGTGATCGCGGCGGTCGGGAAGCCGGCCTCGTGGAACAGTTTGAGGACGGGGATCATCGCCCCGCGGTCGCCCGTGTTGCCGTGCAGGGACAGGACCGTCGGCGTGTCGTCCGTCGAAGTCGTCGGGCCGGGGGCGAACCAGAAGCCGATCTGCTCGCCGTCGGACGCGGTCAGGCGGGCCTCGTCGAGGGTCACCCAGTCGAGGGCCGGGGCCGGTTCGGAGTAGGGCAGGGCCGGCCGGGCGACGTAGTACCGGGCCAGCCAGGCCGAGAAGGCCAGCCAGAACGCCAGGCCGAGGGCGACCGCGAGGAAGATCATGCGCACCAATCGGAACAGGGGTGCGAGGCGCGACCGGGTGGCGGCCGCGGGCGGGAAGACTCGGAGGGTCACTCGCTTTTCCAAAGGGGGGTGCGGGGTCACGTTAATCCTTGGCGCGGCCGAGGTACTTGCCGTCTTCCGTCTGGATCAGCACCAACTCGCCCTCGACGATGAAGCTCGGCACCTGCACGGTCAGCCCGGTTTCGAGGACCGCCCGCTTCTGCTGGGCCGCCGCCGTCGCGCCCTTGATCGTCGGCTCGGTCTCGACGACCTTGAGTTTGACCGTTTGGGGCAGTTCCATGCCGAGGGCTTTGCCGTCGTAGAAGGTGATTTTGCAGGTGTCGTTCTCGCGGAGGTACGGCATCTTGTCCTCGACCATGTCGGCGAGCAGGGTGACCGGCTCGAACGTCTCGGAGTCCATGAACACGTAGTCCGCGCCGTCCTTGTAGCTGTACGCGTAGTCCTTCGTGTCGAGGTAGACGACGTCGACTTTGTCGTCCGGGTGGACGCGCTCGTCCACGATGCTGCCGGTCTTGAGGTTCTTGAGCTTCAAGTACAGGATCGCCCGCCAGTTCCCGGGCGTGTTCAGGTCGCGCTCGAGGCAGTACAGGAGGTGCCCGTTCATGTTCAGCACCATGCCGCGCCGAACGTCGATCATTTTCGTCGAAGCCACGGAGAAGTCCTCGCGAGTGTTCCAAGCACTGACAGGGTAGCACCCGCCGCGCCGGGCGAGAAGGGCGCGCCGGCACAATCGGCCGCGCCGCGCGCGATTCCGGGGCAGAACGGACCGCACGAAATGAAGCCCCCCGACGACCGCACGGCCGTAGCCGCCGCGGTCGTCGGGGGGCGGGGACGGGCCGGGGGCTACTTCTTGAGTTTGGCCAGGTCGAGCGTGTAGGGGCCGCCGGGGACCGCCCACGTTTCGGGGTAGGTGAACTGCTGCGGCGCGCCCGCGCCGGGCCGGGCACCGGCCTTCGCCTTGCCGTCGCCCGTCGGCAGGTAGTGCATGACCTGGACCTTGTACCCGCCCTCGGGCACCTTGGCGACCGAGAACTTCCCGGCCGCGTCCACACTGCCGCTGTAATTCTTGTCGCCGTCGCCGTGCAGCGTGACGGTCCAGAGTTCCCCGGCCACCGGCTTGACGGGGCCGAACGCGACCTCGCCGGACACCGTCTTGGTCGCGTCCCCGGAACAGCCGGCGAACAGGGCGACCGTCAGGGCCGCGAAGGCCCCGCCTCGGGTAGCAAATCGTCGCATGAGTCACCTCGGGTGGAGTCGGCCGGGGCGTTCGCCCCGGCGTGGCGCGGGCGGGTTAGAAATCGCTGGGGGTGACGAGGCCGTCTTGCGCGCCCTGGAGGACGGCCCAGTTGTACCCGGTGATCGAGTCGCGGATGAACCGGACCGAGCCGTCGCCGAAGCACGACAGGACGCCCCCGGTGTGCCGGCTGCGGGACTGGGCCTGGCCGTTCGACCCGAACCCGTACGCGCCCATGCCGACCGCCGTCGCGGCCCCCTCGTCGTACCCGGCGATGCGGATGTCGTCGCAGGTGCGGTTGCGGTTGAACGTGCCGTCGTTCGGCCCGCCGCAATCGCCGGTCGCGCCGCCGCCGGCGACGCTCGCCCCCGGCTGGCCCAAGGCCCACGCCCCGCGGCGGTCGTTGGCCGTGTACCCGACGCGGATTTCTTGCACCATGATCGTGTTGGAACTGCCGTCGGGAATGTTCCCGATGGCGAACCCGCCGCCGTTGGCCTGCTCGGTCGGCCAGCTGATGCCCGGGGTGTTGACGCCGGAGAAGTTGCCGCTGTTGACGCCGCCGTTGTACACGCCGTTGCCGTAGAAGTGGCCGGGACCGGCGTTAATCGCGTAGTTGCCGCGTGCCCAATCTGTCAAGCCGCCGAGGTTACCGCCCAGGTCGCTGCCGTTGTACAAGGTTTCGCCGCCCGTGTCCGACGGGCAGAGAAATGTCTTAATCTTGGCACTCCGAAGGTTGGTCCACGAACTATCGACCGGTAAGCCGGACGTGAACGACGTGCGGAAGTTGGTAATGTTGCCGAGGTTGTAAGTGTTTCCTTGTTCCAGGCTGGGCAGGATGAGGACCGCCCAGTTCGGCCCGACGAAGTTGTTCGTGCCCCCGCCGCCGGCGGCCATGCCGAGTTGGTCGAACCCGACGGTGTTGGCGAGGGTGGTGACCGCGGGGGGCAGTTTGCCGCCGCCGGCCGAGTCGGCGTAGTTGTGCATGGCCAGGCCGAGTTGCTTCATATTGTTCGAGCAACTCATCCGCGCCGCCGCCTCGCGCACCTTCTGAACGGCCGGCAAGAGTAGCCCGATGAGAATGGCAATAATGGCGATGACCACCAGCAGTTCGATGAGCGTAAAGCCGCGGCGGAAGCGGGCCGGGAGAGACTTCGGCATGGAACACCCCGTGAGCGTCGAGTGAGAAAATTCGGTCCGAGCGAGGGGCGAAAAAGTTTCACACGTTCGCACCCCTGGTTCGACTTCTACCCGATCATACTCCCGGAATTAACGCGACTTACAGGGTGCGAGAGATTTTTCGTATTGCCGAACTTTGCTGAATATTTGATGAGACCAACGCGGCAAAAATTCTCTTGGGATTCCAGGTGTCCGGTAATAGAAGTGAATTACTTCGACTCTCTCACATTAAACTCTAACTTCCACCGCTGGCGGCCGTCGCGGCTGTGGCACCAGACTTCGAGCTGACCGACTTCGGTCACCTTCGCGTTCAGGCTGACCGGGACGACGCGGCCGGCGTTCGCCTGGCCGTCCAGGGTGACCCGCATCGGCGACAGCTCGTCGATCTGGGCCTCCCAGTCCTCGACGACGGTGCCCGGCTTGTCGTCCCGGCGGACGGTCGAGCCGAGGAAGCGGAACTCGACCTCCTCGCCGACGACCAGGCCGAACTCCTGGCCCGGGACCTCGTTCTCGGTCCCCTCTTCCATGCCGAACGGGGCGACGCACAGGGCCTTCACCGGCGGGCTCATGCCGGGCACGGCCGGCGTGGCCGTCTCGACGCCGATGTAGTACGCCCGGGCGGTGCCGCCGCGGATGCGCACGCCCTTGCCCCGCCGCACCAG
>JANYHV010000338.1 GCA_025362195.1 Fimbriiglobus sp. | reverse complement strand
GTCGGGGTAGCGGTGCGTCAGGCCCGGCACCGGGGAGTCCTTGTCCTCTTCGAGCGGGTCTTCGAGTTCGTACCCGGACTCGGCTTCGAGGGGCGACGGCACCGACTGGAGGCGGATGGGGTCGGCGGGGTCTTCGGGGTTAATGAGCGAGAAGTAGTAGGGCGGGATGGCGATCTTGAAGTCGGCTTCGAGCCGGCCGATGGCCTCCAACTCGTCCGACGTGAACGGGAGCAGGGACCGCAACTGCCGCACGGAGCGGATCGAGTTCTGCGTCTGCCAGCGCCAGTCGTCCCACTGCTCTTGGGGCACGTCCTTCCAGAGGGCGTGCCGGCGGGGGCGACTCGGAGGCTCTTCGTCGTCGAACCCGCTCGGGCCGGAGACGGCCTGTTCGATGGGGAGCGGGTCCTGCGTGTCGGACTCGAACATAAAAAGGGTGACCTCGGGGGAAGCCCGCATCTCGACCCCCGGCGACGCCGCCGATTCAGGGTGGGACATTGCCGGCGACACCATTCAAGGGTCTGCGGCCCGTGCTTCAAAGTCGAATACTAACGCCGGGTTCGTGAAAGACAAGTTGCGCAAGGGCCGCGGAAAAGGATTCGCAAACTTTTCCCGCGCCACCACCCGCACCACCTGAACCGGGCCGGCGATTTTTCAGTGACACACCACTGTCACTGGGCCGCGCGGCGCGACCCGCCGGCCGGCCGCGCGGTCCGTCATAGCGTGCCGTGCGGCGCGGTCAAGGCGGACTTATTCGTCGCGCGTCAGGCGGAATTGCGCGAGGAAGAACACGTGCCGCCGCGCGTCGCGCGGCACCCAGTCGTGCGGCGGCGGGCACGCGAACCCGACGCGGTGCCGGCCCGGCGGGACTTCGACCGTGACCGCGTGACTTCCACTCGCCGCGTCGATCGGGACCGCCTCGCACCAGGTGTCCCCCGTGACGCTCAGGGTCGTCGGCAGCACCGACTCGGTGCGGGCCACCATCGTCATCGTCACCCGCGTCGTGCGGTCCGACGGGTTGACCAGCCACGCCTCGCCCCGCCGCGCGCACCACCGGTGCGCGTCCTCGCGGCCGAGCGGCTCGAAGCTGGCGAAGCCGTCGAACCAGAGCACGCGGACCGCCTCGACTTCGCTCCGGGCCAACACGGCGTACCGCTCGCCGAGGTCCGCCTTCAAGCGCTCGCGGTAAGGCCGCAAGTCGTAGAAGGACTGCTCGCCGCGCGCGTGCAAGAGCGACGGGGACTGCACGCGCAGGCCCATTTTGACTGCCGCTTCCAACGCCGAGGCGGCGGCCGGGTCGTAGGAGCGGGCGTCGATGAGCAGGCCGTCGAAGCCGCGGAGGACGAGCCGCCGGAGCATCTCGGGGACTTCGGCCGTCGCCACGTCGCGCTGCCACTGATCGACCTCGCGGCCCTTCATCGCCCCGAACGACCAGCGGGTGCGGGTCGTGTGCAGGTACCCGCGGGCGTGGTCATAAGCGCCCACCGCGGTGCCCCGCTGCAACACGCCTTCGGGGTAGTCGTTGAACGGCAACTGGAAGACCGTGCCGCCGTCGAGGTGCGCTTCGATGTCCTGGTAAAAAGTGCGGTCGTCGGCGTACCGCTCCTTGAGGTGCGTCCGGGACTCGATCCGCGACGACCGGCCCCAGTCCTTCGGCGTCGTGTCGGCCAGGCCGAGGACGGTCGCCCCGGCGAACAGCGGCCAGCGGACGTACCACCGCCGCGACAGCCCCCGGTCGAGCGCGACGACGGCGAGCCACAGGGCCGGGAACGCCAGGACGACGCTCATGCGGGCCAGGCCGCGGACCGACGGATTGATCAGATCGCTGAACAGTGCGCCGACGCCGCCGACGGTGGCGATCAAGAACGCCCCGGCGACGAGAACGCTCACGGCCCGCACGACCCGCCGGCGGCGCGACCGGGGGCGGAGGACCGCGACCGCCGCCACGAGCAGCCCGCCGACGCCAACGCCGCCGAGCATCGCGGCGTTCGCGTCCGCCTGGATCGGCCGGCTGACCGAGTCGTAGGCGCTGCGCCACCGAGCCAGGGCCGGGACGCGGTGGTTCGGGATCGGCAGGACGAGGTACGTCAGCTTCATGGCGTACCACTCGGAGTCTTCCGGTTGTCGCGCGACCGGGGCCGTGTTGCGGCCGAAGTCGCGCTGGTACAGGTAGGTCGGCGCGTGATTGGCCACCCCGCCCGCGACCACGACGCCGACGAGCAGCCCGCCCCAGCCCAACGGCTTGACCGACCGCCGCAGGGCCGTGCCGTACAGGGCCGCCACGGCGAGCAGGGCACAGACGAAGAAGGCGTAGTAGGCCCCCGCGCAGGACGTGACGAGCATCGCCAGCACCGGCCAGCCGGCGCGGCGGAGGCGGACGCGGCCGAGGGACAAGTTGACCACGACAACGAGTGCTAGCGGCACGAGGTAGTACGCCGACAGGAAGTAGTGGCTCAGCCCGCGCATCTGGTGGTACGGCAAGAAGGCGTACAGCAGCCCGAGGCAGCCCGCGGCCGGGAGCGACAGGCCCAGGCAGCGGCCGGCGAACATCGCGCAGAACGCCGCCAGCGGGTACGTCAGCAGGTAGTAGACGTTGAAGGCGACGACGGGGTGACCGACGGCCCGGTCGATCAGGGCGACGGCCGCGAAGTGCCAGTGGTCGATGACGGGGAAGTCGTACAGTTCCTGCCGGCCGGGGGCACCCAGGCGGTCGTTCACCCAGTGCGTGCCGCCCTCGTGCTGGGCCTGGATCATCGGCAGGATCAGGAGCGCGTCGCCCGAGTCGAGCATCGGCAGTGTGAGGTCGATCTGGTCGAGCCGCAGGCCGGCGGCCAGGAAGCCGCACGCGAAGCCGACGCACCCCAGGTAGGCGAGGGCGCGGCCGACCAACCGCAGGCCGGCGCGGAGGAGTTGCCGACGGCGCATGGGCGTCACCTCGTGCGGAAGTCGAGGACCGTGAAAACGTTGTGCCGGGAATCGGCCGGGAGGACGGGGACGGCCGGCGTGCAGTGGAAGTGGATCTCGTGCCGGCCGGGCGGGACGACGAGTTCGCGGGCGTACTCGGGCGGCCGGTCCTCGCCGCCGATCGTGAGTTCGTCCACCCACGGCGTGCCGGCCGGCGACGCGAGCCGACTCTCGATCCGCAACTGCGCCTTGTCCTTGAACGTCGTCCGGAAGCGCATGCGGACCGGGACCGTGACGGGCGACTCGGACCGGTTGACGAAGACCATCAGGCCGTCGAGGCCGCACAGGTGCGCGCGGTCCTCGTACCCCGGCGGCTCGAACGTGCTGAACCCGTTCAGCCAGAGGACCAGCAGGCTCTCGCGCTCGGCCACGGCCCGTGCCTCGAACCCGGCCGGGCCGTAGTTGCGGATGAGGGTCTCGCGGTACCCGCGGAGGTCGAAGAAGTGCAGCCGCCGGCCGGGGTGGACCTCGCGGAACGCCCCCGCGCCGAGGTACTGGTCGAGTTCCCGCTTCAGTTCGCGCCACCGCTTCGGGCCGATGCCCTTCGTGTCGATGAGCAGGCCCTCGAACCCGACGAGCGTGATCCGCTCCAGGAATTGCGGCACCGCCTCCTTGCCGCTCACGTTCCGCATCCACGTGTCCCACTCGCGGCCCTTCATGGCCCCGAAGCTGAACCGCAGGTGCGAGGTGTGCAGGTAGCCGATGCCGAACTCGTACGACTGGGTCGCCTCGGCCGCCCCCGGCTCGCGGTACAAGCGGGCCTCGGGGTACTCGATGAACGGGTACGTGAAGACCATCCCCTCGGGCAGCAAGTCCTCGACCCGGCGGAAGAATTCGGCGTCCGCCCGGAACTTGTCGGCCGCCTCCTCGCGGGCGTCCACGGCACTCGTGTACCCGGGCCGCGGGATGCGGAAGTCCGGGAACCACTGGTCGTTAGTCTGGTCCCAAATGCCGAAGACGAGGAGGACGGCGAAGGCGTGCCACTTGAAGTACCGGAGGGTGCCGGTGCGCGTCTCGAAGAACCGATCGACGGCCCGGCAGGCGATGAACACGGCCGCGAAGGCGATGAAAATGCTCAGCCGGTTGTAGCACCGGACTTGCGGCGAGGCGACGAGGTTGAAGATCGCCCCGAACCCGCCGATGGTGCCCAACAGGGTGGCGAAAATCGTCAGCGCGGACAGGGGGCCGAGCGTGCCGGTGCGGCGGACCGGCAAGAACCCGACGGCCAGCAGGCCCAGGTACCCGCACGCCCCGACCAGGCCGAGCGGGTCCCAGTCGGTCTCGTTCAAGTCCTTGAACAGCGGGGCCTGGTAGGCGGACCGCAGCGCGGCCGGGTCGAGGACGATCGTGGTCCCGACGGCGACGGGGTTGTGCCCGGCGACCGGCAGGAGGAGTTGGGCCATCTTCAGGCCGTAGATCTCCGCCTCCTCGGCGAGGCGGACGTGCGGCCGGCTGTTCTGGCCGTACTTGGCCTGGTAAAAGAAGGCCGGCGCGTGGTTGACGACCCCGCCCGCGACGACCACGGCCGTCACCCCGGCCGCCGACAGCATCCCCCGCACGGACCGCAACGACACCCACCCGTACAAACCCGCGGCGACGAGCAGGGCGCACGTGAAGAAGGCGTAGTACGCCCCGCTCGCGGACGTGGCGAGCGCGACGACGACCGCGACGAGCGTGTCCCGGTCGCGGACCGAGAACCGCCGCGTGCCGTCCGGCTGAAGCGGGTAGAACGGCAACCGGCCGCGGCACACGTCGAGCAGCACCATGACGGCGAACGGCACCATGTAGTACGCCGACAGGAAGTAGTGCGTCTGGCCGCGCAGGTAGTGGTACGGCTGGAAGGCGTACAGGACGGCCGCGGTGACGGCCGCCGGCCCGCACAGGCCGTACCGCCGGCAGACGGCGAGGGCCGTGACCGCCGTGAGCGGGTACGTGAGCAGGTAGAACAGGTTGAACACGACGACCGGCGACCGGAAGACCCGGCCGAGGCCCCAGATGACGGCGAAGTGCAGGTGATCGACGACCGGGAAGTCGTGCAGGTCCTGGACGCCGGGGGCACCGAGCCGGGCCGTCCGCCAGTGGTGCCCGCCCTCGACGACTTCCGTGACGAACGGCAGGATCAACAGCGCGTCGTACTCGTAGGTGAACGGGGCGCGGAAGTCCGCCTTGTCGAGCCGCAGGCCGACGACGAGGACGAGCGTCGTGAGGAGGACCGCGGCGAGGTACCACGACAGTTCGCGGACGGCCCGGTACGGTACGGGCGGCGGGGCGACGGGACTGGGGACGGACATGGACGCGGTGCCGTAGGATACCGGGGGACGTTGCACACACCAGGTTACGAAAGGCCCCGCGAATGACACCCCCGACCGGCCCGGCGCTCGTCGTCGGTTGCGGCTACCTCGGCCGCCGCGTCGCCGCCGCGTGGCGTGCCGCCGGCCGCCCCGTGTACGCCCTGACGCGGACCCGCGGCGACGACTTCCGCGCCGCCGGGTTCCTCCCCGTGACCGGCGACGTGACCGACCCCGCGAGCCTCGCCGGCCTGCGCGATTTGCCGCCGCTCACGACCGTACTCTACGCCGTCGGAATGGACCGCCGGGCGGGCCACACGATGCGCGAAGTCTACGTCGAAGGGCTGCGGAACGTGCTGGCCGCCGTGCCCGCCGTCGAGCGCTGGGTCCACGTGAGCAGCACCGGCGTGTACGGCCAGACCGACGGCGCGGTCGTCACCGAGCAATCGCCGACGGAGCCGCTCGAAGAGTCCGGCCGCGTCGTGCTCGAGGCGGAGCGGACGCTGCACGCGGCGAAACCGACCGCGACGGTCCTGCGCTTCGCCGGCATCTACGGCCCCGGCCGCTGGCTACGCAAGGCGGCGCTGCAGGCGGGCGAACCGTACAGCGCCGACGCCGAGAAGTGGTTGAACCTGATCCACGTCGCCGACGGTGTGCGGGCCGTGCAGTGCGCCGAGACGAGTCCGGGCGGCGTCTTCAACATCGCCGACGACGAACCGGTGCGGCGGCGAGACTTCTACACCGAGTCGGCCAGGCTGCTCGGAGCGCCGCCGGCGGTGTTCAGCCCGCCGGCAACGACGGGGGTCGAAGCGAACCGCCGTGTGAGCAACGCGCTGGCGCGGAGCGTCCTGCACTTCGCGCCGCAGTACCCGAGTTACCGCGAGGGGCTGGCGGCGTCGGGATGACAAAACCGTTATTCGCCGACGGTCTTCAGGTCCGCGCGACGGCCTTCGTAAGTCGTGGCGTAGCCGAGGACGGCGGGGTCGGGCGTCTCGCCGGCGGCGGCGCATGCTTGCGCGTAGACGGTCGGCCACCAGTTCTCGTGGGCCGTCAATCCCTGGTCTTTGACCGTCGTCCAGTTGCTCAGAATGCGGCTCCACGCCTTGTCGCCGTATTCGAGGGCCTTCTGCAAGGTGCCGAACTGGGGGACGTACCACTGCCGGCCGGTCTGCGAGTGCAGCACCTCGTCGGCCCAGTCGAAGTCTTGCATCGTCGCGGCCAGCGGTAGCCCGGAAGCGACGGCCGTCTCGTACTCGTACCGCTTGCCGGTCTTCGGCATCAGCCCTTGCTCGATGAAGAAGAGCACGGCGTGCCGTTCGGCCGGGGTACACTCGGTGTTCAGGCGGTACGACCAGTTCCAGGTGACCCGGCACTTCGTCCAATCGACGCCGAGCGCGACGAAGCCGACCTCGCCGATCATGGCGTGCCGGGCCTCGTCCCAGAGTTGACGGCTCATGTCCCGGTAGTAGCCCCACGGCTTGCCCGTCGTCTCGGCGATGATCCCGGCCAGGACCTCGGGCACGTCGATCTCGCGGAGCCGCTTGTACAGCATCATCAACACCTTCGCCCGCGCCGGGAAGGCGGGGTCGTACAGGAACGCCTCGGGGTTGACCCCCTGGTTCCACAAGTCCTCGAAGCGGGCGTCGCGCCGGGGCACCGGGTCGTACCGGTACGGCGTCGCACTGCGACCACGCACCGGCGGCGCGTCGCTGATCGGGCCGGTGCCGTCGAGGGTGCCGGCTTGCGCCAGCAGGACGTCGAGGTGGGTGCGATCCGCTTCGCCAAAGGTGGCCACCGCTTCACGGCCGTAGGCGATGAGGTCGGCGAGTTCGAGGCGGGCGAAGCGGATCACGCGGCGCGACGGGGCGTCCGTCAGCGGGTTCGTGTCGGCGGCGTACCCCGCCAGGGCGGCGTCGAGCGCCGGCACCGCGACGGCGTACACGCCGCGGACCAGTTCCTCGGTCGTCGGCGCGGCGAGGATTTCGTCGAAGTAGACTTCGAGCGCGGGGTGCGGCACGTCGTCGAGGCCCAGCGGCGGCTCGCGCATCTCGCCGACGCGGGTCCGCAGGGCGGCGACGTGCTCGGCACACAGGTAGGCGTGGTGGCCGAACGCCATCTTCAATTCGTAGACCGGTTCGGCGGTGATGCGGGCCGTCAGGATGCCGTGCAGCCGCTTGAAGGCGTAGTGGAAGCGCTTCAGTCGGGCGACGCACGCTTCCACGAGCAGGCCGGGGCGGGCGGCCTCTTCGAGGGTGCAGAGGCCGGCGAGGGGGGGCAAGGATTTGGGCGGCGTGGCGGCGGGCATGGCGATCTTCCCGGGGAGGATTGGTCCCGTGATTATAGACTAATCTCGTCTCCTCGCCCCGGTCCTCTTGGAGGAAATCCTCATGAGTCGTTGGCTCTGCCTGATCACTTTCGCGCTCACCGCTCCCCCCCTGGGCGCGGCCGACTGGCCCGAGTTCCGCGGCCCCGGCGGTACCGGGGTGTACGCCGGCAAACCGCTCGTCACCGAGTGGGGCGTCGAGAAGAACGTCACCTGGAAGACGCCGCTGCCCGGCGTCGCCTGGTCGTCGCCGGTCGCCGTCGGCGGCAAGCTCTACCTGACGACGGCCGTGCCGACGACCACCGGCGACCGCACCGATTTTAGCCTGCGGACGATGTGCGTCGATCAGGCCGTGGGCAACATCGTCTGGGACGTGGAACTGTTCGTCGAGAAGACCGACGCGACCCCGCAGCCGCACAAGAAGAACAGCCACGCCAGCCCGACGCCGGTGTCCGACGGCAAGCACGTCTGGGTCCACTTCGGCCACATGGGCACGGCCTGCCTCGACCTCGCCGGCAAGGTGGTCTGGAAGACGCAAGAACTCGCCTACGACCCGCTGCACGGCAACGGCAACTCGCCCATCCTCGTGGACGACCTGCTCGTCTTCGCCATCGACGGCAAGGTGGTCACGTCCCTCGCGGCCCTCGACCAGAAGACCGGCGAGCTGCGCTGGCGGACCAAGCGGGAGACTTCGGCGGTGCTCATGTTCTCGTTCGCCACCTGCCTGCTGATCGAGCACAACGGCACGAGAGTCATCGTCAGCCCGGCGGCTAACTTCTGCATCGGCTACGACCCCAAGTCGGGCAAGGAACTGTGGCGGGTCAAGTACCCCAAGCCGGGCTGGTCGCTGATCGCCCCGCCGGTGTACGCCCACGGCCTCGTCTTCTTCTCGACCGGTTACATGAGCCAACAACTGCTCGCCTTCAAGCCCGACGGCAGCGGCGACATCTCGGCCAACATCGCC
>JANYHV010000317.1 GCA_025362195.1 Fimbriiglobus sp. | reverse complement strand
CACGCCCGGCGGTTCGAGGTTCCACGGGGCGGCACCCAGGCGGTCGCGCGGCACGCTGACGCCGTCGGCGTGGATCTGCCGGGAGAGGTCGTCGATGCGGAGTTGGTCGCGGGGGATACTGCACACTCGCACGTCGGTCGGGGGCGGGCCGGCGTCCGGGCGCTGGGCCACCACGATGCACGGGAACACGTCGGCGTCCGGGAAGATTTGCTTGGCGTGGCCGAAGTCCACGACTTGTTCCACCCACGCCGATTCGCCGTACAGCTTGCGCAGGTTCTCGCCGTACCCGGCCTTCATCCACTTGTTGGTGACGATGTACCCCAGCCGGCCGCCGGGCTTGAGGATGTTCAACCCGAGTTCGTAGAAGTAGACGTACAGGTCGGCGACGCCGTCGTAGGCCTTGTAGTGGGCTTGCAGGTACGGCTTGTCGGCCTTGATCCACTCTTGCCGGACGTAGGGCGGGTTGCCGACGACCACGTCGAAGCCGCCGGCCGCGAAGGCCGCGGGGAAGGCCGCCTTCCAGAATTCGAGCGGCGACGGCTGGCCGACGACGCTGTTGCCCTGCACGACGTTGGCGTCGAGGGTCGTGAGCACCTTGCCGACTTCAGCCGTCTTGATCCACGACGACAACCGGGCGATCTCGACGGCCTCGCTGTTCAGGTCCATGCCGAAGATGTTGTTGGTCAGGATCGCCTTGCGCGTCTCGAACAGCCCCGACGGCTGCCCCAAAGCGGTCAACACGCTCTCGGCCTTCTCGTACTCGGCAAACATTTGGTCGAAGGCTTCGATGAGGAACGCGCCGCTGCCGCACGCGGGATCGACGATGCGAATTGTCTCGAGTTCTTCGAGCCAGCCGGCCCAGAACTTCCGCAAGGCGGCGCGGTTGGCGGCGGACTTCTCGGCCGGCTCGAGGTCGCCGGGGTCGGCGAAGAGCTTGGCGAACTTCTTGGTCGAAGCCGTGAGGCGTTGGCGGTAGTGCTCGAAGCGGTCGCGGACGACGGCCCCCAGCGTCTCCGTGAGGATGTAGCGGGTGACGAACGCCGGGGTGTAGAACGCACCTTCCTTTTTGCGCTTCGACGGCTCGCCCGTCTCCACGGCCACGGCCCCGCCGACGGTCACCGCGCGGTGCAATTCTTCGAGGTCGGAAATACTCTGCTCGAAGACGTGTCCCAGGATTTCCACGTCGATGAGCTTGCCGACGCCGTCGGCCGCGTCGCCGTAGTGGTACTCCGCCAGCTTCTTGAAGCGCTCGCAAATGTCGTCGGGCACGATGAGCGTGTCGAGGAAGTCGTCCTTGGCGTAGAGGCCGCCGTTGTACTGCCAGATGTTGAGGTCTTTGCTCCCTTGATCGACGGCCTTGAACAGGCCGACGAAGTTCTGCCAGACCGGCCGGGGGTTGTACGGGTCGGCGTGCTCGTACGCGCGGGCGATACTGTCCGACGGCAACAGGCCGCGGTCCTCGCAGAAGGCGACGAACAGCACGCGGTCCAACACCTTCTGCGTCGCGGTCAGGATCGCGCCGGCGTCGCGCGTCGGGTTGTGCTCGCGGAGTGCCTTAAACGAGAGTTCGCGCAACTGGCGGTATTCGCGGTAGAACTCGTTGGTGAGTTCGCGGCCGATCTTCGCCGACTCCGCCAGCAGCGGCGTGAGGTGGTTGCCGGCCGGGGCGAGTACCCGGTCCGCGCCCAGCAGGTAGACGAAGCGCTTCCACTCCCCTTCGTCCGCGGCGAGCCGGGATGTCTCGAAGCGCTCGAAGGTGAACTGGTCGGCCTGCTTGCAGTACAGCCGCGTTTCCCGCAAATTGGTGACGACGTACCAGTCGATGCGCAAGTTCAGCGCGTAGAGCAAGGCTTGCTCGAACGCGGAGCGCTTGCGGCCGGCGTAAGGGCGGTCCAGCGGGTCGTTCGGCCCCTTGCCCTCCAGCACGATCAGCGGGGATTCCGCCGCGCCCCCGAACCGCCCGAACCCGGCGTCCGCGTAGGTGCCATCTACCTGGACGAACTGTTCCTTCTTGAACGAGTAGTCGGCCGGGTTCTCCGACACGGTGACGTAGCCGAGTACGTCGCGGAAGATGTCGTAAAGGAACTCGTCCCGGACTTCGGTTTCTTTGAGCTTCAGCTTCGCACTACCGGCGAACATCTTCGCCCACTTGGCAATCTTGCCCCGGTCGGCGCGGGCCGGCAGCTCGAAGGCGCGGACTTTCGGCCGGACGGCTTCGGGGCGGAACAGCGGCTTGGCGTCGGTCGGCATCGGCGTCACTCGGGGAAAAGGCGGACGGTCGGCAGTCTACCCGAAGCGCGGCCGACAGTAGCGCGGGAACTCCCGAAGTGCCGAGCCGGTGCGCCGGCGGCGCGCGGTCAGGCCCGCGGGGCGGACAGTGCGGCCACGACTTTAGCCCGGATGGGGTCGGGAAGCGCGTTGAGTATTACCGTCAGCGGCGGCGGCAGCCGGTCAAGCCCCAGGTGCCGGGCGAGCAAGTCGAGCGCCCGCAGCTTGTCCCACAACCGGACGTGGAACTTTTCATTGAGGACGCCGGATGCGTCGGTCGCGCTCGACACCGTCCGCGCGGCGATGGCCCGCCGGGTGGCGGGGTCTAGTTGCTGGACGGGGATCGGTCGGCCGTCGGGGTCGAAGAGGTCGCCGATGTCACTGAACGCAATGACGGCGAGTTCGCGCAGCACGCGGTCGGCCGTGACGCGGGTGCGCCGGCGCTGAGCCGCCCGGCCCGCCCGGACTTCCCGCGCGACGGTCGGCAGTGCCAGCAACCGCCCCGCGTTCGTCCGGGCCGCGGCGTAGCTCGCGCCGGGGTAGGCGACGCGGTACGCGCGGGTGCCGTTCGAGTCGATGAGGTACTCATCGACGAAGCGGCGGTGCGCCTCGGTGACCGTCCCCTTCGCCTTGTCTGCCAAGGTGTGCCCCCTTGTACCAGTCCGCCGATGTCAGCAATTGCAGCATACCCCGCCGCGGGTCAGCCCGCCGCCTCGATCATCGCCAGCACGGCGCGGCGGAGCGGTTCGGGCAGTGTCGGCCACGCCCCGACGACGCGAGTCAGCCAGGGAGCTACCGCTTGGGGGGGTCGGCAGCTTCGCCCCACACCGCACCCGGTGTCGGCGTAGTTGCTGGAGTGCCGCGGCGCGTAGACGGGTGCGTCGCCCGCCCCCGGGCCGGCGACGCCGTGCATTGCCTGAGAAGTGAAATTGGGGGGGGTGGCTTACTCCCTGGGGTTCTCGCGGAGCTTCGGTTGGGCCGCCAAGGGGTCGCCGCTCACTAGGCCCACGACGTACTTGATTTCCCCGCCGATCTCGTCCTCCCCGGCCTTCTGCTTGGCGGCCGCCGCCTGCCACAGTGTGCGAGCCTCGTCGATAGCTTTGGCGTTCACGCCGAACGCCGAGGCCCGCTCGAGCCCCTGCCGGGTCAGGAGGTCGTTATAGACGCGGTCGCTCCCCGCCACGAGGGCGCTGTACGCCTCGTGGGCCGCCGCCGTGCCCGCCTGGGCGGCAACGAGTTCCCCGTTGAGCCGCGTCAGGTCGGTGTTAATCTCCTCAATGAGTTTAGCAATGTCGATGCGTCGGCAGTTCAGCCCCGCGGGAGGCACCGCGGTCGTAATCGGCGTGTGGGGTGCCGACGGTGCCGGCCTTACGGGGGCCGGTGAATTTTCGAGGGAGGGGAGGTCTAACGGCTTCAACATGGTAGCGGCTCCTACGCGCTGGAGGGCTGGAAAGGGGTCTCGGACTGGGAGGTACGTATACCGTGCGTGACTCGGTCCACACAAGCCCGTCCAGCCCATGACCGACACAGCATTACGTGTAGTCGAACTGTCTATGGGTAATATTTTAAGTAATAAATCTTTTCAGAGTAGCCGTACTAAATCCTCATCTCCGTGCTGTTTAGATTCAGGTAAAAACGGGCTTGCCCGAAGCGGCTATGCGGTTATGGTGCCGCCGTCCCCATCCATTCACCCGCCCGGACGCACCGCCATGACGACTTACACACCCGTCGCCGCCGCCGAAGTCACCGCCCACATCGCCCGGCACGCCGCCGGCCGGGGCGAGGACGCCGGCCTGGACGAGCAGAAGGTCCACAACCTGCTCTTCCTCTGCCAGGGTTATTCTCTGGCCGCCCACGGCGCACCGCTGTTCGCCGAGCAGATGTTGGCCGCGCCGGGCGGCGTGTCGTGCCCGGCCGCGACGATGCCGTGCAACTACGACGACTTCGTCAACGTGCCCGACGAGGTCCGCGAGGTCGTGGCCCACGTCTGGGACACCTTCGGCGGGCTGACGCCGCAGAAGCTCCAGGCCCGCGTGGGCCGCCACGTCACGTGCGTGCAGGAGATGAACGGGGGCGGGACGAACCTCTCCAAATCGACCGATGCCATTCAGAGGGCGTTCGCCCTGGCAGTCCAGCAAGGAATGATGTGACCGCCGGCAATCTTCCGTCCGCCCCTTCAAAGGTGGGGTGGGATTGACGGCCCGATCAATGACGACCGGCTCGTCGATACCCGGCACCGTCACGACCGTGGGACTTACGCCTAAAGCCGCGCTGATACCAGGGCGCGGCCCGTCTTCACCTGGGGACTCGACCATGAATGGGATGATTTCGTCGCTGTTAAGTTCGGTCCTGAGTGCGCTCGGGGCCGACGCCAAGGAAGGACTCACGGACGCGCAGTGGCAGCTTCTGGTGCAACTCGTTTCAGTCCTGGTGACCTTCTCCCCGGTCGCGATTACGCTCGGCCGGCGGCTCCGGAACTGGCCGGCGATCCTCGTCCTGTGCGTCGGGGTGGCGGCGTGTCAACGCGTTTCGTGGGCGGGCGAGCGGCACCTGGCGGACCTGGTGGCGCTGGCGGCGTGGGTCGGGGCCCTGGTCTGGTCGCTGTACCGCGGGCCGAAGTCGGCCGGTGTGAGTTGACTCTCCCGCGACGGCTAATTACCGCAAAACGCTGGCTAATAATAGAGTTTCAAAGTTACCCGCGGACTCGCGGTTCTCGGCTTCACTTCGTGGCGTCGATTATCGCCAGCATCGCGCGGCGGAGCGGTTCGGGGAGTGTCGGCCACGCATCGACGACCCGGGCCAGTCCGTCGGGGAGTTCCCCCTTAGGCCTGTCTTCGCAGCGGGCGCAACCGGCGGTGCAACCGGAATCGGCAAGCGGCCTATCGTGTTGCTTTTCGTAGTGTTCCAGGATCGGGCGCTCGGGACTGTCGATCCGGAGGTTGCGGGTTCGAGTCCCTTCATCCTCGCTGTGCAAGGCGATGCGAGCCGGTGCCGAAAGGTGCCGGCTCGCTGCATTTTGTAGGGTTCCATATCCGTCAACGTCACCCACCTCGACAATGCCAAGGACGCCAGACGGTGCCGATTGATGCGGCCGAATGCCCGCGTCCACTGCGCCCGGCACTGCGCCCGAATCCCCGTCGGTGCCAGTCATGCGGAGCGGGATTGCGGTGTCGTCTGGCCCCGGAGGCACGAGGTTCGGCAACTTGCCCACGGCCCCAGTCAAGTCGTAAAGGCGGCGGTGCGAGTACCGCGCCGTCAGTTCCGGCTTCGAGTGCCCGGCGAGTTCTTGCAGCGTCCGCAGGTCGATCCCGGCCCGGCCGCCCAGCGTGAGGTACGAGTGCCGCAGGCTGTGGAAGTCGGCGAACTCGGGGCCGTCCGGCCCGTCCACGACGTAGGCGATGCCGGCCGCTTCGAGGTCTGAGCGCAGCATCTCCGCCCCCCGCCGGTCCCGCGCCCACGTCCCCGCCCCAAATCGGCGCACCCGCCGGCCGGCCGTCGAAGTAGGCCGGGAGCGCGGCGGCCACGTCCGGCGGCAGCGGCTGCACTTTCAGCTTCCGCGACTTGTTGAACCGGGCGGCCAATGTCACGGTCGGGCTGTCCGTGTCGAGGTCGAAGTCGGCCGGCGTGAGGTTCGCCAGGGCGTTCGCCCGGAAGCCGGTGCCGGCGGCCACGAGGTCCAGGAAGAAGCGGTATTCCCCGGTCAGCCCCCGGTAGCAACGCACGCTGGAACGGGCGGCGACGAACAGCCGGCGGAGTTCGCCCTCGGTCAGTTCCCGGCGGGCGTGCCGCACGTCAGCGATACTGTTGACGAGCGTCAAGGAGTCGAGCGCGTTCGACCCGACGCGCTTCGCCTTGACCATCCAGCGGAAGAAGCCGCGCACGGCCCGGACGTGGTGGTTGACGGTTTCCGGCCCGCGGCCTTGCCCCGCCTTAATCATCAGCGCTTGGACCGTGGCGCGGGGGAAGGTCCGCGCTTTGCCGTGGCCGGTCGCGGTCAGGCCGTGCCGCTTGACGTTCGCCCGGACGGCGGCCCCGCTGACGCCCAGCAGCTTCGCATCTTCGGCCGGCGTGAACGTCTCGCCGGCCGGGAGTGCCGGCGGCGCAGCGTCCCGGCGCAACGCGTTGAGCCACTCGGCCGCCTTGCCCGCGTCGGCGTCCAGGGGGAAGACGAACCCGCACCCGGTCAGCAGCGCCGAGACGCGGGCGGTCGTCTGCCGGACGTGGTCAACAGTGCCACCCTTCGCCTCTTGCGCGATCGATCAGAACGCCTCGGGTGTCACCCCGCCACGCTTAGTTGGGCGAGGGCAAGGGGACGACCGCGGCGGGGCGAAACTCGGCGTGGCGGATTCCCCCCCGGCGGCCGGCGAGGACATTTACCCGTGCCTCCCGCGGGCCGTAACTACCCCACTATCACTCGACTAAGGGCCGTCGAAATGCTCAGGATTCGCACGACATCCTCCGTCCGCGGCCAGGTCACGGTCGCGGCCGACCCGGACTCGCGGCCGGGAAAATTTGAACTCGGCGAGCCGGCCGCCTACTCCCGGCTGGCGACCGTGGCGCACGAACTCCGCAACCCGCTCGCCGCCTTCCTCGACGCCGTGGCCGCGCTGGCGGACTGGGCTGACGACCCGGCCGCGCGGCGACAAAAGACGGTCGCGGAACGCCGGGCCCGACGGGTCGCGCGGATGGTGGACGACCTCCAGGACGCGCGTACTCCGGTTCCTTCGCGCCGGCCGTCGTCCTGGCCGTCGCCGTTCAGCGGAAGCGCTGTCCGACCGCGTCGCCCAGTTGCTCGCGGCGGACCCGCCGAAGGTCCACGGTGCCCGGGTCGGGTACCGCCTTGCGGTCAAGCACCCGGAGCGGACCACCGCGATCCTGGTGCAGAACGGGACGCCTACCGCCGGTGCTGATTGCCCGGGGTAAGAACGACCAGGCCTTCCCAACAGCCTGGGCCGAGCCGTACGAGCGCGACCCGAAGACGTCGGACTACCACCTGCTCGACCCCGGGCGCTTCGCCCTGGAGACCCACGGCGACGAGATCGCCAAGCCGATGCGCGACTTCCTCGGTAAGCACGTCGCGAAGAAATGACATTCGGCGAGAGCGATCACCGAGTCGCACGGCACCCCTTTACTTGAAGTCATTTCCACGGGAGAAAAGGTATGACAACCGCGCAACCCCCCGGCCCGCTGTTCACTTACATCGGCGGACCGACTCTGCTCATCGAGATCGGCCGGGTGCGGTTTTTGACTGATCCGACCTTCGACCCGGCCGGGTCCCGCTACGCGGCCGGGCCGGTGCGGCTCGAGAAAACAAGCGGTCCCGCGGCGGGTCCGGACGCGCTGCACGTCGTCGATGCGGTGCTCCTGAGCAACGACCAGCATGTGGACAACCTGGACGACACGGGCCGGGTGTACCTGACGCGGGCGGCGAGCGTGCTGACCACGGTTTCGGGGGCCGGATGGCTCGGCGGGAACGCCGCCGGCCTGGCTCCCTGGGAGTCCCGTGTCGTCCGGTCGGCGGACGGGACGGAGTCGGTGACGGTGACCGCGACCCCGGCCCGGCACGGGCCGCCCGGCTCCGAACCGCTGCAGGGCGAGGTCGTCGGGTTTTGTCTTGAGTGGGCTGGGGGCGACGGGGCGGTCTACCTGTCCGGTGACACCGTCTGGTTCGACGGCGTGGCCGATGTCGCCCGTCGATTCCGAGTCGTCACGGCCGTGCTGTTTCTCGGAGCGGCGGTCATCCCCGCGAAGGGTCAAGAACACCTCACGATGACCGCCGAAGAAGCGGTGATGGCGGCGCGGGCGTTCAAACCGAAACACGTCGTGCCGATCCACTACGAAGGCTGGGCGCATCTGAGTCAAGGGAAAGATGAGGTGGTGAGCGCGTTCGAGGCCGCCGGGGTGAGCGGAAAGCTGGTGTGGCTCAAGTCTGGTCGCCCGACCACGCTGGGGCGACCGGCCAAGTGACCCAGCCACAGCCCAAACCCCCAACCCCGAGGATGACATGAAAACGACCCCCAGCGACATCGCGTTCACCCCGGCGGTGAAGGCGACCCAGGAGCGGGTGGGGTCGCGCCAAAGTTACGCCCGCATGGAACGCGGCGACGGGTGGCAGACCACCGTCACCCCGGACCTGGCGGAGTTCCTCGCCGACCTGGACATGTTCTACCTCGGCACGGCGACGGCCGGCGGGCAGCCGTACATCCAGTACCGCGGCGGCCCGCCCGGGTTCCTCCAGGTGATCGACGACCGCACGCTGGGGTTCGCCGACTTCGGCGGCAACCGCCAGTACGTCACCGTCGGCAACCTGTCGGAGAACCCGAAGGCGTACCTGTTCCTCATGGACTACGCCCACCAGCGGCGGGTGAAGGTGTGGGGCACCGCCCGCGTCGTCGAAGGGGACGCGGCGTTGCTGGAGCGACTCGGCGACCCGGCGTACCCCGGCCGGGTCGAGCGGGCGGTCCTGTTCACGGTCGCGGCGTGGGACGTGAACTGCCGCCAGCACATCCACCCGCGGTTCTCGCAGCGGCAAATCGCCCCGGTGGTCGCGGGACTGACGGCACGGGTCGCGGAACTGGAAGCCGAAGTCGAACGCCTGCGGGCGAGTTCTCACCCCGACACCAACCCCGCGCACGGAGCCTTCCAATGACCTTCGACACGCACGACACCGGTACGCGGCGGCGGTCGTCAACTTCTGCTTTATCGCCGACGCCGGCTTGACGAGGGACGACGCCGTCAAGGCCATGAAATCGACGACAATTTCGATCACATACACCACTAGAGAGGACCGGACATGGCAACGAAACTGGCGGGCAAAATCGCCCTCGTCACCGGCGGGACCAGCGGGCTGGGGCTGGCCACCGCGAGGCGCTTCGTCGCCGAAGGAGCGACGGTCGTCGTCACGGGTCGCCGGCAGGCGGACCTCGACGCGGCGGTCCGGGAACTCGGCGGAAGCACCCTCGGCGTGCGGGGCGACGTGGCGAGCCTGGCCGACCTCGACCGCCTGTACGCGGCGATCCGCGACACCTTCGGCCGCCTCGACGTGCTCTTCGCCAACGCCGGAGTCGGGGCCTTCGTGCCGCTCGGCGAGATCACCGAGGCGCACTTCGACAAGACCTTCGGCGTCAACGTGAAGGGCACGCTGTTCACCGTCCAGAAGGCCCTGCCGCTCATGACCGCGGGCGGGTCGATCGTGTTGAACGGCTCGATGGTGTCGATCAAGGGGATGCCCGGCTTCACCGTGTACGCGGCCACCAAGGCGGCACTCCGGTCGTTCGCGCGGACGTGGGCGGTGGACCTGCGGGGGAGGAACATCCGCGTGAACGTGGTCAGCCCCGGCACGGTCGTCACGCCGGCGTACAAGACCGAGTTGGGGATGAGCGACGGGCAGATCGAGGCGTTCGTAGCCCAGGCCGCATCGACGACGCCGCTCGGCCGCGTCGGGACGCCGGACGAGATTGCGAAAGCCGTCGTGTTCCTCGCGTCAGACGACAGCAGTTACGTGACCGGGACCGAACTATTCGTGGACGGCGGCGCGGCTCAAGTTTAGTGAGTGGTGCGAACGGCGTCGGCCGCTGATCGATTCACAAAAACCGAGTCAACGCGGGACTCCTCGCGTGTCACCAGTCCCAACGATCCACCTACCCCTCGGAGTACGAAAATGGGCGACGTCATGACCTTCTTCCCGACGACGCAAGTCGGCCTGCACACGGCGATCAGCCTCGTCGGGATCGCGGCCGGCGTGGTCGCCGTCGGCGGGATGGCGGCGGGCCGGCGGCTCGACGGGTGGACCGCGGTGTTCCTGGGGACGACCGTCGCCACGAGTTTCTCCGGCTTCTTCCTGCCCGCCGAGAAGCTCCTGCCCTCGCACGTCGTCGGGGCGGTGTCGCTGGTCGTGCTCGCGGTGTCGCTGGTCGCGCGCTACGTCCGACGCCTGGCGGGCGGGTGGCGAACGGCGTTCGTCCTTTCCGCCGTAGCGGCCCTATACCTGAACGTCTTCGTCCTGATCGTCCAGTCGTTCCAGAAGGTGCCGGCGCTGCACGCCCTCGCGCCGACGCAGTCCGAGCCGCCGTTCGCCGTCGCCCAGGGGGCGACACTGCTGGCGTTCGTCGCCCTTGCCATCGTCGCCACCTCTCGCTACCGCCCGACGGCCTGAATCCGTGCGAAGAAGGCGACCCGGCTCCCGCGACCTGTCGTGCCGACTCCTGCGGGAAACGCGAGGGATGGCTCTCGAAGTGCGGCCGCCCCGGCCTCGGCCCTGACCGCGACGTGGGCGGCGGTAGCGGCGTCGCGACGCCGTGCGGGCCGACGACGGGCGGGGCCGTCGGGCCGGACGGGATGCGGGGCGGCCGACGGCGGGCCGGCGATCTCGTCGGCCGTGGTGCGCGTCCGCGACGTGGCCCGCGTCGAACTCGGGGCGACCCAGTACACCTCCGGCGCGGCCTTCGACGGCACCCCGTCCGTCGGCCTGGCGATCCGCCTGCTGCCGGGGGCCAACGCGCTCGACGTGTCGCGGCGGGTGAACGACCGCCTCGCCGAGTTTAAGCCGCGGTTCCGCGAGGGTATCGACTGCAACACCGCCTACGACACGACCCCGTTCATCCGCGATTCGGTGCGCGACGTCGTGAAGACGCTCTTCGAAGCCGTCGGCCTCGTGGCCCTCGTGGTGCTGGTGTTCTTGCAGAGTTGGCGGGCGGGCGGCGCTGATCCCCATCGTCGCCGTGCCGGTGGCGGTCATCGGCACCTTCGCGGTCATCTACGTCCTCGGCTTCACCGTCAACAACATCTCGCTCTTCGGCCTGGTGCTGGCCATCGGCATCGTCGTCGATGACGCCATCGTCGTGGTCGAGAACGTCGGGCGCTGGCTGGACGACGGCCTGGCCCCCGGGGAGGCCGCGTACAAGGCGATGGAGGAGGTCACGGGCCCGGTCGTCGCCATCGCGCTGGTGCTCTCGGCGGTGTTCATCCCGTGCGCCTTCCTCGGCGGCATCAGCGGCCAGTTCTACCGCCAGTTCGCCGTCACCATCGCCGCCTCGACGGTGGTGTCGGCGGTCAACTCGCTGACCCTGTCGCCGGCCCTCGCCGCGCTCTTCCTCAAGCCGCGCCGCGACCCCACCGCCCCGCGGTCGCGCGTCAGCCGCCTGGCGTCGCTGGTGACGTTGCCACTGACGCTCTTCGGCCGGGCGTTCAACTTTGGCTTCGACCGCGTCACGAGCCTGTACACGCGGATCGTCGGGCTGCTGTTGCGCGTCAGCCTCGTCGTGCTGATCGTCTACGCCGGGCTGCTGGCGCTGACGTACGCCGTGTTCATGCGGGCACCGGTCGGCTTCGTTCCGGAGCAGGACCTGGGCCGGCTCGTCGTCAGCATCCAACTGCCCGACTCGGCGTCGCTGTAGCGGACCTACCAGGTCATCGCCCAGGTCGATGTGATCGCCCGCGCCACGCCGGGGGTCGCGCACACGACTTCCGCCGCCGGCCTCTCGCTCGTGGCCGGGGCCAACAGCTCCAACTACGGCAGCGTCTTCCTGGTCCTCGCGCCGTTCGCCGAGCGGCGCGGGCCGGGGCTGTCGGCCAACGCCATCATGGGCCGGCTGCGCAAGGCGTGCGCGGAGCAAGTCCGCGAGGCCGACGTGAAGGTCTTCGGCGCGCCCGCGATTCCGGGGCTAGGCGCAATACCGTTTAAATAGCCGCAAGTCGCGGGGCTTCGTTACCTTAGATTGTTCTCAACCGATGGTCACCCAGGCGCGACTCCCATGCATCAAGGACGTTGTACCTTACCGCCGGACGAGGGCGGCCGCGTCCTCGACCGGCTCGCCGGCCTGGACCAGGTCATCCCGCCGCACCAGATCGGGCACGCACTGGCCTCGGCCGGCCGGCGGAATCCCCGGTCGTGCCCGCTGACCCACGAGGTCGTCCTCCGGGTCGTCTTGGCCATGGGGGTACTCAGCGACCTCCCCATCCGCCAAGTGTTCCGGCACGCCCGCCGCCTCCGGGCCGACGAGGCGTCGCCCGGCCGGTCGGCCCTGTGCCAGGCGCGGCGACGCCTCGGCGTGGCACCGCTCCGGCACCTGTTCGCCCGGGTCGCCCGGCCGCTGGCCACGCCCGAGACGCCGGGCGCGTTCGACCGGGGTCAGCGCCTGGTCGGCATCGACGGCACGCTACTCGACGTGCCCGACACGCCGGCCAACGCCCGCGCCTTCGGCCGCCCGACCGGCGGCCGGTGCGACGGGGCGTTCCCCCAACTGCGCGAGGTGAGCCTGGTGGAGCTGGGCACGCACGCCGAGATCGCCGTCGCGCTGAAGTCCCGCCGGTGCGGCGAGCCGACCGCGGCCCAGGGGCTGCGGCGGCACCTGCCGGCCGACGTGCTCCTGCTGGCGGACCGCGGGTTCTCCAGTTACTCCTTGTGGAAGCGCCCGGAATTGCAGGGCGTGCGGCTGCTGTGGCGGGTCGTCTCGTCGCTCGTCCTGCGGCCGACCCGGCGGCTCGCCGACGGGTCGTACCTGGCCGACGTGTCACGCAAGCCGTACGAGCGAGACGCGGACCGGAACGGCATCGCCGTCCGCGTCATCCGGTCCACGCTCGACGACCCGGCCCGCGTCGGGCACGGGCGGGAGCACGTGCGGATGACCGGCCTGCTCGACCCGGCCGAGGCCCCGGCCCGGGTACTGATCGCCCTGGACCACGAGCGGTGGGAGCACGAGCTGGCGTTCGACGAGTAGAAGACGCACCTCGACCCGCGCCGCGCGCACGAGCCGGCGGCCGTGCGGAGCGAGACGCCCTGCGGCGTCCTCCAAGAAGTGTACGCCTTGTCGCTGGCACTACGCCGTCCGCGCGCTGATGGCGGCGGCGGCCGCGGAGGCGGGAGAGGACCCCGACCGACTGTCGTTCACCGGGTGCGTCCAGGTACTGAAGTGCCGCCTGCCCGAGTGCGACGGCCGGACGGCCGCGTCCTTCGCCGCGTGGTCCGCGGCGCTGTTGGCGGTACTGCGGGGCGAGCGGGTGGGGCCGCGGCGGGACCGGGTCAACCCGCGGGTGGTGAAGCAGAAGGTCAAGCCTTGGGCGAAGAAGCGCCCCGAGCACCGGCGACCCCCGCCGATGACGAAACGCTTCGCGGAGACGGTGGTTATGCTTAATTAAACGGTATTGGGGCTAACCCGACTTACTGGCCCCGCGAGCGTGGTCGGTCAGCTCCTCCATGTGCCGGGCCGCGGCGTCCAGTTGCTTCACGTCCACGGCCTCTTCCGCGACTGCGTGGCCCGCGAACAGCTCGTCGAATACGCCCTGTTGGTGGACCAGCTCACCGCCAACGGCCCGTCGGCCTCGCGGTGGCCGTGGCCGTCGGGGTAGTCCCAGAGGCCGTTGAGGCAGTGCCGGTCGTCGTCCCAGCCGGGGTGGTTGACGACCGGGTAGAGGCAGATACCGCCGACCGGGACGCCCAGTTGGACGGCCGCCGCCGCCTCCCGGCCGACGTAGTGCAGCCACTCGGCCCGCGCGTCGCCCTCGGTGCCCGTCTCGGCGATGAACAGTGGCCGGCCGTACCGCTCGTGGACCTCGCGGAGCATGTACCGCAGCGGCAAGTGGTGCGGGTGGGACGGCACGAGTAGCACGCTCTCCCGGCCGAACGGGTTGTGGAACCACTGGTTCTGGCCGTAGTAGTTGACGCCCAGGATGTCGAGGTCCTTGGGGTCGCCGCCGAGTTCCGGCCGCTGTCGGCCGGCGATCATGTCCCAGGCGGCGAACTGCGACTGGCGGTAGCCCTCCGCGACCCCGCGGTCCTGCGGGCGGGTCGGGTCGGCCTGGATGTTGATGATCGGGTCGGTGTGGACGATCCGCGCCGGCCCGACCGCCCAGACGGCCTCGATGGCCGCGATCGAGCCGCGGACGAACTGGGCCTTGAGGTCGTCGCCGCGGCCGCGGGCGAACGGGTTGAAGAACCCCTCCTGGCCGCCCGCGAACGACAGGAACGACGGCTCGTTGACCGGCGCGGCGTACAGCGTCCCGCCGACCTCGTCGCGGTGCAGTTCGGCGAACGCCCCGGCGAAGCGGGCGAAGCGGGCGGGGAAACTGGCGTCCCAAATCTCGACGTGGTCGGGCCAGCCGAAGTGCAACAGGTCCCAAATGACGAGAACCCCGGCGTCCCGCGCCGCCCGCAGCGTCGGCACCGCCGACGAGAAGTCGAAGCGGCCCGGCTCCGGTTCGACGAGGTGCCAGCGGACGCCGTCCCGAGCGGCCAGCAGCCCGGCGTCGCGCATCCGGGCGTAGTCCTCGGCCGCGAACCGGTCGTGGGCGGTAGCCGCGACCACGTCGAGCCGCCGACCGCCGCGCAGGCGGTGGATGGAGCACTCGAACCCGCCCAGGAAGTAACTCGGGAACAACGGCATGGTGGACGCCTCGGAGTTAACGCTCGGTCCGAGGACCACGCCGCGCGGACTTCGCCGCCGAGGAAGGGCGTGTCCGCGGCTCCTGGGTCCGGGAGAACGAACGGACACGTTTGCGCCTGCAACGCCCGTGCCGACGCCGAGCGACCCCGATTGCCCCGGCCCTCGCGCCGGGGTTCGCACGCCCGACGTCCGCGGGCGGTTGCGGCACGCCGATTGCGACGGCCGGGCCTGCCGAACGACCGTCACCCCGACCCCTATTTTGAGGATTCCCCATGACTCGCTCCCTCCGCGCGGCCTTCGGAATTGCCGCCCTGTTCTGCACGCTCGCGATGGTCGCCGCCGCCGACGACAAGAAGGACCCGAAGGGCGACAAGCCGTTCGACGACGACCTCATCGCCAACATCGCCACCGAGGAGTACGGGCACATCGAGTTGGTGGCTTACGCCATCAACATACTCTTAACGGGCGTGACCCAGCGTGACCCCGACCCCGCGAGCGGCCCGCTCGCCGAGGCCAAGGACTTCCGCAACACGTACCACACCCTGGCCAGCGGCCAACAAGCGCTGCCGATGGATTCGATGGGCAACTACTGGAACGGCAGCTTCGTGTACAGCAGCGGCAACTTGAAGGTCGACCTGCTGCACAACTTCTTCCTGGAGTGCGGGGCGCGGGCGAACAAGATTCGCGCCTACGAGATGGTCACCGACCCGTGCGCCCGCGCGATGGTCGGTGACCTGCTCGTCCGCGGCGGCGTCCACATCGTGGCCTACGCCAAGGCCCTCGAGAAGCTGACCGGCGTCGACGTGGGCAAGCTGTTGCCGATCCCGGACATCAGCAACAAGAAGTTCCCCGAGGCGAAGGCCTTCGAGGACACCGGGCTGCACCTCAAGCTGTACCAGTTCAGCCCCCAGGACTACGGCACGGCGGGCAAAATCTGGAACGGCCCGCACCCCGAAGACGGCAAGGAGTGTACGTTCGAGCCGCTGCCCCCGGACTACGGCGCGCCGGTGCCCGACCTCGAACCCGAGCCGCAACTGAATTCGCCGCTCGACCCGGCGATGATCGCCGACATCATGAAGAAGATGAAGTAGGTGACTTGAGCCGCGCTCACCCTTCGGCCGGCCACGTCACCCGGCACCGCTCCGGGATGCGCTCCTTCCGGAGGCGGGCGATGTCCCACGCCGCGCGGTCGCGGAGGAGCGCCCGGAACAGGTCCATGTTCTGCGCGCCGGTGAAGTAGTGCCAGTGGTTCAGCACGCCGGTCAAGTGAACGCCCTCGACCGCCATGCCCCGGGGTTTGAGCCAGGCGTTCAGCGGGTGGGTGCCGTCGGCGTCGGCGTCGAGTTGCAGGTCGATCCAGCCCGGGTCCGGGTCGCCGGGGGTCAAGCCGCACAGGCCGACGACGCGGCGCAGCCCCAACTCGACCGGGTGGAAGCGCTGGGCCAGCAGCCCGAGGACGCGGTCCCGGCGGGCCATGAAGTTGTACACCGCCGGGCCGCCCGGCCGCACTTTGCGGACTTCGGCGAGCATCCGCCGGGCCGGGGCCGTGTACTCCGCCCCGCCGACGATGACGACGCGGCCGACCCGCCCCAAAAGGACTTTCAACTCGCCCGCCCCGGGCTTCTGTGCCGCCACCGCCAGTTGGTACAGGGCCTGGACGACGACGCGCGAGCCGAGGCTGTGGCAGAAGAAGTCGATCGGGCGGTCCGGCAGGGCGGCGGCGAGCGAGCGCAACGTGTTCACCAGAACCCAGGCGGCGCGGTCGGCCCGCTCGTACGGCTCGCGGTACACGTCCGGCAGGCGGTCGCCGAGTTTCGCCAGCGGCCCCTCGACGGCCGTGAGCAGGTCGTCGAGCCGCTCGACCCCCTTCGAAACGCGGCCGACGGTCATCGGCACGGGGATCGCCTTGGCCGCCGCGACGATGTCCGGGGTCGCCGCGGCCAGGGCCAGGAGATCGACCGGGAGCGCGAGCAGGTCGGCCCACGACAGGCGGGCGCGGGCTGTCGCCAGGGCCGCCCCGAACCCGCGCGTGAGCAGGTCGGGCGTGCTATTCCAGCCGAACCCCACGGCCAGGCCGGCCGCCCCGCCGTCGGTCGCCGCGAAGCCCAGGCCGAGCGGCCAACTCGCCGTGTGCCGCCAGTACGGCCCCGGCCCGGCCGAGTAGTGGTACGAGAAGTCGTGCGGGTTATTGGACCGCTGGGGGGCGTCCGGGCGGACGGCCTCGCGCGGGTCGGCCAGGAAGCCGTGGACCAGGACCACGACCGGCGCGTCGCGCAGCCGGGGCGTCCGCTCGCGGGCGGCCGTCTCGACGTAGGTGCGGAAGTCCGACCCGGCCGCGGCCAGGTCCGGGGCGGCCAGAACGCCGAGCGTGCCGACCCGCTCCGCCGGGTCGTAGGCGGCGGGCACGAGGTCGCCGGCGTCCGTCGGGGCGAACGCCTCGCCGCCCACGACGGACAGGCGGAGCAGGGCGGTTCGCTCCCCCTCGGCGGCGGGGAGGGCCTGCGAAGCGGCGAGTGAAGCGGCCACGGCGAGTGCCTCCCGGCGGGTCAGGTGCGTCATCGCGGGTCGTCCTCACGGGCGTCGAAGGGCCGCAGCGTGCCCGCGCGGCCCGGCGTCTCCGCACGCCCATGATACGGCACCGAGACCAGCAAGAGGTGCGCCGCGGCCGCCGTCCGTTACGACGCCCGCGGAAGGGCGGCGGCGAATTCTGAGGGCGGCCGGTTTGTCGCGGGCCGGCACTTTCGGTAGCATCGCCTTCGCAATTTCTAGCGACTCACGACTACCAATGAGACTGCGGTTCGGCGGCGGGGTGCGTCCGAAGTGCAGCGACAGGGAGTGACATGCCCAGCGTGAAAGCCCCGAGTGTCTGGTCCCGGTTGGCGGGCGATTCGGTGGCGACCGTCGTCGGGTTCGCCCTGACCTGTGCCGTCCTCCTGGCCGGCGTCTGGGCGACCGACCGCAACACGCGCCGGCTGGCCGAGGTCAACCGCGAGTTGGACCAGACGCACCGCGTCGTCACCGGGCTGGAGCGGCTGCTGTCCACTTTGAAGGACGCCGAGACGGGCCAGCGGGGGTTCGTCCTCACCGGCGACCCCGCCTTCCTCCGGCCCTACGACGAAGCTATCGATCAGTTCGGGGGCGAGTTCGACGAGGTTCTGCGGCTCACGGCCGGCGACCCCGTCCAGCAGGCCCGGCTGGCCGCCGTCCGCCCGCGGATCGACGCCAAACTCGCCTTACTCAAGGAAAACATCGCCCTGCGGCGGACGGACTTCGAGGCCGCCCGGGCCGTCGTCCGCGGCGGGCGGGGCCAGGTCGAGATGGACGCCGTGCGCGCCACCGTGGCCGAGATGCAGGCGGACGAGAACCGGCGGATCGCCGAGCGGGGCGACTGGGCCGCCGCGGCGTTGCGGCAGTCGGTCGCCGGCGAGCTGGTGACGGGAGGGGTCGGCGTGGTCATGGTCGGGGCCGTGTTCGCCCTGGTCCGCCGGACCGACCGGGTGCGGGCCGTCGCGGCCGAGCAGAAGGAGGTACTGCGGGCCACCCTGGCCAGCATCGGGGACGCGGTCGTCACGACCGACTCGGCCGGGAACGTCACCTCGTTGAACGCCGTGGCCGAGGCCCTGACCGGGTGGACGACCGCCGACGCGGCCGGGTTGCCGCTCGCCCGGGTCTTCCGCATCGTCAACGAATCGACGCGGCGGGAGGTCGAGAATCCGGCGGCGCGGGCGCGGGCCGCGGGCGTCGTCGTCGGCCTGGCAAACCACACCGTCCTCATTGCGAAGGACGGTACGGAGCGGCCGATCGACGACAGCGCCGCCCCGATCCGCGGCGCGGACGGGGGGGTCTGCGGGTGCGTCCTCGTGTTCCGCGACGTGACCGACCGGAAGCGGGCCGAGGCCGAGGCGCGGCGGACCGCCGACTTGCTGTTGGCGGTCACCGACGGTACGCCCGACCTCGTCTTCGCCAAGGACCGGGACGGCCGGATCACGTTCGCCAACCCGGCCACCCTGCGGGCCGTCGGGATGACCGCGGCGGAATTCCTGGGGACGACCCAGGCCGATCGGCCGACTGCCCCCGGCGAGGCCGAGGCGATCATGGAGAACGACCGCCGGATCATGGCGGCGGGCGTGGGCGAGGTCGTGGACGAGGTGTACACCGGCCCGGCCGGGACGCGCGTGTACGAGGCGAGCAAGTCGCCCTTGCGGTCCGCGGCGGGGGCGGTGACCGGGGTCATCGGCGTCCTCCGCGACGTGACCGCCCTCCGGCGGGCCGAGGCCGGCTTGAAGGCCTCCGAGGTCCGCTTCCGGCGGCTGTTCGAGTCGGCCAAGGACGGCATCCTGATCCTCGACGCCGGGGCCGCGACGATCGCCGACGCCAACCCCTTCCTCAGCGAACTGCTGGGGTACACGCGGGAGGAGCTGCTGGGTAAGGAACTCTGGCAGATCGGCCTGTTCAAGGACGCGGAGGCCAACAAGGAGGCGGTCCGGGAGCTGCAAGACAACCGGTACATCCGGTACGGCAACTTGCCCCTGGAGACCAAGGCCGGCCGGCGGATCAACGTCGAGTTCGTCAGCAACGTGTACGGCGAGGGCGACCACGCCGTCATGCAGTGCAACGTCCGCGACATGACGGAGCGGAACCGGCTGGAGGACAGCCTGCGGCGGCAGGCCGCGGGGCTGTCCGAGGCCGACCGCCGTAAGAACGAGTTCCTGGCGACCCTGGCCCACGAACTCCGCAACCCGCTCGCCCCGATCCGCACCGGCCTTCAACTCGTCCGGTTGGCCGACGGCGGGGGCAAACTGGACCGGACGTTGACCATGATGGAGCGGCAACTGACGCAGTTGGTCCGGTTGGTGGACGACCTGCTAGACGTGAGCCGGATCACGAGCGGCAAGCTCGACCTGCGGCCGGAGCGGGTCGAACTCCGGGCCGTCGTCGCGGCCGCGGCGGAGGACGCCCGCCCGCTGCTCGAACAGGCCGGGCACGACCTGGCCGTCGTCCTGCCGGCCGGGCCGGTCTACCTGGACGGCGACGCGACCCGGCTGGCCCAGGTCGTGGCCAACTTGCTGAACAATGCGGCCAAGTACACCCCGCGGGGCGGGCACGTCCGCCTGACCCTGGGTCTGGGCGGCGGGGCGGCGGTGGTGACCGTCGCGGACGACGGCATCGGCATCCCGGCCGCGATGCTGGGTAAGGTGTTCGACATGTTCACGCAGGTCGATCGGGCGTTAGAAAAGACGACGGGCGGCCTGGGCATCGGCCTGTCGCTCGTCAAGGGCCTGGTCGAGATGCACGGCGGGACGGTCGAGGCCCACAGCGGCGGCCACGGCCGGGGGAGCGAATTCGTCGTCCGCTTGCCCGCCGCCGCGACCACCGGTGACGCGCCGGCCGAGACGACCGTCGGTACGACCGGGGTCGTGCCGGCCGCGGGCCGCCGGGTCCTGGTCGTGGACGACAATGCGGACGCCGCCGACTCGCTCGGCCAACTCCTCGAACTGCTGGGCCACGAAGTCCGCACGGCCTACGACGGCGAGGCCGGGGTCGAGGCGGCGCGGGCGTTCCGGCCGGACGTGGTCGTCATGGACATCGGCATGCCCAAGCTGAACGGGTACGAGGCCGCGCGGCGCATCCGGGGCCAGGCGTGGGGCGCGGGCATCGTGCTCGTCGCCCAGACCGGGTGGGGCCAGGACGACGACCGCCGCAAGAGTACCGACGCCGGGTTCGACTTCCACCTCGTCAAACCGGTCGATCCCGCCGCCCTTTTCGCGCTGCTCGCCGGCCCGAAGCCGGTGCCGGCCTGACCGTCCCTCCTCGCTCGGGCGACCGAGTCCCCAGCCCGGGCAGTAACGTGCTAAAATCTCTGGCGGTGGGGTAGTACCAGGGCAGGCGCGTGTCGGTCGCCGCATTTCCTCGCTGGTGCCTTCGATGACGTCGGTGCGGAGGGCGGCTCAGGAGGCCTCGGACTTCTTGCAGTACTTCCCCTTCGACGGCTTCAACGGCGACAGCACCGTCCGCGGCACGACCCCAGGTCCGCACTCGCGTTCCGGTCGCGGGTGCGGTTCCCGTTCCCGTCCTCGCCGAACGTCACGTCCGGGCACTCGTGCAACTCGGTCTCGACCGCCCCGTGGCGGCGAACGTGTCGGCACGCTGGCCCCGCCGTGCCCGCGTCACCCGGCGACCGTGCCGACGTTACCGGGGGGACTCGCGGGCGGCGGACATCAGCCGCTCCGGGGTGATTGGTAAGTCGCGGATCCGCTTGCCGGTGGCGTGGTAGACGGCGTTGGCGACCGCGGCGGCGACGCCGGTGATGCCGATCTCGCCGATGCCGTGCGCGCCCATCGGCGTGTGCGGGTCGGGGTCGCCGACCCAGTACGCCTCCAGGGCCGGGACGTCGGCGTGGACGGGGACCATGTACTCGGCCAGGTCGGCGTTCACCAGGCGGCCCGTCCGCGGGTCCCGGTGGGTCTCTTCCAGGAGCGCCATGCCGAGGCCCATCGTGATGCCGCCGATGAACTGGCTGCGGGCCGTCTTGGCGTTGATGACGCGGCCCACGTCGAACGCCCCGACGAACCGCTTGATGCGGACGGTGCCGAAGTCGGGATCGACGCGGACCTCGCAGAACTGTGCGCCGTAGGACTGCATCGATAGTTTCTTGGCCTCGTCGCCCGGCTTGACTTCGGCCTTGGCGTCCACGGCCTTTCGGCCGGCGCGGGCGAGGATCGCGCCGAACGACTCGCCGGCCTTGGGGTCGTCGGCCCGCGCCAGGCCGCCGTCGCGGAACGCCACGTCCGCGGCCTTCAGCCCCTTCAGCGGCGACCCGTCGGCCTTCTCGGCGAGGGCCAGGAGGGCCGTTTTCAGGGCGGCGACCGCGGCCGTTACCGCCGCCGCGACGCTGATCGTCTGGCTCGACCCGCCGGCGACCATCGCGAACGGCAGGGCCGTGTCGCCCAGCTCGAACTTGACGCGGTCAACGGGCAGCCCGAGGAGGTCGGCGGCGATTTGGGCCTGGGCCGTGGCCGTGCCCATGCCCATTTCCTGGCACCCGCACTGCACGAGTGCCGTGCCGGCGGCCGTGACCTCGACGCGGGCCGACGACGGCATCCGGTAGACCGGGTAGAACGCCGACGCCACGCCCAGGCCGACGAGCAGCCGGCCGTCCTTCATCGAGCCGGGTTCGGGCGTCCGCCGCGCCCAGCCGAACTTCTCGGCCCCGAGCTTGAGGGCCTCCTTGTACTTGCGCAAGGAAAACGGCGTGCCGCGGGTCGGGTCTTTGTCGGGGTCGTTGCGCAGCCGCAACTCGACGGGGTCGAGCTTGAGCGCGACGGCCAGCTCGTCCATCCCGCTCTCGAGGGCGAACGTGCCGGGGCACTCGCCGGGGCCGCGCATGAACGTCGGCGGGCAGACGTCCAGCTCGATGAGTTCCTGAGCCAGGTGAATGTTGGGGCTGGCGTAGAGGTGCCGGGCCGGGAAGTTGAATTGCTCGGTGAACGTGTTCGTCGTCGAGGTCGAGGTCCGGCCGGTGTGGATCAACGTGGTGAGCTTGCCGCCGGCGTCGGCCCCGAGGGCGACCCGCTGCCGCGTCGGGGTGCGGCCGCCGACGCAGGCGTACACCTGGTCGCGGCCCAGGACGAGTTTGACCGGGCGGCCGACCACCTTGGCCGCGGTGGCCGCGAGGAAGGCTTGCGGCCACGCCCCGCCCTTGCCCCCGAACCCGCCGCCGACGAACGGGGCCAACACGCGCACGTCGTCGAGCTTCAGGCCGAACCGGGTGGCCAGGTCGTACCGGACGCCGAAGACGAACTGCGTCGTGTCGTAGACGGTTAGCTTGCCCCCGTCCCACGCGGCCACGGTGGCGTGCGGCTCGATCGCGTTGTGGTTGTGCTGCGGCGTCGTGTAGGTGTGGTCCATTTTGACCGCGGCCGCCGTCAGCGCCCCCTCGGCGTCCCCGATTGTGATTTCCGGCTCTTCCTGTTGCACCTTGTCGGGGACGAACACCCGGCCCTTCGAGTCGAGCGTGAGCTCGGCCGGCTTGGCGTCGTACGTCACGCGGACGAGGTGCGCCGCGTACTTGGCCTGGTCGAGCGTCCCGGCGACGACGACGGCGATCGGCTGGCCGTACCAGAAGACCTGGTCGCTTTGCAGGACCGGGGCCGTCGTAGTCCCGGCGACCGGCTTCGTCTCGCTCGACCCGAACGGCTCCGTGGGGCGCAGCTTCGGGGCGTTCTTGGGCGTGACGACGGCCAGCACGCCGGGGGCGCGCTCGGCGGCGGCCGTGTCGAAGGCGGTGACGCGACCCTTCGCAACGGTACTGGTCACGATCACGCCGTGGGCCAGGCCCGGCAGGTCGTACTCGGCCGCGAACCGGGCGGTACCGGTGACCTTTTGGCGGCCGTCCACGCGGTCGAGCGGTTTGCCAACGGCGGGGGTCATGGCGTCGTCCTCACAGGAGCTTTCGGGACTGGGTCAACCGGCCGCGACAGTTTCGAGCGCCCGCACGATCACGCGCCGCACCAGCGCGACTTTGAAACCGTTGAAGGTGCGCGGCACCGCGCCCTTCGTGGCCACCTCGGCGGCGGCGGCGAACGCCTCGGCCGTCGGCTTCCGGCCGACCAGGAGTTTCTCGGCGTCCGGCACGCGCCACGGCTTCGTGGCCACGCCGCCGAGCGCGACGCGGGCCGTCGTGACGACCCCGCCGGCGACTTCGAGGACCACCGCCGCCGACGCCAGGGCGAACTGGTAACTCGCCCGGTCGCGCACCTTCAAGTAGTGCGACTTCGCCCCGGCGGGCAACGCCGGCCACTCGACGCCGACGATCAACTCGCCGTGGTCGAGGACCGTCTCGCGCTCCGGCGTCTCGCCCGGCACGAGGTAAAAGTCGGCGAACGGGATGGCCCGCTCCCCCTTCGGCCCCTGCGTCTTGATGGTGACGTTCAGCACGGCCATCGCCACGCACATGTCGGACGCGCTGGTGGCGATGCACGACTCGCTCCCGCCGAGGACGGCGTTGCCGCGGTTGTGCCCGCCGAGGGCCGCGCAGCCCGACCCCGGCGCGCGCTTGTTGCACGGCGAGACGCCGTCGCGGAAGTACGGGCACCGCGTCCGCTGGAGCAGGTTGCCGCCGACCGTGGCCGCGTTGCGGAGTTGCGGCGACGCCCCGGACAGGAGCGCCTCGGACAACACCGGGAATCGGGCCAGGACGGCGTCGTGGTAGGCGAGGTCGCTGTTGCGGACGTTGGCCCCGACGGCGAGTCCGCCGCCGGCGACCGCTTCGACCTTGTCGAGCGGCAGGCGGCCGATGTCGACGAGCGTGTCGGGCGTCTCGACGTGCAACTTCATCAAGTCGATCAGGGTCGTCCCGCCGGCCAGGAACTTCGCCCTGGGGGACGCCGCGACCTGAGTCACGGCGGCGGCGGCCCCGGCGGCGCGGGCGTAGTCGAACGGGTTCATCGCGCGTCCCTCGCGGCCAGCCGGACTTCTTGAACGGCCGCGACGACGTTCGGGTACGCCCCGCACCGGCACAGGTTGCCGCTCATCTGCTCGCGGACTTCGTCGTCCGTCGTCGCGTGGGCCTCCTTGAGCAGTCCCACGGCCGAGCAGAGTTGCCCCGGCGTGCAGTAGCCGCACTGGAAGGCGTCGTGCTTGATGAACGCCGCCTGGAGCGGGTGCAAGTCGTCCCCGGTGGCCAGCCCCTCGACCGTCCGGACCGGGCTGCCGGCGACCGACGCAGCCAGGGTGAGGCAGGCGTTCACCCGCCGGCCGTCCACGAGCACCGTGCAGGCCCCGCACTGGCCGTGGTCGCACCCCTTCTTCGTCCCGGTGAGGTGCAAGACCTCCCGCAGCGCGTCGAGAAGCGAGATCCGCGGGTCGAGGGTGAGGGCGTGGTCTTGACCGTTGACAGTGAGTTGGACCGGGATCGCCCGGCCCGGCCCGGTCGGCGGGTCGGCCGCTGCCACGCCGGGGCCGGCCGTCGAAAGGAGGGCGACGCCGAGGCCGCCGGCCGCGACGCCCTGGATGAAGTCACGGCGATCGGGGTCAGGGTCGGGCGGCATGGGACTCCTCCGCGTCGGGGGCGGGCGACGGCGTCGCCCAGCGTTCGTAATCGGCCGGCGTGTCGAAATCGATCGCCCCCGCCGGGAAGGGAACGACCGCCACGCGGGTCGGGTCGCGGGCCAACACCTGTTTCGCGCCCGCGCCGGGATCCAGGGCGAGCAGGGCCGGGAAGCACTGGCGGGCGAACACCGCCGGCACCCCGGCCGACCCCGCGTAGCCCGACGCCGTCATCGGCAGCCCGGACGCCGTGTGGGCGTCGAGCAGCCGCCTGAGACACGCCGCGTCGACGAACGGCTGATCGGCCAGCAAATACAGGGCCGCTCCTGCCGATTTCGGCACCGCCACGATTCCGGCGCGGACCGAGGTTCCCGGCCCGTCGGCCCAGTCCGGGTTAACGACGACCGTCACCGGGAGTCCGACCAACTCGGCTGCAACGCACTCCGCCGCCGCCCCCAGGACGACGATTACCGAATCACTCCCGGCGTCGAGCGCGGTTTCCACCGCGTGGCGGACTAAGCTCCGCCCGCGGAACGGCAGGAGTTGCTTGGGCCGGCCCATGCGGCTGGACCCGCCGGCCGCCAACACGATCGCGGCGACCGGCCTCATGACACGGCCTCCAGCGTGCGGGAATGGATCGGCCCAGTGCGGTGGCGCAGCGATCCCGCGTCCCGGCCGGCCAGGGCGGCCCGCGCCTCGGCGACAATGGCGAGGGCGATCTCCGCAGGCGTGTCGGCCCCGAGGTCAAGACCGACGGGGGCGTACAGGCGGGCGAGCCGGTCCGGCGTGGGGGTGAAGCCGTCGGCCGCCAGTTCGCCGAGGAGGGCGTCGGTTCGCCGCCGCGGGCCGAGGACGCCGACATACCCGACCGGGGAGTCGAGCAAGCCACGGAGGAAGCGCCGGTCGTCGCCCTGGTTGTGCGACATGACCACGGCCGCGCCGCCCAGTTCCAACCAGACGTGCGCGGCAACGGCGTCCGGCGGGCAGGTCACAACGTCGTCCGCGAGTGGGAAGCGGCCGCGGGGGGCCGTCGGGCCGCGCGGGTCGCAGACGGTCACGTGCCAGCCGAGTTGCTTCGCCAGCGCGACCACCGGCACGGCGTCCGGCCCGGCCCCGCAGACGACGAACGCGAGCGGCGGGCGGACCACCTCGAAGACGACTTCGGCCGGCCCGATCTTGGCGTAATCCGACCGACCCGCCTCAAGGGCATCGGCGGCCCCGCGGGCGGCGGCGGCGGCAAGCGCGGCGTCGGCAAAGTTGTGCGCAACGGATTCGCCATCGTCGGTCAGCCAATTTCCAACGCCCGGACCCTGAATCACACGGGCGAGTACGCCGGGGCGGCGCGTGCTCAGGCCGTTGCGCAAGAATGGGAGGAAGCCGGGCGGTTCGTCCGGGGTGATTCGCTCCAACAACACGTCCACAACGCCGTTGCAGCCGAGGCCGAACGCCCACTCGCCGTCGGCCTCGGCCCCCGTTTCATACCGGACAACGGTCGGGCCGCCCTCGGTCCGCCACCACGCCTTTTTGGCCACGTCCCCCTCGAGACAACCGCCGCTGATCAACCCGACCCGCGGCCCGTCCGGGCAGAGCAGCAGCCGCGCCCCCGGCCGCCGGTACGCCGACCCGGACACCCGAACGACGGTCGCCAGTACGGACGCCACCCCCCGCCGGGCGGCGTCGTCGGCCGCGTCGAGAATGGCCTGCAGTTCGTTCACGGTTGCCCCACCCCTGCCGGGTTACAGTTGCGCCGCGGTGTAAGTTGCAAATCGCGTGCCCGGAACCGGACGGTCGCGGCGGGGAGCGATGTGAGGTTCCACAAGGGTCGTGGACATAAAGTTCCCTACGAGCTGTGGACAGTGTGAGCTCGGATGGTGCCGTTTTGCTGCCCACGGCTGTAGCACGGCGTTGCCGACGCGCCCGTGCTGACCGTCCGGGACGGCCGCCGTGCTCCTGACCCCGCGGCCGCCCCGCTATTCGCGCTGTTCGCCGCCGAGTTCACCGCCCCCACCGCCGCCCGCGCCCACACCCTGCTCACCGCGGCCCTACCGACGACCGGCCGCCGTACCGTCGCCGGCGTCCTGCGGACCGTGCGGCACCTCGCCCCCGGCCACGCCACCGCCTACCGCCGCGTTCTGTCCCGCGCGGAGTGGTCCGGCCTCGCCCTGGGCTGCGCCCTGGCCCGGCTGGTCGTCGCCCGCCTGCCCGCCGACGCGCCGGTGCTGCTCGTCGGCGACGACACCGTCGACGGCCACACCGGCCGGACCGTCTACGGCAAGGCCCGGCACCGCGACCCCGTCCGCTCGTCGCACGCCTTCACCGCCTGGCGGTACGGCCACCGGTGGGTCGTCCTCGCCGTGCTCGTGAAGTTCCCCTTCGCGACCCGCCCGTGGGCGCTCCCGGTGCTGATCGACCTGTACCGCAGCGAGGCCGACGACCTCGCCCGCGGACGCCCCCACCGCACGCCCGCGCAAGTCATGTGCGCCTTGCTCCGGCTGCTCCTGATTCGGTTGCCGGGTCGCCGCTTCGTGTTCGCGGGCGACTCCGCCTTCGGCACCCACGAGGTCGCCCGCTTCTGCCGCCGGCACCGCGGCCGCCTGACGCTCGTGAGCAAGCTCCACCCCGAGGCCAACCTGTACGACCCGCCGGGGCCGTACCGGGGAGTCGGCCGGCCGCCGGTCAAGGGGGCCCGCCGGGCCAAGCCGTCGCAGGCGTCCGGCCCCGACGCCCGGCGCGACGAGCTGACCGTGGACTGGTACGGCGGGGGCAGGCGCCAGGTCGGGCTCGTCGGCGAGGCGGCGCACTGGTTCAAGTCGGGCCGCGGGCTGGTCGAGTTGCGGTGGGTGAGCGTGCAGGACCGGACCGGCACGCACCGCGACGAGTACCTGTACGCCACCGACCCGGCGCTGACCCCGGCCCAGATCGTCGGCTACTACTGCGGCCGCTGGAACATCGAGACCACCTTCCAGGAGATGCGGGCGCATCTCGGACTCGAGACGACGCGGGGGCGCTGCGCGAAGACCGTCACCCGCGCCGCCCCGTGCCTGTTCGGGTTGTACACCGCGGTGGCCCTGCTGTACGAGGCGACGCCCCAGGGCGAGCGGTCCGGCGCGGTCGCGTGGCCGGGCAAGGCGACCGTGACGTTCTCCGACGCGCTGGCGTGCGTCCGCCGCCGGACGTGGTGCGAAGGGGTTCTGCGACAGGCGGGGTGCGGGTCGGGTCTCGCGGAACTCCCGGAGCCGATCCGGGAACTCCTACTCACCACGCTAGCTCCGGCCGCATGACGGGCCATGTAATCGGCACCAGCCGAGCTAAGACGCGGGGGCTAAAGAGGTCCGCGTTTACCTCCGCCAGACCGGCAAGCAGCCGAACCAGAAGATCGACGTTCTCGTCTACGACGACGGTTGCGGCATGGCCCCGAACACGCTCAAGGTGGCCATGGCGTTCGGCGGCTCGCCACGCTTCGACAACCGGAGTGGCATCGGCCGCTTCGGCATGGGTATGAAAGCGGCGGCCTCAAACATCGCCCGCAGCGTGGACGTGTTTTCGTGGCAGGAGCCGGCCGCGTTCTTCAAGATGCCCCTTGATGTGGACGCGATCGGAGGTGACCGGAGTGACCTGATCGTACTGCCCGAGCCGCAGATGACGGACGTGCTGCCCTCGGAGGTCGCGGTCATGCTCACTGAGCCGACGCTATACCCGAGCGGCACCCGCCCCGATGAGTTGGTGGCGGCCAGCGCCGACGACTTGACTGTGCGGTTGGGCCGGTCGGGGACCATCGTTTACATGACACGCTGCGACCGCCTCTCCTACCGGACGGAGCGGGGGCTGGTGGACCACGCCGTCACGGAGATGGGCCGGGCCTACCGCCGGTTCCTCGACAAGGGCATCCGGCTATACGTCAATAACCGCCGCGCCGAGGCGTTCGACCCGACGTACTGGATGAAGTCGGCCCGGCACGCCAAGGTCGAGGGGCTAACGACGAAGCAGTCCAACCTGGTGGACAGCTTCGAGGTCCAAATGCCCGTGGCAGAGGGATCTCGCAAACCCCCACGGTGCGGGTCGGCATGTTCCTGTTGCCCGTGTACGAGTGGTCCTCACTCCCGCGATCGACCCAGAACAACGCCTTGCAAATCTTCGACGGCCACACAGTCTCGTACTTGCGGAACGAGCGCGAAGTGGACATCGGCGCGGAACCGAAGCTCAAAATCTCGAAGCACCACCGCAACGACTGGTTCCGGGTGGAGGTAGCATTCCCGGCCGAGCTCGACGAGGCGTTCGGGGTCGCGGCCAACAAGCAGGGCGTACGCCTGAAGGAGCACACGGCCGACGCCATCCTCGAGGCGAGTGACGGCCGCTTCGGTCGCGTCGTGGCCGAGATGAAGGCGGTCATCGGCCAGCGTAAGTCGGAGTCGGCGGCCGCAGCCCGCGCCGGGCAGGTTGGCGACGCCGAGCGACCAGCCGGGGAGGCCGACACACTTCAAGCTGTCGCTTGAATACCCCCAGCGGCCGACACCCCCGAGCAGGCCGCGGCTCTCGATGCCAACCTCCGCGGACTGGCTACGAGTCTGCGTCTCGAGAACGAAACCGACGAACAGGCCTTCGAGCGCGTGCGGGGGGCTAAGTTCATCACCGACATTCGGCACCAAGAGTACGCCCCGTTCTACGACACTGATTACCGCTTCGGGAAGCTAATCCTGCGTGTCACCCCGGCACACCCGTTCTACCAGAAGGTCTGGCAGCCGCACCGGTCTGGCGGACGATCCTCGCCCTGTGCCGCTTCGGCGGCCTGCGGTGCCCCAGCGAGGTGCTGATGCTGAAGTGGTCCGACGTGGACCTGGCCGGCGGGCGGATGCTCATCCCGGTCGAGAAGCTCGCCCACATCCCCGGCCGCGAGACGCGCGAGTGCCCGGTGTTCGCCGCGCTGCGGCCGCACCTCGAGGAGGCCTTCGAGCTGGCCACGCCGGGCGAGGTCTACGTCGTGGGCGGCGTGACGGGTGACACCCACCGCAAGGCGTCGCGACGGCCCGGCGGCTGGGTCAACGCCAACCTCCGCACGACCTTCTCGAAGATCGTCCATCGGGCGGGCCT
>JANYHV010000309.1 GCA_025362195.1 Fimbriiglobus sp. | reverse complement strand
AGGCCCGCCGGGACGTTCGGGACGATTTCCACGGCCGGGTCGGCCTTGTCGCGCTGCCAGAGGTAGACGCGGTTTTTCGGCGGCGTCGCGGGGTCGGCGTGAAAAAAGGCGAGCTTCGTCTGCTCCTCGTTCCACGTCAAGTTCGCCATCTTACCCGGGCCACTGACAACGGTCGTCAGCACCGTTCCCTTGCCGAGAGTCGCGACGAACAGGCCGGACTTTTCCGGTGTAGCCCCCGTGATTGTCAGCAGCAGTTGCTTGCCGTCTTTGGTCGCGGCAAAGCTGACGACGCCGGGGAAGGTCACGTCCTTGCCGTCGGCGAAATTGCGGACAATGAGGTCCGAGCCGCCGGCCGGTTTGCCCGCCGGAAGGGCGGACCCGACGACCGCGGCGAGGGCCGAATCGTCCGGCGGTTTCGCCTCGTGGTGCAGGAGCAAGAACCCGGCACCCTCGCCGACGATGGCGTAACTGCGGAGCTTTTCGACGCGACTGACGACCTTGCCAGTGGCCACGTCGTACAGCGCCAGGGTGGGCTTCGGCAGGGCGTCGGGCTTGGTCTTCTCGGCCTTCGCCTTGTCAAGAGTCTCCTTGGTCGGGCCTTGAGTGAACGCGAGCCATTTCGAGTCCGGGCTGAACAAGATCGGGCCGCTCGATCCGGCCGTCGGGGTCGCCGGCGTTTCCGTACCCGGCACCGGCGGCGTTGCGGGGGTGATGTCCGGCGTCGGGGGCTTGCCCGTGGTCGCAAACCGCACTTCGCTGCCGCTGCCGAGGGTGCGGACGACGATCGCGCCGTCGCCTTCGGGCGGGGTCAGGGTGTACGCGAAGGTCTTGCCGTCCGGGGCGAGCTTGAACCCACTCGACGCGGTCCAAATCTCGTAGTCCGCGTGCGTCAAGACTTTTTTGACCGGCAACGCCTGTCCGAAAGCGGTCCCCGCCGCCGTCATGAATGTCAGGACCGCGCAGCAAAAACGTAACGCCGAAGTGGGGGGCACGGGCATGCTCCGAAAATGCGGATGGGACCGATCGGGGAGGATCGGTAATCTACTCGGGCACGGTGCGACTCCGCCAGTCGTGGGCGGCGAGTTTTCGGCCGGAGCGTTCTGAACCGTGCGGCACAACCCGACGCGGACCGAGAGAGGACGACATGGACGAGACGCCCGCCGCGAAGTTCGACCCCCGGACCGCCTACCACGAGGCGGGGCACGCCGTCGTCGCCCTGGCCCTCGACCGGCCGGTCCACCGCGTCAGCGTGTTGCCGAACGCCGAGCGCCTCGGGCAGTGCGAGTTCCGCAAGGGGATTCAACGGCCGTCGGAAGACTGGGTCGAGACCGAAGTCCTGATCTCGCTCGCGGGCATGGTCGCCGAGGCGCGGATCACCGGCAGCTACGACACCGGCGGCGCGGACCGGGATTTGCGCTACGTCCGCAAGCTCACGCTGATGCGGGCCAGCGACCGCGCCGTGGACCGACTCGAACGCCGGCTGCTCGCCAAGACCGAGAATTTGTTGGCCGACGAGCAACTGTGGCAGGCGGTCGAGTGGATCGCCAAGGAACTCTTAATTCACGGGCAAATCAGCGGCCGGGCGGCCCGGCACTTCTACGACCGGGCCGTCAAAACGGACTAATTCGCGCGAACCTCCCTCCCCGCGGCGCGTCCCGTGTGTAACATGCTGCTTTGGTCGAATCGCCTGGAGTGAACGTGCGGCTGTGCCCGCACACCAGGTCACACCGACCTGGTGCCCATTTGCGGCCGAGTTCATCTCGGCCCGAAAGCGTTCGTTTCATGAGTGACTCTGCGTCTGTGATTGCCCCCGTCGAGCCGACCGTCGAACCCGTCAACCAAGCCCCCGCCGCCGTAACACCCGCTCAAGACTCCGCCGAAGTCCCGGCCGTGAAGCCGATCAGCAAATCGGCCATGAAAGCGGCCGCGAAGGCACTGGCGATTGCCAATGCCGCTGCGGCCGCCGCCCTCGAAACGCCGGCCGCTGTCGCCCCTATCACGCCCCCCATCGTCGCCACCCCCGTCGTGGTGGCACCGGTGGTCGTGAAGAGCGGATTCGCCGACCTCGGCATGTCCGACAAGTTGCTCGACGCGATCACGCAACTCGGCTACACGACCCCGACGCCGATCCAGCGCGAGGCGATCCCGGTCATCCTGACCGGCAAAGACCTCGTCGGCCTGGCCGCCACCGGGACCGGCAAGACCGCCGCGTTCGCACTGCCGGTCATCGACAAGATCGCCGCCAAGTCGAAGCCGCGCAAGTCGCCGTCGGCGTTAATCCTCGTGCCGACCCGCGAACTCGCCATCCAGGTCGCCTCCGCCGTGTCGAAGTACGGCAAGACGATGGGCGTAAGTGTTACGGCCGTCTACGGCGGGGCCGGGTTCGGCGACCAGGCGCGGGCCATCCGCAACGGCACCGATGTCGTCGTCGCCACGCCGGGCCGGGCGCTCGACCACATCCGCAAGGGCACGATGGCCCTCGACAGCGTCGCCCACGTCGTGTTGGACGAGGCCGACGAGATGCTCGACATGGGCTTCGCCGACGACCTCGACGCCATCCTCTCGGCGACGCCGAAAGAACGGCAGACGATGCTCTTCTCGGCGACGATGCCGCCGCGCATCGCCGCGATGGCCGAGAAGCACCAGAAGAAGCCGACCCGCGTGGAAATCGCCAAGGTCCAGACGGCCCCGGGCGAGGCCCCGCAGGTCCGCCAGACGGCGTACTTCGTCCACCGCGACCACAAGATCGCCGCGATCGCCCGGCTGATCGACTTCGAGAACCCGTCGGCCGCGCTGGTCTTCTGCCGCACCCGGATGGACGCCGACGGCCTGTCGGACACACTTAACGAGCGCGGGTACAAGCCCGAGTCGCTGCACGGCGGCCTGTCGCAGGAGCAGCGCGACCGCGTCATGAAGAAGTTCCGCAACGGCGCGGTCAACCTCCTCATCGCCACCGACGTGGCGGCCCGCGGCCTCGACATTCACCACCTGTCGCACGTCATCAACTTCAGCGTGCCCGAGTCGCCGGAGACTTACGTCCACCGCATCGGCCGGGTCGGCCGGGCCGGGCGTGAAGGCGTCGCCATCACGATGGTCGAGCCGCGCGAGCAGTTCCAGTTGCGGAACATCGAGCGGATCGTCAAGAGCCGCATCAACGTCGAAACGCTGCCGAACGTCGCACAGTTACAGGCCAAGCGGCTCGAACGGACCCGCAACGAGATTCAAGAACTCGTCGAAGCCGGCGGCCTCGAAGAGTACAAGGCCGTCCTCGAACCGTTGATCGGCAAGAAGTTCTCCATCGTGGACCTGGCGCTCGCGGCGGTGAAGTTGGCCCACTCGGCCGGCAAGCCGGACGACATCACCGAAGAAATCCCCGTGCCGATGATGGGCAACAGCCGGCCCAACAACGGTCCGGGCTACGGGCAACAGCGCGGCAACGACCGCGACCGCCGGCCGCCGCAAGGCAATTTCACCGGCGGCAATTACAGCAGCGGTCCGAGCGAACGGCCGATGAACGCCCCGATGGGGAACGGCGGCAACGGCGGCGGCAACTTCAACGCCGGCCCCGGTCCCGGCCCCGGTTCCCGCACGGCGGCCCGCGGCATGGCCCGCATCTTCATCAGCGCCGGCCGGGACGTGGGCGTCACCCGCCGCGACATCGTTGACGCCATCGAGAGCGAAGTCGGCATCGGCTCGCGGGACATCGGGCCGATCGACATCGCCGAGCGCTTCACCCTCGTCGATGTGCCCGGCGAGGTCAGCGACTTCGCTATCGAGTCCCTGTCCGGTATCCGCCTCCGCGGCCGCAAGGTGACCGCGCGGCGCGACCGGGCCGTCGGTGGTGTTGATCAGCCGGCCGGTTAAAAATCCGTCACGCTGGCCGACGATCGCCCAGCGGTCGTGCCCGGCGGAGCGGTTCGTCCGCTGAAACGCGACAAATTGCAGGGTGTCACGGGCCATCACGCCGTGGCACCCTGTTTGCTTTCCCACCGATCAGGCCTCGCGGCTGATCGGCACACGCGACGAACGACTTGCCAAAAGGGTGGCGGCCCGACTGGTTACCGTTCGCCCCGAGGCCGCAGTCGCGGGGCTTTTTTCGTGCCTTATTCGGCCGACTCGACGGCCTTCTCGTGCAGTGGCAATCCCGCGTCGGCCATCATCCCGCAGACGGCACTGACCGCGAACGCCGACGCCCCGCTGAGGAGGGCGTAAGTCCAGCCGGCCTGGGCCGCGATGACGCCCATGACCAGCGGCGCGACGCCCGCGCCGAAGTTCCCCCACGTGTTGCCCCAGCCGAGGACCGGCCCGACCTGCTCGCCGCCGGTGTCCTGCGCGAACGCCCAGACGGCGGGGACGCCGAAATCCTGGCAGACTGCCACCAGCGCGAGAGCGGCGACGAACATCCACGCCTCCGGCAGCCACGGGCTGACTGCCATCAGTGCGGCGCACGGCAACTTCATCCCGCCCATCGGAAGCGCCCGGCCCCACCACTTGCCGTGACGCTTCGTGAGCCAATCGGTGACGAATCCCCCGGCAATCATTCCGAACGCCGCGACGAACAGCGGCACCGTCGTCATCAGCCCGCGCTGGTCGAGCGGCACCTTGTACCGGTCGTCCAGGAAGCGCGGCAGCAGGGTGATGAGGAACACCCAGGCGTAGTTCGAGAAGAACGACATGCCGCAATACAGCCACTGGTTGCGACTCGTCGCCAGCGCCCGCCACGGCACCGCGAACGACCGCACCGGCGGCTTCGGAGCGATGCCGTCGGCGATCAACTCGGCTTCGGCGGCACTGACCCAGGGGTGTTGACGCGGCGAGTCGCGCGCCACCAACCAAACGACGACGCCGACGATCACGCCGAGGAGGCCGTAGCTGAGGAGTGCGGGTCGCCAACCCTTGCCGTGCAGCTTGCGGATTGCGTTGTAGGACACTGCCTCCACGACAAGTCGGCTCAATCGTTCTGACTCCGCGGTTGTTCTCTCCTGGACAGGCTTGCCGAGAATCCTGCGGGCGTCGTAGGTCAACGGGATCGAGTATTTTTCAATCTCGGGGAGGATGTCTTCCTCGCCCCGAATCCACCGGTTAGTAGCCTCGGTAAGTTGTTCTTTTGTTTCCCACGTCGCCCATAACATCATCGTTGGCTTACCGTCGGGACGCCTGCCTACTGTCATATCGTTGACGTTAAGATCATCCGCCGTGACTGTTGCCGGCGTCGAAAGCGGCACGAAGGCGATGATCAGGAACCCGGTCAACCCCGTCGCGGCCGCGCCACCGAAGCGGCCGCCGAAGGTGACGATGCTGTTCGCCAGGCCGCGGCGGTGGTCGGGCACCCAGCGCGTCAGCAGGAGGGCGGCCGTCGGGTAAGCGGCGGCTTGCGAGAGGCCGAGCAGGAAGCGGGAGGCGAAGAGGGTGGGGAAGTCTTGGGCGAGCGCGATGAAGATGCCGAACACCGACCAGCCGACCATCGAGAAGGTCAGCATCAACCGCGGGCCGTAGCGCTGGGCCAGGTAGCCGCCGGGGACTTGGCCCAGGGCGTAGGCGATGAAGAAGGCCCCGAACGCGGCGTCCATCTGCATGGTGCCGATGCGCAAGTCCTCGCGGATGTACCCCTCGGCGACGCTGACGCAGACCCGCTCCAGGTACAGGAGCGCGGCCATCGCGGTGAGCACGAGGACGATCAACACGCGGACGGGCGGGCGGGAGAATTTCATGGCCGGCATCGTGGCACACCCGCCGGCCGACCGCAACCGGATTGCGCGGAAGTTGCCCCGCCGCCGGGCGATTCCCTTGCCCCCACCGTTGGGGCATCGTTACAATGTGGTGGCCCGCCCGAACCGACAACTTCCTGTCCTCCTTCCCGACCCAGGGTCGCTCCCCATGCCCACCGTTGCCACGTGGTTTTCGCGCACGTCGCTCGCCGTCGTCGTTCTTGCCCTCGGTGGGACGGCGTCCGCGGCGGACAAGCTCGAATACAACCGCGACATCCGGCCGATCCTGAGCGAGAACTGCTTCGCCTGCCACGGCCCGGACGGGGCCGCCCGCAAGGCGAAATTGCGGCTCGACAAGCGCGAGTCTGCCGTCGAAAAGGGGGCCATCGTCGCCGGCAAGACGGCCGAGTCGGAAATCGTCACCCGAATGCACCTCAAAGACGACGACGAGGAGCGGATGCCGCCGCCGTCGTCGCACAAGCAACTCACGGCGGAGCAGAAGAAGACGCTCGAACGCTGGATCGCCGAGGGCGCGGAGTACCAGGACCACTGGGCGTTCCTCGCCCCGAAGCGGCCGGCCGTGCCGGCGGTGAACGACGCCAAATGGGTCCGCAACCCGATCGACGCCTTCGTCCTGGCCGAGTTGGAGAAGCGGAAGTTGACGCCGAACGGCGAGGCCGACCGCCGGACGCTGGCCCGCCGGGTCGCCCTGGACGCCACCGGCCTACCGCCGACGCCGGCCGAGGTCGAAGCCTTCGTCAACGACGCCTCGCCGAACGCCTACGAGAAGTACGTCGATAAGATGCTGGCTTCGCCGCACTACGGCGAACACCGCGGCCGCTACTGGCTCGACGCCGCCCGGTACGGCGACACGCACGGCATCCACTTCGACAACTACCGCGAGATGTGGGCGTACCGCGACTGGGTCTTCAAGGCGTTCAACGCGAACAAGCCGTTCGACCAGTTCACCGTCGAGCAATTGGCCGGCGACTTGCTGCCGAAGCCGACGCTGGACCAGCGGATCGCCACCGGCTTCAACCGCTGCAACATCACGACCAACGAGGGCGGGGCGATCAACGAGGAGTACCTCGTGCTCTACACCCGCGACCGGACCGACGCGGCGAACACGATCTGGATGGGCCTGACGACCGGGTGCGCCGTCTGCCACGACCACAAGTACGACCCGGTCTCGCAGAAGGAGTTTTACGCGCTGTCGGCGTACTTCAACAACTCCGTGCAACAGGCGATGGACGGGAACATCAAGGACACGCCGCCGATCATCTTCGTGCCGACCGACGCCGATCGCGAAACCTGGGCGTCAATCGACGGCCGCATCCAGGACGCCAAGAAGCAACTCGAAGGCCGCAAGACGACGGCCAAGCCGGCCTTCGAGGCGTGGACCAAGGCGACCCGCCCGGCCGACATCCTGGCGAAGGCAACCGAAACCGGCCTGACCCTCCGCGCGACGCTGAACGGCGGCAAGGGCACGACCGAGTTGTACACCCTCGACGGCCAGACGCGGGCACTGCCGCTGCCGAAGGGCACGACCTGGAAGCCCGGCCCGTTCGGCGGTTCGGTCGCCTGGACGACGCCGCCTGCTACCGGCCCCGGGGCCATCGAGTTCCCGAAGGAAGTCGGCAACTTCGAGATCGACAAGCCGTTCTCCTACGGGGCCTGGGTGCAAGTCCCGCAACGCGGCCAGACGGCGGCGATCTTCTCGAAAATGGACGTTGCGAAGGAGCACCGCGGCTGGGACTTGTGGCTCGACAACGACAAGTTCGCCGCGCACCTGATCGACGCCTGGCCGGGCAAGGCGATCAAGGTCATGACGAAGAACGGCTTCGACCCGAACAAGTGGCACCACGTCTTCGTCACCTACGACGGCAGCCGCAAGGCCGCCGGCCTCAAGCTGTTCGTCAACGGCGAGCCGCAACCGGTCAACGTCTCGGCGGAGAGCGTCGCGAACGACGCGACCAAAGTCGGGACGATTCCGACCATCCGCACCGACGCGCTGCTGACCATCGGTCGGCGCACGCCGGGCCAGAACGCCAAAGCCCTCGGCGTCAGCGACCTGCGGTTGTACGGCCGCGAGTTGACGACGAACGAGGTCAACACCCTGGCCGTCGCGCCGCGGATCGCGTCGGTCCTCGGCACCGAAGCGGCCAAGCGGAAGCCGACCGACGCGGACGAGGTGTTCGACTGGTGGCTGGCCTCGGCCGACCCCGAGTCGAAGACCCTGGCGAAGACGCTGCAAGACTTGAAGCAGGAAGAAACCGCCTACCGCGGCCGGGGCACCGTGGCCCACGTGTCGGCCGAGAAAACGACGCCGGCCGAGGCTTACGTCCTCGACCGCGGCGAGTACGACCGCCGCAAGGACAAGGTCGCCCCCGGCACCCCGGCCTCCCTGCCCCCAATGCCCGCCGACCTGCCGAAGAACCGCTACGGCTACGCCCAGTGGCTGCTGCGTGCGGACCACCCACTGACCGCCCGCGTGACCGTCAACCGCTTCTGGTCCGAACTCTTCGGCACCGGGTTGGTGCGGACCGCCGCGGACTTCGGCATCGCCGGCGAGCAGCCCAGCCACCCCGCGTTGCTCGACTGGCTGGCCGTCGATTTCCGCGAGAACAACTGGGACGTGAAGCGGGCGTTCAAGCAGATGCTCACGTCCGCGACCTACCGCCAGGCGGCGACGACTTCGCCGGTCAAGCTCGAACGCGACCCGGCGAACGCGCTCCTGAGCCGCGGGCCGCGCTTCCGCATGGACGCCGAGATGATCCGCGATTACGCCCTCAGTGCGTCGGGGTTGATGTCCCCCAAGATCGGCGGCAAGAGCGTCAAGCCGTACCAGCCGATCGGCGTCTGGGA
>JANYHV010000339.1 GCA_025362195.1 Fimbriiglobus sp. | reverse complement strand
GCAGGTGGGATGAAGGCTTCGCCGCAGCGAATCGTGTCGGTCTTGTTAGCCGGACGCGCGAGCGACGGGAACAAATCCCGCTGGACGATGCTTGTGGGAAAAGACGAAGCCGTCACCACCCACGGGCGTTGCGTACTAGGGATTTGCTCCCGTCGCTCGCGCGTCCGGCTAACAAGACCGACACGATTCGCTGCGGCGAAGCCTTCATCCCACCTGCCCTGTCCCCTCCCCGGAGCCGTCCCCATGAAGCGTTGGTTGTCCGTGCCGCTCGCCGTCGCGGTCGTGTCGCTGGTTGCGATTGCCGTGCCGCCGGACGCGGAGAAGGCTGCCAAGGTCACGGCTGCCGATGTCGGCGACGCCGCCAAGCGGGCGCAGGTCGAGAAGGGGCTGACCGTCACCGCGTGGGCGTCGGAGCCGGCGCTGGCGAACCCCGTCGCCTTCGGGTTCGACGGCCAGGGGGCGTGCTACGTCGTCGAGACCAACCGCTTCGCCGACGGCGTCCCCGACACGCGCGGCTTCATGCACTGGCTCGACGACGACATCGGCTCGCGGTCCGTCGAGGACCGGCTGGCGATGTACGCCAAGCACAAGTACCCCGCGTTCGAGAAGTTCGGCGAGACCGTCCGCAAGGTATGGGACTCGACCGGCAAGGGGGTCGCCGACCAATCGACGCTGTTCGCCGGGCCGTTCAACAAGCCGGCCGACGGCGTCGCGGCGGGGGTGTTGGCCCGCGACGGCGACGTGTACTTCACGTGCATCCCGTCGCTCTACAAGTTGAAGGACACCAAGGGCACAGGCACCGCCGACGTGACCGACGTGATGTCCACCGGCTACGGCGTCCGCGTGCAATTTGTTGGCCACGACTTGCACGGCCTGCGCATGGGGCCGGACGGCAAGCTGTACTTCTCCATCGGCGACCGCGGCTTCAAGGTCGTCACCAAGGAAGGCACGACATTAAGCAACCCAGACTCGGGCGCTGTGTTGCGTTGTATGCCCGACGGCTCGAAGTTGGAGATCGTGCATGTCGGCTTAAGGAACCCGCAGGAACTTGCCTTCGACGAACTCGGCAACCTGTTCACGTACGACAACAACTCCGACTCCGGCGACAAGGCGCGTTGGGTCCAGATCGTCGAAGGCGGCGACTCCGGCTGGCGGTGCGGCTACCAGTACGGCACGCTCATGCACAACGCCGCCGTGCCGCAGGGCAACCGCGGGCCGTGGAACACCGAGGGCATCTGGCACACCGAGACCAAGGACAGCAAGCCGCCGGCTTACGTCGTCCCGCCACTGCTGCACTTCGGCAACGGTCCGTCGGGGATCACGTACTACCCCGGCGTCGGCCTGAGTGACCGTTACAAGGGTCACTTCTTCGCCTGCGACTTCACGGCGAGCGCTAGTAACAGCGTCATCTGGTCGCTGGCGGTGAAGCCGAAAGGCGCGAGCTTCGAGGTAACCGACCTGCACCCATTCGTCAAGAACATGGTAGCCACCGACTGCGAGTTCGGCCCCGACGGCGCGTTTTACTGGCTCGACTGGGTCGGCGGCTGGACCAAGCCGCAAAAAGGCCGCATCTTCAAGGTGACCGACGCCGAAGCCATGAAGAACCCCGCCGTCGCCGAAGCCAAGAAACTGCTCGCCGAGGGCTTCGCCAAGAAGTCGCCGGCGGAGCTGATCGCGCTGTTCGACCACCCGCACCGCGAAGTCCGCCAGGAGGCGCAGTACGGGCTGGCGAAGCGGCCGGGGGCGGGCGAGCTGTTGAAGCGGTCGAAGCCGGCGAGCGTGATGGCAAAGTTGCACACGATCTGGGCACTGGGGCAATTGAACCTGAACGCAGCCGCCGGCCAGTACACCCGCGACCAGTCGGCCGACGTGCGCCGCAACGCCCTCAAAGTCTACGGGCAAACCGCGATAGCCGTCACCCCGGCGGACGCGTCTGAACCCGTTACGCCGCTCGTCTGGACTTACAAGACGGAACCCGGCTTCGTCCACCCTCTCGCCGACCCCGACTTGGCGGTGCGTGCTCAGGCGGTCCGGTCCTACGCCAAACTGACAGCGCAGTGGGTGTCGAAGCCTACCAAGCCTGACTCTCAAGCAAACCAGTACGCCCCGATCTTCGCTGTCCTCAAGGACAACGACAACAAGGACGCCTATCTGCGGCAAGCGGCAGTCGAGGCGCTGATTACGCTGTCCGGCCCGGCCCCGTGCGAGTTGGCGAACGCCTGGAAGGCGTCGAAGCCGGCGTCGGACCATCCGGCGGTTCGCCTCGGCGTGGTGCTCGCACTCCGCAAGTTGCAGTGCCCCAAGCTCGACGAGTGGCTGACGGACAGTGACCCCGCCGTCGCCGCGGAGGCGGCCCGCGCCATCTACGACCAGGCGTTGACCGCCCCCATGCCCGGCCTGGCGAAACTCAGCGACAACCCCGGCGTGCAAGACGCCGTGGCGTACCGGGCGCTAGCCGCGAACTACCGGCTGGGCGAAGCGATGCACGCCGACCGCGTCGCGGCGGTGGCGGCCCGCACGAGCGAGAACGAGGGCGTCCGCACGGCCGCGCTCAAGATGCTCGAAGAGTGGGCCAAGCCGAAGCGGCTCGACCCGATCACCGGCCTGACGATGAACCTCGGCGAGCGCTCGCCGGGGATCGCCAAGCAAGCGGCCGTCGGCGTCCTGGCGAAGCTCTTCGTCGGCAGCGACGCCCTCCGCAAGCAGTCCGCGCAGCTCACGGCCAAGCTCGGCATCCAGGAAGTCGGCCCGCTGATGCTCGAACTCATCGCCGACGCCAAGCAACCGGTCAACACCCGCGTCGAAGCCCTGTTCGCGCTCGAGGCGGTCAAGGCGACGCAACTCGCCGAGGCGGCCAAGCTGGCGATGGCGTCCGGCGAAGACAAACTGCGTGGGGCGGCCCGCGTGGTCAACGCCAAGTCGAACCCGACGGCGGCGTCGAAGGAACTGCCGGCGCTCTTGAAGGACGACAAGGCGTCGCTCGTCGAGAAGCAGATGGCCCTCGCCGTCATGGGGACGTTGAAGGAATCGGCCGAGATTGACGGCGCGATCGCGGGGGGCCTGTCCGACGTGCTTTCCGGCAAACTGCCGATCGCCCTGAAGCTCGACGTGATGGAGGCGGCCCAGGCCCGCAGCACCACCGACAAGCTCAAGCTGCACGCCCCGTTGCGCGAGAAGCTCAAGGAGATCGACACGGCCGACCGCGCCGCCGTCGCCAAAGACCCACTCGCCCGCGACCGCCTCGCCAGCGCCGGCGGGGACGCGGCCGTCGGCCGGCAAATCTTCTTGAACAACGCGGCGGTTTACTGCCAGCGGTGCCACAAACTCGACGGCAACGGCGGCGAGGTCGGCCCGGCGCTCAACGACATCGCTAAGACCAAGGACCGCGACTACCTGCTCGAATCGATCGTCAACCCGAACGCGAAGATCGCCGAGGGCTACCAGTCGGTGATCCTGAACCTCGCCGACGGCCGCACCCTCTCCGGCGTACTCCGCGGCAAGGACGCCAAGTCGGTGACGCTCGTGACCGCCGAGAACAAGACGATTCTCGTGCCGCGCGAGGACATCGACGCCGAGAAGCCGGACAAGTCGGCGATGCCGGACGACTTGCACAAGAAGCTGTCGAAGCGCGAGTTGCGCGACGTGGTCGAGTTCCTGGCGAGCCTGAAGTGACCCTCAACCCTTCCCCGAACCTCAAGGAGCCGCGCGATGGCGATTCTGGTGCTGGACCCGACGCAGGAGGGGACGGTTCACAAGATGTGGCCGGGGTTGGACGACGACCGTCGGACCGAAGTCTGGGAGGGAGTTACCGTCGTGTCGCCACTTGCGAACAACGAGCACCAGAACCTCGTCATCGCTCTCGGCAGCGTTCTCTGGGCGGTCGTGGAGTCGCCCGGACTGGGGTTAACCCACTCGGGCGTGAACCTGAGCGACCGCACCCCGAACTGGGTCGAGAACTACCGCAACCCCGACGTGACGGTGTACCTGAACGGCAACCCGGCCGTCGATCACGGCACGCACTACGTCGG
>JANYHV010000247.1 GCA_025362195.1 Fimbriiglobus sp. | reverse complement strand
GCGTCGGCCCCCGAACTGCCCGTCGCCCTGCACTTCCTGCTGACCGAGGCCAGGCCCGACCGGCTGTTGCTCGAAACGACCGGCCTCGGCCACCCGGCGCGGCTCATCGACACGATCCGCGACGACTACGCCGACCGGCTCGAACTGCGGGCGACCGTCGGCCTCGTCGCCCCGGCCGACTTCGCCTGCCCGGGCATGTTCGACAACCCGATCTTCATGGACCAGGTCCACCTCGCCGACGTGCTCCTCTTGAACAAGGCCGACGCGGCGACGCCCGACCTCGTGGCGGCGTTCGGGGCGTGGGCGGCCGGCCTGTTCCCGCCGAAACTGCTCGTCGCCGCGGTCGAACACGGCCGCATCGACCCGGCCTGGCTCGACCTGATGCCGGAGCACGAACGCCGCGCGCTGTACCCCGACGCGCACCCCGCCGAAGCCGTGCCGCGCGACGAACTGGTGCGACTGCCGACGCGCGGCACGCCGGTGCGCTACCCGTCGGCCGGGGCGTGCGGCTGGGTGTTCAGTCCGGGCGACGAGTTCGATGAAGGGAAGTTGCTGGCCACGCTCGGGGCACTGCCGGGCGTGACGCGCTTGAAGGGAGTGTTCCGCGTCGACGGCGAGTGGATCGCCGTCAACCGCGCGACCGGGACGACGACCGTCCGCACGATCGCCTACCGGCGGGACAGCCGCGTCGAACTGTTCGCCGCCGCGGGCGATTGGGCCACGGTCGGGTCAATGCTCGTCGGTTGCTTGCGGACTCGAGGCGAGCCGGAAGCATAAGCGCCCGGAGTCCACGACTACGCGGACGGGCGGCCGGCGCGGAGGGTTAACAGCACTTCGTGCAGGTCTTCGCTGATCCGCACGTCGTCGTCGAGGAAGTCTTTGAGCCAGATGAAGTTCAACTTCTGGGCCATCGCCACGAGCGGCAGCAGGTCGCCCAACCGCACGCGGACGCTCGGCATTTTCAGCGTGTCGGCGTACTCGTCGGTCTCGACGGCTTCGTGCCGGTCGTCGGCCGGGGCGCGGTAAATGTGGAGTTGGGTGGCCATCGGTCGCCCTCCTGGTCGGCGGAAAATCTCGTCGCGGCGGAGGCACTCCACCCCAGACACCATCGACGTGTCGTGCGGGGGTCCGTGACCGATTCTCGAAGTTCGCGCGCCGCCCGGGCCGCGCCCCGGTAAACTTTGAGGGGTCGGGACACTGTCCGGAACGGGGGAGCTATGCAGACGTTCGCGGTCCTCGGTGCCGGCGCGTGGGGGACCGCCCTGGCGTGCCACCTGGCCGCGCGGCCGGGTCGCACGGTCAACCTTTGGGCGGGCCGCGCGACCAGTGCCGCCGAACTGCTGACTCACCGCGAGAACCGCCGGCAACTGCCCGGCGTGCCGATCCCCGCGGCCGTGCGGATCACCGCCGACCCGGGCGAAGCCGTGGCCGGGGCGGACTGCTGGGTGACGGCGATCCCGTGTGCGTTCTTGCGGCAAACCTTGCGCCCGTTCCGCGGCCTGTTGCCGCCCGGGTGCCCCGTCGTGAGCGTGACGAAGGGGATCGAGATCGACACCTTCGCGCGGCCGAGCGAAATCCTCGCCGAAGTCTTGGGGGCGGACAACGTCGTCGCCCTGAGCGGCCCGAGTCACGCCGAGGAGGTCGCCCGCGGCCGGCCGACCTCGCTCGTCGCCGCCTGCGCGCACGGGGCCACGGCCGAGGCGGTGCAGGCGAGCTTCGGCGGCCCCCGGCTGCGGATTTACACCAACCTCGACCTCCTCGGCGTCGAACTGGCCGGGGCGTTGAAGAACGTCATCGCCATCGCCGCCGGCGTGTCCGACGGCCTCGGCTTCGGCGATAACGCCAAGTCGGCCCTGTTGACGCGCGGCCTCGTCGAGATCTGCCGGTTCGGCTCGGTCCACGGCGCGGAGCCGGGCACCTTCCACGGCCTGGCCGGCCTCGGAGACCTTGTGACGACCTGCTTCAGCCCGCACGGCCGCAACCGCCGGGTCGGGGCGGAACTCGCCGCCGGGACCGCGACGCTGGCCGAAGTGCTGGCCCGGCCGCAAGTCGCCGAGGGCGTGTACACGGCCAAGAGCGTCTACCACCGCGTCGCGGCAATGGGCGTCGAGATGCCGATCGTCACCGGCGTGTACGAAGTGCTGTACGAGGGCAAGTCGCCCCGCGACGCCGTCCGCGAACTGCTGGCCCGCGGCCAACGCGGGGAGAATACGTTTCTAGGATAAATCTCGGGTTTCGGGTTTCGGGTTTCGGGTGTCGCAGAAGCCGGCGGGTGCGTTTCGAATTCTGCGACACCCCACACCCGACACCCGATACCCGATACCCGAGGTTAAAGGGGTTTCGATATGCTACAGATCGCGTTCAAAGAGTGGGCCGTCGTCTGCCACGCCGTCGGCGAAGGGCGGCAGCGGATCATCTTGCGCAAGGGCGGCATCAGCGAAGTCGGCGGGACGTTTCGCCCGGAGCACGACCGCTTCTGGCTGTACCCGACGTACTTCCACGAGCCGCAGTACAGGGGCATCAAGCCCGAGTGTGCGCCGCTGTTGGAAGCCGCCGAGGCCACGCGCCCGCCGGCCGGGGAACTGCACCTGACGCACTGGGCCGAGGTCCACGGCGTCGAATACGTCACCGACCTCGACGCGCTGTTGGCACTCGCCGACCGGCACGTTTTGAGCGAGGAGACGATCCGCCAGCGCTTCGCCTACCGCACGCCGGGGCTGTACGTGTTGAGTGTCACGGCCTACATGCCGGTCGCGCCTTACGTCGTCGCCGAGAAGCCCGAGTACGCCGGGTGCAAAACGTGGGTGACGCTCGACGCGCCGCTCGACACCGCCGGTTCGACCGTCGCCTGGAATTGGGAGTCGCGCCGATGACGAAGATCGCCCTCGTGACCGGCAGCGGCAAGCGCCGCGTCGGCTTCCACATTGCGGAAATGCTCGCCCAGAAGGGGTACGCCGTCGCGGTGCATTACCGCACGTCAACCGCCGAGGCGCGGGAGACCGTCGCGCACTTGCGGACCTTCGGCGTCGAGTGCGAGGCGTTCGCCGCCGACCTGACGGTCGAGGCCGAGGCGGACGCGCTGGTCGCGCAGGTTTTCGCCCGGTTCGGCCGCGTCGATGTGCTGGTCAACGCCGCGGCAGTCTGGCAGTCGAAGCGGCTCGAAGAGGTGACCGCGGCCGACGTGCGGGCCAACTTCGACGCCAACACCCTCTCGACATTTCTGGTCAGCCGCGGCGTCGGCCTGCGGATGTGCGGGCAGCCCGAAGGCGGGGTCATCGTGACCATCGGGGACTGGGCCGTCGCCCGGCCGTACCCGAACTACGCCGCGTACTTCCCCTCGAAAGCGGCGATCCCCGGGCTGACGCGCAGCCTGGCCGTCGAACTCGGCACGCGGAACCCGAGGGTCCGCGTCAACGCCGTCCTGCCCGGCCCCGTGATGCTGCCCGCCGATCTGGCGCAAGCCGAACGCGACGAAGCCATCAACGCGACGCTGGTCAAGCGCGAGGGTACCCCGCGGCACGTCGCCCTGGCCGTCATGGCGCTGGTGGAAAACGACTTCATCACCGGCGTCTGCCTGCCCGTAGACGGCGGCCGCAGCATCTACGCCGGCGGGCTGTGAGGGAAGAAATGCATTTCACCGCAGAGGGCACATGAGGGCGCGGGGAATAATCGAAACCGAGGAGAGCGAAAACGGGAGGTGCGTTCCCCTTGGCCACTTGGCGTCTTTGCGGGAGGTGGTTTTGGTATTAGAGCGGATTTTAGAATCGTGTAGCGACAGGCAGGCGGACGACAGTGAGGCCGGTCTGGTCTTCTGTAGCTGGCCTCTGTGAGGCCGGACCCGCTTCCCCACACGGTAATCCCCGACCCGGGG
>JANYHV010000222.1 GCA_025362195.1 Fimbriiglobus sp. | reverse complement strand
AGCATCACTTCGGGCACGCCGCCGGCCAGGAAGACGCGGGTCGTGTGGTGGCCGACGGGGCCGTTCGGCAGGGCGTCCACGAGCCGGGGGACGCGGCGGTTCATCGCCGTCCAGTCGGCGACCGTGGGCCGCTTGATGCCGGCGTGGAAGGCGATGGCGGGGGTGTGCAGCAGCAGGTTGGTGCTTCCGCCGAAGGCCGCGAAGACGGCCAGGGCGTTGTGGAAGGCCGCCTCGGTCAAGACGTGCTTGGTGTGAATGCCGCGCCGCTCCAACTGGACGAGTGCCCGCGCCGACCGCCGGGCCAGGTCGAGCCAGACCGGTTGGCCGCTGGGCGACAGGGCCGAGTGCGGCAGCGACAGGCCGAGCGCCTCGCCGACGACCTGGGACGTGGCCGCCGTGCCGAGGAACTGGCAGCCGCCGCCGGGGGACGCGCAGGCGTGGCAGCCTGCTTCGGCCGCTTCCTCCAGCGTCATTTCGCCGTTGGCGTACCGGGCACCGATCGTCTGGACCTTGCCCGTGTCCTCGGCGTGCGCGTCCCCCGCCAGCATGACCCCGCCGGGGACCAGGATCGTCGGCGTGTCGTGCTGGGCGGCGAGCGCCATCATCATCGCCGGCAGGCCCTTGTCGCACGTGGCGACGCCCATGACCCCGGCGCGGGTGGGAAGGCTGCGGATCAGCCGGCGGAAGACGGTCGCCGCGTCGTTGCGGAACGGCAGGCTGTCGAACATGCCCGTCGTGCCCTGGGTCCGGCCGTCGCACGGGTCGGTCACGGCCCCGGCGAACGGGATGGCCAGTTGCCGCTGGAACTCGTCGGCCGCCGCCTTGACCAGGAGGCCGACTTCCCAGTGCCCGGAGTGGAAGCCGAGTGCGATGGGCGTGCCGTCCTCGCCGCGGATGCCGCCGTGCGTCGAGAGGATCAGGAATTCCTTGCGGCCCAACAGCGCCGGGGACAGGCCCATGCCGACGTTCTGCGTCCAGCCGAACAGATCGCCGCTCGGCGCGTGCCGCAACAGTTCGTCGGTCAGCGGCAACGCCCCGCCCGGCCCGCGCTGGGTGCTGACGAGTTGGTAAACGGCGGGGTCGGTCGTCTCGACGAGGGTTTCAAACATGGGCGGCGGGACCGGAGGAGGGGAAGCATTTCCGGTTACAGATACGCCGCCGGCCCCGATTTTCGACCGCGTCAAATCACGGCGGCCGCGGCGTGCGTGCCGGTCGCGGCAGCGGTATCGGCGGCCGCACCCTGCACGATCACGTCTTGCGAACTCTGCCCGCGGACCGACACCAGCGAAGTCGGCGCGCCGCTCCCGTAGCCCTTCATCGTGTTTTGCCAGAGGATGTCCCCGGTCAGCGGGTGAAGGCAGAAGATGTACCCGTTGGTCGAAACGATGAGTCGGTCGCCGTCGAGGAGCATCGTCACGTACCCGGATTTCATCTGGTCGTTGGACCAGACGATGTCGCCGGTGTCGCGGTCCAGGGCGACCGCGTACCCGTTCAAGCCGACGAAGACCAGTTGATCGAGCGCGAGCACGGCGGACACTCCTCGGTGTGGGGAATGGTGTTGTATTCGCCGCCCGGCGGGCGCAATTTCAAACGCCGAAAGCCCCGCCCGGCCCGCGGAAATCACCGGGGGTCGGGCGGGGCTGGGTCGTCCGGAACGGGGGCCGCTTACCGGGGGGTCGAGGTGCTGCGGTCGTAGCCGTCGTGGCGGCGGAACATCGACTGGACTTCGGTCGAGCGGGCACCGGCGTCCACGGTGACGACGTACCGGCCGGCGTCCACCTCGCCCTCGTAGTACTCGGCGTCGTCCTCGGGCACGCCGAGGCCGACCAGGCCGCCGACGAGCGTGCCGACCGTGGCCCCGGCCCCGGCGCTGGCCAGCAGCGCGATCAGCGCCCCGCCGGCGATCAACGGGCCGACCGGCGTCAACAGGCCGGCGGCGACGGCCAGGCCGAGGCCCGTCCCGGTCGCGGCCCCGGCGGCGGCCCCGATGCCCGTGCCCTCTTCCCAGCGCGTCCCGGTCGGGTCGTCCTGGAGGCCGGTCTTGGCGGTACTGTCTTGGTGCTTGGCGACGACGCCGATCTGGTCGTCGGTGTACCCGAGGGCCTTCAACTCGTTGACGGCCTTGTCGGCCTGGCCGCGGGTGTTGAAGACGCCGACGGTCGTCGATTTCGTGGTGCTGGTCATGGCCGGTTCCTCACCGAAAGGGAACCGGGACGCCCGCGAAGTGCGAGGCCCCGGGTTTCGGGGGGGCGGTCATGCAACGGGCGTGCCACCGGCGCACGACCGCGCGGATTTGGCCGGCGGGGGTTACTTGGCGTACCGGGACTTGGCGTCCCAGTTCTTCGTCGTCCGGCCGGCGGTCACGTCGTGCTTCTGGTCCGTGGTGTCGTTGTACTTCGCCGGCAACGACTCCTCGAAGACCGGCGCGGACGTGCTGTGCGGGTCGTTGCCGTACAGCTTCTTCTCGCCGATCTTCTTGGGCACGCGGAGTTCGACCTTGCACGGCCCCACGGCGACGCGGACGGCGTACTTGCCGTCCTTGATTTCGCACCCGGCCGGGGCACGCTGGCCGTCGGTCGGGGTGAAGGTGATCGCCCCCATCGCGGCCGGGGCACCGTCCACCGTGACGACCCCCTCGACGTCCCCCATCGGCGGGCCGCTGTCGCAGCCCAGCACGGCCGCGGCCAGCACGAAGGTCAGGGCCATGCCGGTCAGCTTGCGGGCGGCGAGGAGAGTCGTCATGGGGGCGGTCCGTGGGGCGAGGGGGGGAGGGGTTGCGGGCCGACGGCCGGGTCAATCGACGCTGACGACTTCGCCGCCGTTCATGGTGCCGAGGGCCATCCAGGTGACGGGGGCGGTGCTGTTGCGGAAGAACCGGACGCTGCCGTCGGCCAGGCCGGCGTTCACCCCGCCGGTGTGCCGGCTCCGGGCCGCGGCGACTTGCTCGTTCCCGCCCCCGGCCACGGCCGGCATCAGCGGGTCGTTGGCGTTCTGGAACCAGCCGGACGCGATGATGTCCGCCACGGTGCTGTTCGGCGGCGTGATCGTGTGGAACCGGAACACGCCGTCGTCGTTGTGGATGTCCCCGCGCCAGTCGTTGTCGGCGGGGGACTTGGCCATCAGGCTCTCGGCCAGCATGAGCGTGTTCGAGGTGCCGTCGGAGATGCTGCCGAAGGTGACGGTGACGGGCTGCGCGCGGTCCCCGTCCTTGTGGGAAAACATCCCCGCGCCCGGGCCGCTGCCGACGACCGGCACGCCCTGGCCGTACCGGGTGTTGCCCCAGCAGACCATGTAGTTGCCGCGGGTCCGCTGGTAGTACGTCGTGTTCAAATCGACGCCGTTGTCGCTCGGGCAGTAGTACCCCGGCACGCGGGACCCGCACAGGCCGTTCATCGTGCCGCCGATCGTGGCAGGCTCCTGGTAGAAGTTGTTGTTCAAATTGTTCTTGCCCGCCAGCGCGGTCTGCTCGATGTAGGGCCACAGGCTCATGACCCACGTCTGGCGGGGCCGGCTGCCGGCGCTGGACCCGATGGGGAACTTGCCCAGGGCGTCGTGGTGGCCGTGCATGGCCAGGCCCAACTGCTTCAGGTTGTTGGTACACTTCATGCGGGACGCCGCCTCGCGGACCTTCTGCACGGCGGGCAACAGCAGGCCGATCAGGATGGCAATAATGGCGATGACGACGAGGAGCTCGATCAGCGTGAAGCCGGGACGAGACGCGGGCCGGGTCGAACGATTCATGACCGTCCTCCGAAAAGGTGGGAGAGGTTCGCTGCGGGGAGTGCGGCGGGGCCGGATAATCCTCGGTCGATTGCACGACCGACTGAATCATCTCACCTCGCCATCATAATGTCAAGCGTGATTCGACGCCGAGTCCGGATATTTTGCGAACGGCTTGAAAGCGGTCGGCCCCGGAGGCGTCTGATTCCGTGTGGTGACCGCCGAACTACTCACGGCCCTGGTGGACCGGCACGCGGCCGGTTTGGTCCTGTACGCGCGGCAGTGGTGCGCCGCCCCGGAGGACGTGGTCCAGGCGGCGTTCCTGAAACTCGCCCGCGCCGGCACCCCGCCCGAGAGCCTGGTGCCGTGGCTGTACCGGGTGGTGCGGAACGGCGCGATCGACGCCGGCCGGGCGGCCCGCCGGCGGCAGAAGTACGAGGCCCGCGCCGCCGAGCGCACCCCGTGCTGGTTCACCCCGCCCGACGACCCGACCGGGCTGGACGCCCGGGCCGCGACGGACGCCCTGCAAGCGATCCCGCTCGACGCCCGCGAAATCCTCGTCGCCCACCTGTGGGGCGGGCTGACCTTCGAGCAAATCGCGGCGACCGTCGGCGGGTCGGCGAGTACCGCCTACCGCCGGTACGCCGCCGGCCTCGAACTGCTTCGCGTCCACTTGAAAGTGACCCGCCCGATCCCCGCGACCGCCCCGAAAACCCGCACGCCGAGTTGAAGTGCCATGAGCGACCCCCGCGTCCCGCCCGCCGACCCCGACGGCCCGCTTTGCGGCGGCGACCCGCTGGCCCGCGCCCTGGCCCGGCTGGCCCCCGCGCCGGCCGACCTGGCGACGCCGGCTTTCCTGTTCGCCGCCGGCCGCGCCGCCGAGGGCCGCCGCGTCGCCTTCTGGCAGCGCCTGTGCCTGGGCCAAACCGTCCTCGGGTGCGTAGGGGCCGCCGTCGTCGCCGTCTGGGCCGCGGCCCCCGCCGACCGCCCGACCGGGCGCGGGCCGGTGCCCGGTGTCGCCGCGGTGTCGCCGGCCGAGGTCGAACTCGCCCCGGTGCCGCGCGAGGTCTTTCCGCCGTCCAAAGTCCCGGTCGAGCCGACCGGGTTTGCCGTGAAACCGACCGGCGATGAGCCGACGCTGGAGGAGCGCGTCCGCTGGCTGCGGCTGCGGAACGACGTACTCGCCGCCGGCCTGACGATGCTGCCCGAAGCGGTCCCCGCGCCCCGCCCGCGCGACGGGTTCGAGGACTTCCCGGTCCTCGGCCGCGGCGTGTACGCCACGCCCCCCCGCCCCACGCCCCCGCCGCCGCCTCTCCCCGAGGACGACCGATGACCCGCTTCCTCGTCGCGCTGCTGGCCTACGCCGCGCCGCTGACCGCGCCCGCCCAGCCACCGGGCGAACCGCTCAAACTCGAGCGCACCCTGCGGCTCGTCGGGCCGGGCGTGCCGACGTTGAAGCACGAACTCTTGCCGCCGAGCCGCGACCGCTCGCCCGGCAACGCCGCCCTGGGCTACCTGCGGGCCGCGACCCTCACCCCCGAGCCGCCGCGCGACCCGCTCGCCCGGCGCAAGCTCCAGGACCGGGTGGACGCCTGGGACGGCCTGCCGGACGACCAGTTGCCCCTGGCCGAAGTCGCCGAGTACCTCAAGCCGTACCGCCCGATGTTCCGCGCCCTGGACGACGCCGCGCGGATGGCCGGGTGCGACTGGCAGTACCGCGGCGGCGGCGGGGCCGAGGAGGTGGCCGTCTCCACGAACCTCGTCCAGGGGCGGCGCGAGGCCACCCGCTTGCTCAAGCACCGCGTCCGCCTCGACCTGGCCGAGGGCCGCACGACCGACGCCCTGCGAACCCTGCAAACCGGCCTGCAACACGCCCGCCACGTCGGCGAGGCCGGGAGTGCGATCGACCTGCTCGTCGCCGACGCCATCGCCGTCACGATGATCGCCCAGGCCGAGCACCTGACGACGCGACCGGGTGCCCCGAACCTGTACTGGGCGCTCGCCACCCTGCCGCACCCGTTCATCGACCCGCGGCCGTCGCTCGACGGGGAGTTGCGGCAGACGCTGGCCTTCTTACCGCAACTCGCCGCGTTGGAGGCCGGACCGGTGTCCGAGGCGGTCGCGTCGAAGGCGTTCCGGGACCACATGAAGTTGTTGGGCGGCGCGGACCCGGGGGCGGCCGGCGGACTCGACGACCCGCTCGCCCAGGTCGCGCAGAGTGTCGGGTTGACGCTGCTCGCGCCGGCGGCCCGGGACGAACTCGCCGCCCGCGGCTGGGCCAGGGCCGACCTCGACACGATGCCGCCCGCCCAGGCAGTCCTCGTCCGCGCGGCCAGCATTTACCGCGAACTGTGGGACGACCAGGCCGCGCTCTTCTACCTGCCCTACCCGAAGGCGGCGGTCGAAATCGAGGCGCTGAAAGCGAAGTCCGCCCGGGCCTTGAAGGACCACCCCAGCGACCCCACCTTGCGGGTCTTCTTGCTGGTCCTGCCGACGGTCACGAAAGTCCACGACGCGCACACCCGCGTCGAGCGCCGCCTGGCACTCTTTCAGGCGTGCGAAGCGGTCCGCCTGCACGCCGCGACGCACGGCGGCCGACTCCCCGCAACCCTCGCCGAAGTGACCCTGCCGGTGCCGAACGACCCCGTCACGGCGAAGCCGTTCGCCTACGAAGTGACGCCTGCCGGCTACCGCCTCGACGCCCCGCCCCCGGCCGGCCAGACGTCGCACACCGGCAACGCGATCGCGCTCGCCGTCACGGTCCAGCGATAGAGCGGCGTTAAGATCAAGGTTTTCGGCTCCGCCGCAGGCGCGTTAGCCCGACGCGCTAGCGAGGGCGGACCGGTCGAGGGCAAGGTTGGTGATCGACGACCGTACCATCCACGACCCCGAACATCGTCAACGACCCCTCGACCCTCGCTAGCGCGTCGGGCTAACAAGAGTCGCCTGCGGCGGAGCCACCCAGCCCCGTAACGTAAACTCGGAGGTCGCCATCAACGCCGATGCCCCGCCGAACCGGAGGGTTCGGCAGGGCATCGGGGGGTGGTGTCCGAGATGAGCTGGGAGGGGCTCGAACCCTCGACCTAGAGATTAAAAGTCCCTTGCTCTACCAACTGAGCTACCAGCTCGGAACATCGATTATGCTAACGGGGCCGGCCCGCCCGTCAAGCCGGGTCGGCCACGCGGCGGTGACCCCGCTGCTTTTCCCACTCCGGATGCGCCAACAGGGACCACCCGAGTACCCGGTGTCGGTCAATCGTCGCATCCACCCCCCGGCTTCGCGTCGCACTACCGGATGACCTTGCGCGAGAAGGCGACGATGAAGAGGCCGAAGAGTAGCGTGCCCATAACCGACTCGATCATGACCGGCACGTTCATCCAGCCCATCGCCAGCTCGCGGATGCCGCCCATGCCCGACGTGAAGATCGACACGCTCGTCGTCAGCCCGATCATCGTGGCGTTGGCGAAGTCGGTCTTACTCGCGCCCTCGCCGGGGAACGGCAGCTTGTCGGCGTAGAACATGTCGGCGTTCGTGGCGTACACGAGGGCGAAGCCGAGGACGATCACCGCCGCCATGCGGACGGCCCGTAGGGGGTTCGTGCCGTACCCGCAGCCGACGTCCAGGAAGAGCCACTCGGCGAAGGTCCGCCACTTGGTCCACGGCCGCCGCCACGAACTCCCGGCGGCCCGCCGTTGGGCGACTTTGAACCGGTAGAAGGCCCAGTCCTCCTGGTCGAAGCGGTGCAGTTGCGAGTAGCTCTTCTTCAACAGGCCGTACTCTTGCATGGCGTCCAGGTGCCGGCCGTCCCGCTCGCTCTGCAGCCGGCCCTCGACCTGCGCCGGCAGCACCCGCACCCGCTCGGCCACGGCGTTCAGGAACGCGAACGTCTGGCCCGGGCCGGCGTCGATGGCCTCCAGGTACGCGAAGTCGTGCAGCTTGGCCTTCGACAGGTCCACCAGCTTCTCGAACCGGCAGCCGTCGGCCGAGAACTTCTTCTCGACGTTCGCCCCGCGGAACAGGAAGTCGCCCAGGAACCGGGACTTCGTGAGCACGAACCCTTCCTCGGAGTGGACGCTGCGGAAGTCCGCGTCGGCGTGGAAGGTGCAGTTCTGGAAGTCGCTCCAGGCGTGGAACTGCGCCTCCCAGAAGTGGACCTTGCCGTGGAACTCGCACCCGACGAAGCCGGCCTTGCCCTTGAACTCGGCGTGCGCGGCGAACAGGTCGCCGGTCACGGTCAGGTCGCGGAAGATCGTCTTGTGGACGACCGAGCCGTCGATCTTGAAGCCCTTGGCGAAGGTCGTCTTGCGGTTGAACTGGGCGCGGTCGATGGTACACGCGACCAGGCTCACCGGCTCGGCGAAGGCCGCCCCGCGGAACTCCGGCTTGACCAGTACGCACCCCTTGAACTGCACGGCGAACGGGACCGGCCCGACGAACTTCAACCCGCCGACGCGGGCGTTCGTGACCACCTTGCCGTCGCGGAGGAGGGTCATCGCCTCCTCGCCGGACAGCTCGACGCGGCCGGTCGTGGGGTCCCCGGGGCCGGCGACTTCGGGGGCGGTTTCGTCGGGCGGGACGTGCAACAATTCCGGCTCGGCCATCGCAAGGCTCCTTCGCAAACGGGCGGACGGACGGGTGCCGTAGACTTAACAGGAGCGGCCGCCGCCCGCAAGAGTTCGCCCGAACCGCCCGCGGATTGCCCGCGGCCCGTAAAATACCCCCAGCGACCGTTCCCCACGACTGAAGAAGGTTCCATGCCGACCTACGACTACCGGTGCGACGCCTGCGAGCACGAGTTCGAGGAGTGGCAGTCCTTCACGGCCGAGAAGCTGACCAAGTGCCCGGCGTGCAAGAAGAACAAACTGGTCCGGCTGTTCGGCAGCGGGGCCGCGATCGTGTTCAAAGGGTCGGGCTTCTACGACACCGACTACCGCCAGGCCGACGAGAAGGCCAAGAGCGAGCGGAAGAACGGCAAGCCGGCCAAGGACGGCAACGACGCCCCGGCCGACGCCAAGGCCGAACCGGCCGGCGACGCCAAGACCGAGGCGAAGCCCGACGGGAAGGGCGAGGGCAAGGCGGAGCCGAAGGCCGACGCGCCGAAGGTCGAAGCGGCCGCCCCGGCCAAGGAAGCGGCCAAGGAGTCGGGCAAACCCAAGACCAAGAAGGGGGCGTGATGGCGAAGACCGTCTGCGTCATCTGCTCGACCCCGATGCCCGGGGAGTGGACGGAGTACCCCGAGTACCCATTTTGCACGAAGCGGTGCAAGCTCATCGACCTGGGCCGTTGGCTGACCGAGGACTACAAAATCCCCGACGCCGGCCCGCCCCGCGACGCCTCGACCCCCGGCGACGACGACGGACAGGCGAGCACCGGGAGCAGTTGATCGAGCACCGCCAACGCGGCCGGCCCGTCGTGCAGTAAGACCACGTCCCCCGGCCGCACCAGCCGCACGGTTTCGCCGGCGCACTGCTCCGCGTCGGCGGAACTCCGGCAGCGCCAGTCCCCCGTGTCGAGCGACCAGTTCAGCACCTCCAGTGACAGCCGCCGCGCCGCCATCAAGAACCCCGGCGGCACCCGGCCCAGCGGCGGCCGGACGACCCGCGGCGTCAGCCCGGTGGCGTTCGCCACGGCGGCCTGGCAGGCTCGCAACTCGCGCGTCACGGACGCGACGCCGGCCCACGGCTTCCAGGCCGGGTGCGTCATCGTGTGGTTGCCGAGGGCGTGCCCCTCGGCGGCGATCCGCTCGACGAGCCGCGGGTGTTCGGCGACCCGCCCGCCGATGACGAAGAAGGTCGCGGTGACGCCGGCCGCGCGGAGCCGGTCGAGGACGGCCGGGGTGTGGACCGGGTGCGGGCCGTCGTCGAAGGTGAGGTGGACCCGGCCGGCCGTGGCGTGCCGGCGGACGAGCGCCTCGGGGAGGAGTCGGCGCGGCAACCCCGGCCGCGCGGCGAACCTCACGCCCCGCTCCGCGCGGGGGCCTCGGCGACGCGCAAGGTCCGCTGCCAGCCGCCGACCCGTCGCTTGCGGCCGCCGACCGTCACGACCGCGAGGCGGGCCGTGAGCGCGACCGACTTGACCAGGCCGACGAACCCGCCGGTGTCGTAGTTGCCGCGGCGGATGGCGTACAGGTACGGGAGGGCCGTGAGGAGCAGGAGCGCCCCCGCCCAGACCGCCGCGACCTCCCCGGCCGGAGTCGGCAGCCACGGCAGGGCCGCGACGACCCCGGCGAGCGTCACGGCCAGGTGCGCGAGCACGAGCGGCTTGCTGCTCAGGAGCTTGTGAACGATGCCGAAGCCCGGGGTGAATAGGGCGGCCCGCCAGCGGTCCCGCTGCGTGCCGAAGGCGGCCGCGGTCGGCGGGGCCTCGCTGCGCACCTCCGCGTCGAGGACGAAGCGGACGGCGACGCCGGCGGCCCGCAACCGCCCGGCGTACTCGGCGTCCTCGGTCAGGCCGTAGGCGTCCCACGGGTGCGCTTCGAGGACGGCCCGGCGGAAGGCCATGCCGGTGCCCCGCAACCCGGTCGGGTAGCCGAGCCGGTCGAGGCCGGCCGCGACGGCGTTTTCGAGCTGCCCGCCGACGCCCGCGATCAGCCCCGCCGGCACGACCCGCGGGTTGCGGGTGATGACCGACGACTGGGCCACGTCCGCCCCGGCTTCGAGCGCCGCGACCAGCCGGCGGACGGCCACCGGGGACAGTTCGCAGTCGGCGTCCACGACCATGACCACGTCCGTCGGCGTGTCGAGGACGCGGTCCAATCCGAGTGCCAGGGCGAACCCCTTTCCGCGCCGCGTGGCGTCGGACCGCTCCAGGCACCCCGCGCCCAGCCCGCGGGCGACCGCCGCCGTGCCGTCGCCGCAGTTGTCCGCCACGACGACGACCGTCAACAGGTCCGCCGGGTAGTCGGACGCCGCGACCGAGCGGATCGCGTCCGGGATCGTCCGCTCCTCGTCGTGCGCCGGGATGAGGACCGTGACGTGCAGGTGCGGGGCGACGTCGGCCGTCGGCCGGCGGGTCGTCCAGCCCAAAAGTGTCAGCGCGAAGTAGTACAGGGCCGCGCCGGACGCCGGCACCAGCCACAAACCCAACCCGACCGCGACGGCGTCCATACCGGCCCCCCGACCCGAGACTACCCCACACCGGCCGGCAGGTTACCCCGAACCGCCCCGGCTTGCCTAGCCCACCATCGCGGGCGGCCGGGGGCGGCGATTTCCACGGGGTCAGGTGCGGCGGAACTGGCGGTCGAGTTCGGCCCGGCTGAACAACAGCGAAGTCGGCCGGCCGTGCGGGCAGTGGCTCGAATCATCGGCGAGTTGCCGCAACAGGAGCAGGTGCGCGATCTCCTCGGGCGTCAGCCGGTCGCCGGCCTTGACGGCGGCCTTGCACGCCATCGTGGCGAGCAGGTGGTCGAGGAACACTTCCTTCGTCGGCGACCGGTCCTTGCTCACCAGGTGATCGACGACGGCCCGCAGAATCTCGTGCGGGGCGCGGCGCTTCAACAGGGTCGGGTAGCTCGACAGGAGCACCGTGTTGCCGCCGAAGTCTTCGACTTCGAGGCCGAGTTCGGCGAGTTGGTCCTTGGCGTCCAGGACGGCGCACGCCTGCTCCGGCGGCAGGTCGATCGGCTCGGGGATGAGCAGGCGCTGGACTTCGAGCTTGCCGTCCCGGACCCGCTGGCGCATCTGCTCGAACAGGATGCGCTCGTGCAGCGCGTGCTGGTCGATGACGAGCATCCCGTCGGGGGTTTCGAGGACCAAGTACGCGTCGTGGACCTGGAGCGCCGCGCCGCCCTCGAACGCCGGCAGCGGGAACGGCGCGAGCGGCGGCGGCTCGACTTCCGGTGACACCGGGTTGACACTCGCCGGCGTCTCCCACGGGGCGGGGGTCGCCTCGGCCAGCGGCCGGCGCGGGCTGACCGCGTCGAAGTTCGGCCGGGCCGGGATCGGCCACTCGGCGTCGAGCGTCGGCAGGACCGGGAACTCTCGGCGCGGCGGCAGGGGGTCGCGGATCAGGTCGGGGACGGTGAACTCCGGGGCGCGCAGTTGTGGCACGAGGTTCTCGGCCAGGAGTCGCGTTTTGACGGCGGCCCGGACCATCGAGTACAGCAGCGAGTTCTCGCGGAAGCGGACCTCGGCCTTGGTCGGGTGGACGTTCACATCGACCTGGTCCGCCGGCACCGTCAGGAACAAGAAGCCGACGGCGTACCGGCCGGTCATGAGCAGGTTCCGGTACCCCTCCTGGAAGGCATGGCTCAGGCTGCGGTCGCGGAACCACCGGCCGTTGACGAACAGGTACTGCAACTTGGCGTTGCCGCGGTCGCACGCCGGGTCGGCGATGAACCCGGCCAGCCGCGTCGGGCCGGGCGGCGTCTCGACGAGGTACAGGGCGTCGCGCACGTCCCCGCCGAAGAACAGGCCGATGCGGTCGGGCAGCGTGGCCGTGGCGGGGATTTCGTACACCAGCCGGCCGTTGTGCCGCAGCACGATGTGCAGGCCGGGGTTGGCCAGGGCGACGCGGGTGACCGTCTCGCACGCGTGGCCGAGTTCGGTGGCGACGGACTTCAGGAACTTCTTGCGGACCGGCACGTTGAAGAAGAGGTGCCGGACCTCGATGCGCGTGCCGACCGGCCCGCCCCACGGCCGCACGGGACTCAGCACACAGCCGTCGCAGCGGATCTCCGCCCCCCGCGAGTCGCCCGGCGTGCGCGACTGCAACAGCACCTGCGCGACCCCGCCGACGGACGCCAGGGCTTCGCCGCGGAAGCCGAGGGTGCCGATGCGGAACAGGTCGGCGGCCGTTTCGAGCTTGCTGGTGGCGTGCGTGACGAACGCGAGGGGCAGGTCTTCCGGGTGGATGCCGTGGCCGTCGTCCACGACGCGGATCAGTTCGGTGCCGCCGGCTTCGAGGTCGATTTCGAGCCGCGTCGCCCCGGCGTCGATGGAGTTCTCGACGAGTTCCTTGACGACGCTGGCCGGCCGCTCGATGACCTCGCCGGCGGCGATGGCCGTGACGACGCCGGCCGAAAGTTGGCGGATGCGGGGTGGCGTCACGGCGTCTTCCGCAAGCGGGCGATCTCGGCGAGCGCTTCGGCCAGTTGCGCTTGGGCGTCGCGGGCAATTCGCTCGGCGGCGCGGCGAGCGTCAGCCTCGTCGTTCGCCCGTTGCTCGGCGTCGCGGGCGGACTGCTGAGCAACGCGGGCGACTTGCTCGGCCTCGGCGCGGGCCTTGGTTTCGTAGCGCGCCTGCCTGCCGCCGACGTCCGGTAAGCGTTCGCCCGTCTCGGCGTCGTGGTACGCCAGCATCCGGCCGTCGCGCGAGACCTTGAGGTTCAACCGCTTGCTGAACACGCTGCCGTCGGCGTCCGGGGGGATCGGCCCGAGTTTGCCGCCGCGGTCCCGCCGGAAGCCTTGCAGCGACGGGTTCAGGTACTCCTCGCGGGGGTCGAACAGGAAGTACTCGTCCACCTTCCACACGTCCTGGTAGATGGCGAACTTCTTGACGAGGTCGTTGTCACGGGTCGAGCGCGAGGTGAACTCGAACACGACCGCAGGGTACACCCCCTCGGCCCACGTTTTAAACGTGTCCCGGTCGCCCGGCCCGACGCCGAAGGCGACGAAGCAGTCTGGGGACAGGCAGACTTGCGGGTCGCCTTCCTGGTAGTACACCAGCAGATTACCGCTGACGTAAACCTTGGGGTCGGTCGCGAAGTGCAGAATCAGCAGTTCGGTCGCCGCAGTCAGGAGGCGGCGGTGTAGGTCGGTCTCGGCCATCGGCTCCCCGTCGCTGCTTGGGTAATCGATGGACCCGGCCGCCGGCGGCGCGGGTTGTGTGAGGATGCGCGCGTTCATGGCCACGTCCCTTCTCGGACTACAGGGTCGGTCGCTTCGCCTCGTCGGCCTTTTTCCACTCTTGCAGCTTGCGGTACAAGGTCCGTTCGCCGATCTTCAACATTTCCGACGCCGCCTCGCGGTTGCCCTCGGTCATCGCCAGCGCCCGCTCGATGTAGTACCGCTCCACGTCTTCGAGCGGCCTGCCGACGAGCCGGTCGGGGCCGTCGTCGTCGCCGGCCGAGTGCGCGTACGGGTCGGGGGCGACGCCGGAGTCTTCGGGCAGGTCGTCGAGGCCCAGCACGCCGTCGAGGTCGAGGACGGTCATGCTTTCGAGGACGTTGCGCAACTCGCGGACGTTGCCCGGCCAACCGTACGCGGCGAACGCCTTGCGGACCGCCTCGCCCACGACCGGCGGCTTCTTGCCGTATTTTACCGCCAGGTCGCGGGTGAAGTGGTTCAACAGCAGCGGCAAGTCCTCGCGCCGCTCGCGCAGCGCCGGCAGCCGCAGCACGCCGACCTTGAGCCGGTGGTACAGGTCGCGGCGGAAGCGGCCGTCCTCGACCATGGCCTCGATGTTCTTGTTCGTCGCGGCGACGATCCGCACGTCCACGCGGACGGGGTCGTTGGCCCCGATGCGGGTGACCTCGCCGTTCTCCAGCACGCGGAGGAGTTTCGCCTGGAGGGTCAACGGCATGTCGCCGACTTCGTCGAGGAAGAGGGTGCCGTGGTTGGCGTGCTCGAACCGGCCCTTGCGCGCCCCCTTGGCCCCGGTGTAGCTGCCCTCCTCGTGGCCGAACATGTCGTCGTCGAGGAGGTTTTCGTTGAGCGCGGCGCAGTTCATCGCCACGAACGGCCGGTTCTTCCGCGGCCCGTTGGTGTGCAGCGCCTTCGCGGCCAGTTCCTTGCCGGTGCCGTTCTCCCCGAGGATCAGGATCGGGGCCGGGCTGGGCGCGTACGCCTTCAAGAGTTGAACGACCCGCTGCATCTTCGACCCGTTGCCGACGATGCCTTCGAGGCCGAACCGCTCGTCGATCTGCTGCCGCAACTCGCGGTTGCTCCGGGCCAGCTTGACGCGGTCGGCCGACTTGCCGACGATGGCCCGCAACTCGGTCATGTCGATCGGCTTCAACAGGTAGTGCGCGGCCCCGAGTTTCATCGCCTCGACCGCGGTCTTCACGTCGCCGTACCCGGTGATGACGTACACCTCGGCGTCGGGCAGGTGTTCGCGGACGCTGCGGACGATCGTCAGCCCGCCCTGCTCGCCGAGGTCGGCCATGCGCAAGTCGGTCAGCACCACGTCGAACTCGTCCTGCTCGATCCGGGCCGCCCCGGCCTTGCCGCTGACGGCCGTGGTGACGGCGTGGCCGCGGCGTTCGAGGCTCTCGGCGATGGCCGCGGCGAGGTGCCGGTCGTCGTCCACGACGAGGACGCGGAGCGGGTCGTCCGCCAACGGCGGCGCGGGCGGGGCGGGCGGCGGGGCGAGGCTGGTGGCGGCCATGCGAGAGTCTCCGGACGGTACGACGGGCGTATTTTACGCCGCGCCGCCCGACGGACGACGGCAAACCGGCCGACTCAGGTCAGCCCGAGCAAGTCGTCGTCGTTCCCCGGGACCGGCCGCGGGGCGGCGACCGGCTCCAGGGACTCGGCCTCAAACACGACCGGCGCGGGCGGCAAGGGCGGGGGCACGTCGGCGGGCACGGGGACGCCACGCCGGCAGATCAGGCACGGCACGACCTTGCCGCGGTCCGCCGCCTCGACGAGCATGTACATCCGGCACGTCGCCGCCGGGCACCGCACTGCCACGACCATGACCCCCCCTCGCCGTCGGTGAAAATCGACCCGGCTGTGCAGGTTACTGATCGTCGATTTGGGCCAGGGACTGGAACGCCTTGCCCTCGACGTAGGCCAGGAACGCGCCGCCGCCGGTGCTCACGTGCGTCATCTTCGCGTCGAACCCGAACTGCTCGACGGCCTCCGCCGTTTCGCCGCCGCCGACGACGGTCACCGCCGGGCTGGCCGCCATCGCCTCGGCGACGCCGCGGGTGCCGTGGCTGAACGCCGGCTGCTCGAACCAGCCGACCGGGCCGTTCCAAATCACCGTGCCGGCGGTGCCGATCTTGGCGGCGTAGGCGGCCAGCGTCTTCGGGCCGATGTCGACGCCCTCGTACCCGGCGTCGATGGCCCCGGCGAAAACCTTGGTCGCGGTCAAGTCGTCGGACTTCGCGGCCAGGCAATCGACCGGCAGCGTGATCTTGCCGCCGACGTACTGGAGCAGCGGCTTGACGGCGGCCAACTCGTCGTCGGAGACGCGGGTCGAGCCGACGTCGACGCCCTGAGCCTTGAGGAAGGTGTACGCCATCTTGCCGCCGATGATGAGGTGATCGACCTTCGAGAGCAGCACGTTGATGAAGGCGAGCTTGTCGGACACCTTGGCCCCGCCCATGACGGCCAGCACCGGCCGCTTCGGCGACCCCATCAGGCCCTCGATGATGTCGAGTTCCTTGGCCACGAGCAGGCCGACGGCGCGCGGCTTCCCGGCGGCCTTGAGTGCGGCCGGGACGGCGACCATCGACGCGTCCTTGTCGTTGTGGCAGGTGCCGAAGGCGTCGTTCACGTAAGCGTCGCCCAGGGCCGCGATCGCCGCCGCGAACCCGGCGTCGTTCTTCTGCTCGCGCGGGTCGAACCGCAGGTTCTCCAGCAGCACCACGTCGCCCGGCTTCATGGCCGCCACCGCCGCCGTCACGGCCGGGCCGACGACCTCGCCGGCGGCCTTGGTGACCGGCTTGCCGAGGAGTTCGCCGAACCGGGCCGCGACCTTGTCCATCGTCAGGTGGGCCCGCTCCTCCGGCGTCGCCTTCTCGGGCCGGCCGAGGTGGCTCATGGCGACGACCGACGCCCCGGCCTTCAGCAGTGCGGCGACGGTCGGCAGGGCGGCCCGGATGCGGCGGTCGTTCTTCACCGCCCCCGTCTTCTTGTCGAGCGGCACGTTGAAATCGACGCGGACGAGCACGGTCTTCCCGGTCAGGTCGGGCAGGTCGTTCAGGGTCTTCTTGGGCATGTCGATCCTCGGGTATCGGGTGTCGGGTGTGGGGTGTGGTCGGATCGGCAACTTACGGAGCGGGCGGGGTTCCGTCACGCGGACCGGGACTTCGGTGGCGGCGGTCGGGCCGAGTCGCCAGGCGCGGACCCCGTCGGTCCCGGCGATGACGCACAAGACCTCCTCGCCGTGCGGGTTCTCGCGGAGGTCGGTGGCGCTCGGCACGGCCGCCGAGGTCGGGTGCGAGTGGTAGACGGCGACCAGTTCGACGCCGGCGGCCCGCAGTGCCCGGTCGGCCGCGAGCATCGACCGCGGCTCGGTGCGAAACGCCGTCGGCGACGCCAACTCGTTGACCACCGCAACGGCGTGCGTCACGACCCCGCCGAGTCCGCCGAGCACGCCACAACACTCGCGCGGCGACTCGCCCCGGGCGTGGGCCAGAACGGCGTCGAGGACCGTGGCGGGGAGGGTGAGCATCGGGTCTGCGTCGTGGGGAGTCGGTCGGGACCGCGGGGGACTTTTTACGCCGGGCGCGGCGGGGAACGACGGGATTCGGCACCCGACCTGGCCGGGGCGGCGGCGGAGGGGCCATAATCGGTCCATGCAACTCCCCACGTTCGAGCGGTTCTACGGCGTCGATTTCAGCGGCGCGAAGAAGGCCGGGGACACCATCTGGGTCGCCGAGGTGGTGCCGACCGCGGCCGCCCCGGGGTACGCCCTGACCGCGCTGAACTCGCTCACCGCCCTGTGCGGCACCCCGGACCGGACCGCCGCGCACCGGCACCTCGTCGAGCGCGTCCTGGCGTCGGACCGGGCACTGTGGGGGTTCGACTTCCCGTTCGGCCTGCCGGTCGAACTGTTCCCGCCGGGCACCCCCTGGGCCGACCAGTTCGCGTTCCTCGGCGAGTGGGGCGACGAGGCGTACGCGTGCGGGCTGGAGTGCGTCCGCCGGGCGACCGCCTTGTTCGACCGGAAGCACGTCCGGCGGACGACCGACACCGAGGCCAAGGCCCCGTTCGACTCCTTCCACTACCGCATCATTTACCAGACGTTCTTCGGCATGCGCGACGTGGTGGACCCGCTGCGGCAGGCCCCGGGGACGGCCGTGTTGCCGTTCCAGTACCGCAAACTGCGCACGGCCCGGCGGGTCGTCGTCGAGTGCTGCCCGAGTTCGGTCTTGAAGCGGGTCGGGGCACCCCACCAGAACTACAAGCAACCGCTCGGCGGCCCGCTGACCCGCAAGCGGCGGCTGACCCGGCACGCGATTCTCGACTGGCTCACCGGGGTCGTGGTGGTCGCCCCGCGGTTCCGCCGGGTCATGATGCGCAACCCCGGCGGGGACGCCTTCGACGCGGTCATCGCCGCCGTCGGCGCGGCGCACGCGGTGCAGGCGGCCGACCACCACGCCGTCGCCCGGCACCCCCGGTACCGCCGCGAAGGCCACCTGTACGTTTGACCCCGCGCGGCAGTCAGGGTGAACTTGCGGCGGCGGGGACGGGCGTGGTATACCCGGGGGCTTGAACCGTCCCCCAGGGTGCGCACGGATGTTCGCGGCCGGGTTGCTCCTCGCCACACTCGCCCTCGCTTCGCCCGCCGACCCGGCGGCCGCGGACGCCCGCGCCGTGCCGCCGCCGCGCCTGCGGGCCGGGGACGAACTGCACTACGCCGGGGAAGTGGTCGAAGCCTCGGAGCGGTTCGACAACCGCTTCCGCAAGAAGTTCGACCTCGAAGTCCGGTTGCTGGTCTTGGAAGTCGGCCCGAACCACGCCGACGGGGCCTTGCTCACCCGCTTGAAGCCGCGGCTCGACCCGCTCATCGCCGGGCCGGCGACGGCGGTCCTCGGCCACGACACCGCACGGCAGGCGCAGCCGGCGACCGTCCGCGTGGACCTCGTCCGCATCGACGGCCGGGGCCGCGTGACGCTGCTCGTGCCGACGCCGGCGGCTCCGAAGGGGCTGGGGGCCGTCCTCGACCTGAGCCAGCACGTCGCGGCCGGGCCATCGTCGCCCCTCCCGCTGGACGGCCCGCCGGTCGTCGAGACCGGGTTTTGCGTGCCGCTGCCGCTCCGGTCGGCCGTCGTCGGCACGACCTGGGACGCCGCCGACGGGGCGCGGCCGCCGGTCGCCTGGGCCGCGCACGCCGACAGCTTGTGGAACGGCGGCCGGGTGCTGGAAGTCCGCGGCCTGCAACAGAGTGAAGGCTTCGACCGGCCGCTCGAAGCCCGCGGCGGGTGGCGGCGGACCGAGCGCGTCCTGGTCAGTCCGGCCGACGGCACCGCCTGCCGGGTCGAGCGCCGGGTCGAACGCCGCCAGGGGACCGCCGTCCTCGGCTGGGTCGAAGTCAGCTACGACTTGCAACCGGGCACGCGGCTGACCGGCGAGCGGTTCGAGCAGCAGGCCCGCGAGGCGCAAGCGGCGTACCTGCTCGGCGTCGAGTTGACGGCCTTGCTCGCCCGCCGCGCGCCGCCGGCCGAGTTCAAGTCGCGCGGCGTCCGCGTCCGCCAGTTCCTCGAAGACCACCCGGCCGGCAGCTTCCGCGAGGCGATTCAAGCCGCCCACCGCCGCTACCTGGCCGCGGCGAGCGGCGCGCAGTTGCCGGTCCCGCTCGCCGCGACGACCGTCCGCCCGGAGCCGCCGCGGGTCGGCGGGGTCGCCCCGGACTTCGTCGCCCCGTGCGTCCCGGACGTGCGACAGACGCGGCTGTCGTCCCTGCGCGGCAAGCCGTGCGTGCTGGTCTTTTACCGGCCGAACTCGACGACCTCCGCGGCCGCCCTGGGGGTCGCCGAAGCCCTGCACGCCCACGCCGCCGGCCGGGCCAACGTCCTGGGCGTCGCCGTCCTCGAAGACCCGACGGCGACCGAGAAGCAGCGGGCCGACTTGAAGCTGACCGTGCCCCTGGTGGACGGCCGGGCGGTCGCCGGGCTGTACGCCCTCGACGCTTACCCGAAGTTCTTCGTGCTGGACGCCCGCGGGGCGCTCGCCTGGCAGTTCGACGGCCACGGCCCCGAGACCGGCTTCCTCGTCCGCGAACAACTCGACCGTTTGACCGGCCCGGGGGGCACGCAATGACGGACTTCGAGGTGCCGAACCCGACCAAGGCGTGCAGCGTCAGCGGCCGGGTGCTGGCGGCCGGTGAGAAGTGTTACACGGTCCTGTCCGAAGAAGCGGGCAAGTACGTTCGCAGGGACTTTGCCGCGGAAGCCTGGCAAGGCGCGCCGCCGGGCACCGTCGCCTTCTGGGCCGGCCGGGTTCCGGCAAGTGACCGGCCGCGAAAGCCGACGTTCAACGAAGAGCTTCTCGTCGACTGGTTCCACCACCTCGCCGGGCGGACCGAGCCGGACCGGGTCAACTTCCGGTACGTGGTGGCGCTGCTGCTGATGCGGCGGAAGCGGCTGAAGTTCGAGGACGCCACGCGGACCGACGCGGGCGACGGCGTACTATGCCTGCGGGACGCCAAGACCGGCGCGCGGCACGCCGTGCCCGACCCGCGGCTGACGGCCGACGAGGCGGCGGCCGTGCAAGACGAAGTGTTCCGTGTCCTCGGTTGGGAGTAACGCGATGACCCGACGCCAGGCCGCGACCCTCGCGCTCCTCGCCCCCCTGTCCACGCTGGGCGGGTGCGAGTGGCTCCGCAACATGACTCAGCCGGACAAGCGGACGACCCGGCCCGACGGCCCGGTCGCGCCGAAGACCCGCGAAGAGTTGGTGAACTACCTCAACCGTGAGTCCGAAAAGTTGACCTCGGTGAACTGCAAGAAGGTGTTGATCGACATCACCGGCCAGCAGACCGCGGCGCTCAACGACAGCAGTCTGATTTGCCAGAAGCCGATGAACTTCTCGCTCGTCGGGGGCAAGAAGTTGCTGGGGGACATGGTGAAAGTCGGGTCGAACTCGCAGGAGTTCTGGGTCATCAACAACGTCTCCGGACCGCGGTACGTCTACTGCTCGCACGACGACTTCCGGCGCGGCTCGGCAGAACTGCCGTTCCCGTTCGACACCGAGTGGGCGCTGCAAGCCCTGGGCATGAGCCACTACGACCCGAACACGCCATACCGCGTGGACACCGACCAGGCGACCCGCGAGCACCGACTGCGGTACGAGTCCACGACGCCGAAAGGGGCGACGGTGCAGCACGTCGTCGTCTTCGCGGCCGACGACATGGGGGACAAGTCGCCGCAGGTCCGTCAGCACCTCATCACCGACGCGGCCGGCAAGCCGATCGCCACCGCGAGCATCAAGAGCGTGACCACACTCAGTGCCGGCCGGTCCAAGACCGACGACAAGGACGTACTCGTCCAGGTGCCGACGGAGGTCGTGCTGGACTGGCCGCAGCAGCAGTTCCGCATGAGGATGCAACTGCGGTCGCCCAAGATCAACGAGCCGATCTCGGACGCGGACGCCCGGGAACTCTTCACCCGGCCGACGATCTCGGGCGTCACCCCGGTGAACCTGACGAGCCTCCAGTCCACGCCGAACTACCGCGGCGCGCCGCCCGACGGCTTGCCGGTCCGCAAGCCCCGGGGCTGGTAATGCCCGGCGAGTTCGACTACATTCGCGGCGTTCGCGGCCGCACCCGGCCGGCCCCCGGCGTCCTCGTCGGTCCGGGGGACGATTGCGCGGTGCTCGTTCCGCCGGCCGGTCAGTTGCTCGTCACGACGGATTTGTTGACCGAGGGGGTCGATTTCTTGCTGGCGGAGGCGTCACCGGAGGCGGTCGGGCGGAAGGCGATGGGGGTCAACCTGTCCGACGTTGCCGCGATGGCCGGGACGCCGTTCGCCGCCGTCGTCAGCCTGGCGTTGCCGCGCCACCCGCCGGGGATGACGACGCGCGAACTGGCCGACCGACTCGACGCGGGGTTGCGCGAAATGGCCGACCGCTTTCAGGTCGCCATCGTCGGCGGGGACACGAACACCTGGGACGGCGGGCTGGTCGTTAACGTCACCGTCCTGGGCCGGGCCGACCGTCCCGTCCCGCGCGACGGGGCGAAGGCCGGGGACGCGATCTTCGTCACCGGGCCGCTCGGCGGCAGCCTGCTCGGGCGGCACCTCGACCCGACGCCGCGGGTCCGCGAAGCGCTGGCCCTCCGCGACTTCGTCGAGTTGCACGCGATGATCGACATCAGCGACGGGTTCGCGGCCGACCTGGCGCACGTGCTCGCCGAAAGCGGGTGCGGCGCGGAGATCGACGCGGCCGCCGTTCCCGTCCACGCGGACGCCGTCGCCCGGTCGCGGTTGACCGGCCGGACGCCGCTCGACCACGCGCTGAACGACGGCGAGGACTTCGAGCTGATCTTCACCGTCGGCGGCCCGGACGAGGCGGCGTTGCTCGCCCGGTCCCCGGTGCCGGTCGTGCGGGTCGGCCGGGTCGTGGCGGGGACCGGCCTCTGGCTCGTCGCGGGCGGGGTGCGGACGGTCCTGACCCCGGCCGGGTGGGTCCACGCGGTTTAGCGCCGGCGCGACTGCGCCAACGCGCGCCGTGGTCAACTCTCGGCGGGCGGGCGGACAAATCCCGGCGCGGTTCGCTTGACGCCCCATCCTTTCGGGCGTCACAATCGTCGTAGCATACGGAATAGTACGCCCCACTCGCGGCACGGAACGGCACTCATGGCACGATCGCTCACCTCTTTCACGCGCGAGAAGTTGCGCTCCCCCTTGCGGCTGGAGGCGTTGGAAGAGCGGACCGTGCCGAGTTCGGTCGTCCCGAACAGCGCCGAGCGGCGCGGCCTCGTCTTCAGCGACGCGACGAACACCCTGTTCTTCACGACCACGGTCGGGGAAGTCCGGCGGTACAGCCCGGCGACGAACAGCCAGTTGCCGCAGTACATCGCCCCGGCCGGCGGCATCCTCAACGGCCTCGACCTGACCCCGGACGGCAAGTCCCTGTACGCCGCCGAGGACTCGCTGAGCAAGCTGGCCAAGGTCAACCTGGCCGACGGGACCGTCACCGAACTCACGTACTCCGCCGGGGCCGGCAGCAACGGCGCGTACGACATCGCCTTCGGCAACGACGGCAAGGCCCTGGTCACGTCCCGCCGCGTCGGGGCCGCCGCCGGCAGCGTCGATCTGGTCGCGCTCGACCCGGCCACGGACAAGTTCACCAAGCGGGCCGACGTGCCGGCGGTCTTCCAGGACACCGCGCTGTACCGCAGCGCGGACGGCAAGCTCGTGTTCGTGTCGGACTCGACCTCGACCGTCAACGGGGGCGTCGTCATCGACGGGGCCGGGGCCAAGCGGATCGGGGCCGGCGGGCAGAACCGCGCCGCGGCCTTCGACCGCACCGGCGGCAGCCTGGTCGTCCGCCAGAGCAGCGGTCTCTCGCTCGTCAACCTGGCGACCCAGGCGACCGTCGAGAACTACGACCGGCTCGACGGCGGCGTGATTTTCGACTCGAAGAAGGACGTGCTCTACGGCGTCGATTCGCGGACCGACGAAGTCGTCGCCGTGGACACCGCCACCGGGGTCGAGCGGTACCGCCTGCCGGTCGGCGTGAACGTCCCGGCGTACACCGCCTTCGGCAACGGCGAGATGGCCGTGAGCGGGGACGGCACCCTGCTGTTCCTCACGACGCCCGACGGCATCCGCCGGTTCGACCTGCCGCAGTCCGACTCGAATTCGGCGCTGATCGCCGTCACGTCGCCGTTCCCGACCTACGTCGCGGCCGGGTTCGCCAGCACGATCACGGTCCAGGTCCGCAACGCCGCCGGCGAGCCGCTGACCGGGTACGCGGGCACCCTGCAAATCAACACGACCGACGCGATCGCGTCCCTCCCGGCGACGTACACGTTCACGGCGGCGGACGCCGGGACGAAGACTTTTACCGCAGCCTTCGGCACGCCGGGCACGCACTCGATCGTCTTCCAGGAGCTGCAAAACGCACTGACCACGTCCCAGAAGGGCATCCGCGTCACGGCGGCGAACGCGGTGGCTACGGCCGTGCCGGTCGCCGGGGGCGTGTCCGGCTTCACCATCGACCCGACGCGGAACCAACTCGTCATCGCCGGGGCGGGCGGCGCGGTCACCCGGTTCGACATCGGCAAGCAGTCGCTCACGCCGGCCGTCGCCGCCGGGGCGAACTTCGGCGGCATCGACACGACCCCGAGCGGGGCGTTCGCCTACGCGGCCGACACCTTCCTCGGGTACACGAACAACCTGACGCGCAAGATCGACCTGGCGACCGGGGCCGTGACCCGCATCGCCACGACCGGCGGCAGCACGATCTCCATCCTGGCAGACGGGAAGATCGCGTACCTGAGCAACGGCGCGACCATCGACCTGGCGACCGACGCGGCGACCGGCGGCAGCGTGGCCCTCCAGGGCGGCCGGGACACGCTCCAGGTGCGGTCCCTCGACCGCAGCGCCCTGTTCGCCCTGCGGGCCGACTTGACCGGGTCCGCCCCGTCCCCCCGCGCCACGGACGGGGTCCAGTTGCGGACCTCGCCGACGGCCGCGCTGCTGACCGCCGACGCGGGGTTCGTGGGCCTGTTCTCCCCGGCCGTGGCCAAGAACGGCACCCTCGCGGCGGCCGGCGTCGGCGGCACGCAGAACACGCTGTCGATCGTCGGGGCCACCTTGAAGGGCGTCGAGACGGTGTCCGGGACCAACGGCGGCGCGGTCTTCGACCCGGCCGGGACGACCCTGTTCACCGTGGACACGGGCAACAATTCGGTCGTCGCCCTCGACACCAACGGCTGGCGCGAGAAGTACCGCCTGAACATCGGCGAAGCGGTCGGCAACACGATCCTGGCGATCACCCCGGACTCGAAGTTTCTGTACGTCCGCACGCCGTCCGGCTTCCGCCAGTTCGCCCTGCCCCGGGCCGACGGCAAGCTGGCCGCGTTCGAGTTCACCACGCCGTACCCGACGATCGTCACGACGGGCACGACGGCCGCGGTCACCGTCACCGCCCGGGACGCCGCGGGCAACGCGCTGACGAACTACGCCGGCACGGTCACCTTCAGCAGCCCGGACGCGGCCGCCGTCCTGCCGGTCGCGTACACCTTCACGCCGGCCGACGCCGGGGTCCGCACCTTCGACGTGCGGCTCGGCACGACCGGCCGGCAGAGTGTGTCGGTCAGCGACACGGCCCTGGGCGTCACGGCCACACAGTCCGGGATCGTCGTCAACGCCTTCGGCCCTCTGGCGAGCATCGCCACGGCCCGCGGCGACCTGACCTTCGACCCGGTCCGGAACCGCGTCTACTACACGACGCCCGACGGGTTCGTCCAGCGGTTCGACGTGGCGACGCAGGCCCTGCTCGCGCCGTGGAAGGTCGCGGCCGACCCGGGCGGCATCGACCTCGGCCCGGACGGCCAGTTCCTGTACGTCGCCGACCGCGTCCGCGGCCTGACGCAGGGCTTCGTCCGCAAGGTCAACGCCGACACCGGCGCGGTCACCAACGTGCCCTACGACGTGACCGTCCACAACTCCGGCCTCTTCGACGTGGCCGCGTCCGCCGCGTCCGTGCTGATCACCACCGGCGGCAGCGACGTGGAAGTGCTGACCGGCGCGGCGTTCGCCAAGAACTACACGGGGACGCTGTCCCTGAACACGGCGACCGACGCGATCAGTGCCCCCGGCCTGTCCGGTGGGGCGTTCGCCGTCAACTCCACCCTGGCCCGCTCCGGCGACGGCAAACGCGCCCTCGTGTCGGCCGGCTTTCAAGGCTCGCCGGGGGGCGCGTTCACCCCGTTCCTGGGCGTCTACAGCGCCGCCGGCAAGGCGATTACGGCGTCGTTCACCCCGGCCGCGGACACCCGGGGCAACCTGTTCGCCGCCAACGCCGACGGCAGCCTGTTCGCGGGCAACACCGGCGGGATCACCATTTACGACAAGACCCTGGCCGTCACCAAGAACTTCGCCGGGGTCGTCGGCGGGGTCGCCTTCGACCCGGTCTTACCGCTCTTCTACCTGGCCAACGGCACGTCCAGCAAGCTCGAAACGTACAGCACCGCGACCTACAAGTTGGTCACGAGTCGGCCGCTCGGCGAGGGGCTGGCCGGCGTCGGGCCATTCACCACCGGGACGATGGCGGTCTCGCCGGACGGCCGGTACGTCTTCCTGGAGACGCCGACCGGCATCCGCCAGTACGACCTGATCGGCCCGGTCGGGGCCGTGACGATCACCGGCCTGGCCGCCGCGACCGTCGCCGGGACGACGAACACGGTCACGATCGCCGCGACCGACGGGGCCGGGGCCGTGCTCACCGGGTTCACCGGGCTGGTCCGGCTGACTTCGAGCGACAAGCAGGCCGGCCTGCCGGGGGACTACGTGTTCACGGCGGCGGACATGGGCACGAAGTCGTTCACCGTCACCTTCCGCACGGCCGGCGGGGTGACCCTCACGGCCGGCAACCCGGCGACCCTGTTGACCAGCGCGATCGCCACCACCCGGGTCGTCGCCGCCGCGCCGTCCCAGTTCGTCTTCTCGGACTTCCCCACGGCCGTCGTGTCGGGGGACGTTCAGCCGCTCACCCTGACGGCCCGCGACCCGTTCGGCAACCTGGCCAACACCTACGCCGGCACGGCCGTCGTGACCACCACGGACGCGGCGGTCGGCAGGCTCACGGTCACCTTCGCGCTGAGCGACCGGGGTGCCCGGACGGTCAACTACAGCCTGACGACGGCCGGCCCGCAGACGATCACGGCGACGGACACGCTCGACCCGGCGTTGACCGGGTCGCAGGCGACGACGGTCAGCCCGCCGCCGCTGTTGCCGCCGCCCCCGCCGCCCCCGCCGCCCGGCCCGCCGGTCCCCCCGCCGCCGCCCCCGCCGCCGGTCATCCCGCTCCCGCCGGTGGTGCTGCCGCCCGGCCCGCCGCCGCCCCCGCCGCCCGCCCCGCCGCTGTCCGGCCAGGCGAACACCTACGCCGTCGGGACCGACGCCGGCACCATCAACAAGGTGCTCACGTTCGACTCGAACAACCAGGTCGTGGCCGCCTTCCGGCCGTACGAACCCGGGTTCTCCGGCGGCGTCCGCGTGGCCGTCGCCCGGGAGCCGAACGGCGTCGCCCGGCTGGTCGCCGCGCCCGGCCCCGGCCGGTTCCCCGACGTGGTCCGGTTCGACGCGGGCAGCGGCACGCAACTCGACAGCTTCCAGCCGTTCGAATCGACCTTCGCCGGCGGGGTGTTCGTCTCGACCGGGGACATCCTCGGCGAGGGGTACGACGCGATCGCCTCGTCCCCCGACCAGGGCGGCGGCCCGCGGGTGCAGATCCGCAGCGGCCGCACGCTCGAAGTGATCGCCGACTTCTTCGCCATCGACGACCCGGCCTTCCGCGGCGGCGTCCGCACGGCCATCGCCGACGTGAACGGGGACGGCACGCCCGACCTCGTCGTCGCGGCCGGGTTCGGCGGCGGCCCGCGGGTCGCCATCTTCGACGGCCGCACCCTGCGGCCCGGCGTCACCCCGGTCCGCCTCGTCGCCGACTTCTTCGCCTTCGACACGAGCCTCCGCAACGGCGTCTACGTGTCGGCCGGGGACATCACCGGCGACGGCAAGGCCGACCTGGTCGTCGGGGCCGGCCCGGGCGGCGGCCCCCGCGTCAAAGTCTTCGACGGCGCGAGTTTGCTCGCCCAAACCGCGACCTCCGTGCCGACCCTCGCGGCCGACTTCTTCGCCGGCGACCTGACCGACCGGGGCGGCATCCGCGTCGCCGTCAAGAGCCTCGCCGGGGGCAAGTTCGCCGACCTGATCACCGGCGACGGCGAACAGAGCGGCCGGCAAGTCCGCCTGTACGTCGGCCAGTTCCTGACCGGCTCGAACCCGCCGTCCGGCGTGATCGACGACGGCGGCAACCTGCCCGGCTACGCCGGCGGCGTGTTCGTCGGCTGACGCGCGGCGTTCGCCGGGACTTCCTCGACCGGAGTCGTGCCGTGGCCTCCGCGAAGTCGTGGCGCTCGTTCTTTCACGCTTCGACGACGGCCGTGTTCGTCGTCGGGGCGTCGCGCCGGTTGCGGTACGCCAACCCGGCCTGGGAGCGCGTCATCGGGGCGGACTGGGCCAAGCTCCGCGGCCTCCGGCTGTCCGCGTTCCGCTCCGCGACCCCGCTCGGCCAGACCCTGATGCCGCCGCCCGAGGCGTGGGCCGGCGAAATCACCCGCGTCCGCCGCGCCCCGCCGGACGCGACCAGCGGCCCGCCGTGGTGGGACTTCACCTTCGTCCCGCTGCCCGGCGGCGACGGCCGACTCCTCGGCGTCGTCGGCTTCCTGACCCAGCACGGCGAGCGGACGACCCGCCGGGCTACGGGCAAACTCCCGGCCGACCTGGCCGCGACCCAGGCCGATCACGCCCGGCACTACGGCGTCGAGTTGCTCACCGGCACGACCGCGGTCGGGGAGCGGTTCGTCAACCTCGTCCGGCTCGCCGCCTCGACGGTCGTCCCCGTCTGGCTGATCGGCGAGCGGGGCAGCGGCAAGACGACGGCCGCCCGCGCGATCCACCACCAGGGGCCGACGCACGCCAAGGCCTTCGTCGCGGCCGACGCCCACGGGGTGCAGCCGTACCTGCTCGACGCATTGCTCTTCGGCAAGGGCGGGGCCGCGCTGCCGACCGGGGGGATCGGCACGCTCTTCCTGCACGACCCTGGGCTGCTGCCGCGCGACTTCCAGGAGAAGTTGGCCGGCTACCTGAACAAGCCGGCCGCGCCGCGGGTCGTGTGCGCGTCGGCCGTGTCGCCGCACGCCGACCCCCGACTGATCGACGGCTTCGCCACCCGCTTCGGCGTCCTCGAAATCCGCGTCCCGGCCCTCCGCGACCGCCCCGATGACTTGCCGTGGTTCGGTGAGCGAGTCACCCCGCACCCCGTCGCCGACGCCACCTGGCCGGTGCTCGCCGCGCACGACTGGCCGGGGAACCTGCGCGAACTCTCGGACGTGCTCCGCACCGCGGCCGCGCGTGCCGGCGCACTGCCGATCGCCCCGGAGCATCTGCCGCGGGTCCTCCGCGAGCGCCACCTGCTTACCGCGAACCCGTTGCCGCAGCCCCGGTCGATGGCCCTCGCGGCGGTGCTCGAAGCGGTCGAACGCCGCATGATCGAGGACGCCCTGCTCGCCTGCCACGGCAACGCGACCGCCGCCGCCAAGCGGCTCGACGTGCCCCGCGCGACCCTGCTCCGCCGCGTCGAAGCCTTCAAAATCCCGACGGTGTCGGGCGGGGGTACGCCGTGAAGTACCCGCTCGTCGTGATGTGTACCCTGGACGACGCCCTGCCCAACATGCTCCGCGGCTTCCTCCGGGACCACCGCTGGCTGCTGACAGAGTTGCGGCAGCCCGAGGCCGTCGCCGCGCAACTCACCCCGCCCCGGCCGAGCGTCGTTTTCTGGCAGTTCGACCCGACGGCCGACGCCCCGGTGCCGTTGCGCATCGTCGGCGAACTGGCCCGGCAGCACCCGGACGCGCCGCTGGTCGTCGTCAGCGACGCCAAGTTGCCCGTCGAAGACCGGCCGGCGTGGACGGCGATGGTCCTCGACCTGGGGGCGAAGTACGTCCTCTTCCCGCCGTTCACCCGCCTCGTTCTGGAAGACCTGGCCGGCGGGCTGATGGCCGCGGCCATCGAGCGGCTGACCGGCCGGCCGCTCGAACCCCTGCCGCCCGACCCCGAGGCCATCGACCTGGCCCAGGGCGGCCTCGCGGACGACTGAGCAGTGGGCGGGTTTGCGGCGGTCACTTGGCCTTGGGGCGGTCCCAGGAGCAAACCGTCTCCGTGTCCGCGCTCAAGCAGGCGACCCGCCGGCCGTCGTCCGAAACCCGCGGGTGGACATAAACTTGCCGGGCGTCGGCGGGGAGCACAAGCCGCTCGAGGACTTTGCCCGTCATCATGTCGGCGACCACGACGCACTTGCGGATCGGCGTGGGCCCGTAGTCGGTGTCGTTGTAGCAGACCGCCCCGCCGCTCAGGGGCCGGAACTCCGAGCGGTACTCTTCCTTCGCCCACCGGCAGGGCTTCTTCGCCTTCAGGTCCCAGACGACCTTCTCGCCCTTCTCGTTCCTGAGGACCATGGCCCGGCCGTCCGGGGCGATCTGCAGTTCCTCGTCCTTCTGCGTCGGCCGGCCGAGGCCGAGGGCGTCGGCCTGCTTGCCGGTCGTGACGTCCCAGACGAGAACCTTGCCGCCGTCGTGGAGGGTGGCGACCCGCGTCCCCGCCGCGTACAGCCGTGACATCGCGAGGATCGGCTGGTCGGTCGTCACGGCGGGGAGGGCCGGGCCGCCGCCCGGTAGCTTGAGGAACGCCAGCTCACTGCCGCGGCCGCTCACGAGCACGGAGCCGTCGGGCGTGGGGAGGTAGGTGCCCTGCGGCGGCCCGACCTTTTTGAGTTGTAAGACGCGGGTCTGCTTGCCGGTCACGATGTCGCGGCGGAAGAAGTCGATGTTCGGCTCGTTGATGTCGCCGCCTCGGTCGTAGCTCGTGCCGGTGTAGAGGATTTCCCGCCGGTCGGAGACGGAGCCGGGGCCGTCGAGTCCGGGGAGCCGCCCGAGCTTCTTCCCGGCCGGCAGCTCGTAGTAGTCCGAGACGTAGGAGTCCGAACTGTCCGAAGTCTTACCGCCAACCCCGACCACGGTCCCGTCGGGCGACAGGGTGATCGAAATCGTGCTGAGGATGCCGAGCTTGATCGTCGTCGTCGCCTCGACGTTCACCGGCTCGTGGGGGGCCGGCACCGGGGTCGCGGGCGGCTTCGGGGCGGCCGCCACCGGAGCGGGGTTGGCCGGCCCGCTGGGAGTGGGGGCGGGGGCCGCCGGCGGGCTTTCCGGTCGCGCGGTCACGGGGGGAGTGGGGTGAGCCGGCGCGGGGGTCGCGGTGCCCTCCGGGTTCGGCCGGCCGCAGCCCGCGATGAGGAGGGCGACTGGCCAGGTGCGTTTCCACACGGGAGGCTCCACAGCGGGGGTGTCGGGGTCGGTTGCAGTATAGAAGTTGCGCGGGGGAACGTATCAGCCGGCCCACCGCGCCCGCAGCCGGCCCGGATACCGGCACCTAATCACTCGGCCAAGGTTCATTGTCCCATACGCCGGTCCAGTCTCGTCTTCTGTGGGTGGTCTCACAGAGGCCAACTCCAGGAAGACAAGGCGGCCCACGCCGCGTCCGGCCTTACAGAGGCCGACTACAGCAGTGAAGACCGCCGGCAACCGAGCCGAGCCGTCACGCGGCTCCGGACGCTCACGCACCGCCCCGACGCGACCCCCGACCGTATCATGAACCCGGTCCGCCGCCCCCGGGTCAGGGTTTTTGCGATGATGCCGTCGTTTCGCTGGAAGCTCCGCGGCCTGCTCGCGGCGGTGCTGATCCTCACCCCCGTGCTGTTCCTCGTCGGCGTCGGCCTGTACCACCTGTGGGCGACCGGGTGGGCGTTCATCACCTACTGGCCGATGGCGACCTGCTTCCTTACGGCTTACGCGCTGGGCTGGTACTGGTCGCGGCAACTCCGCCGGGCGACCCCGGCCGCCGACGGCGAGCCGCTGCCCGTCTACTGGACCGACCGCGACCGCACGGCGTGGGACATCGTCGAGGCCAAGATCGCCACCATGCCGCCGGTGCCGACGAAGGAACTCACCGACCTGAGCCGGTACGCCACGCAGACGCAAGAACTGGCCGTGGCCGTGGCCCGCGTCTACCGGCCCGGCCAGGCCGATCCGTTCGCCCACCTGACGATGCCCGAAGTCCTCGCGTGCGGGGAACTCGTCACCCACGACCTGACCAAGCTCGTCCGCGAGGGCGTCCCCGGCAGCCACCTGTTCACCCTGGGCGACGTGCAGCGGCTGTACAACGTCGTCGATTCCGCGACGACCTGGTACCCCCGCCTGCGGAACGTCTACTGGGCCGCGTCCCTGGTCTTCAACCCGATCAAGACGGCGGCGCAAATCGCGTACACCAAGGGCATGATGGGGCCGGCCCAGGACGGCGTGAAGGCCAACGTGTTGCAGTGGTTCCAGGCCGTTTACCTGCGCGAAGTCGGCCGGTACCTGATCGAGTTGAACAGCGGCCGGCTCCGCGTCGGGGCCAAGCGGTACCTCGAACTCACCCGCACGGCCGCCGACCCGGCCGTCGTCGCCGACGCCCCCGCCGGGGCCGACCCGGTCGTCGAGCCGTTGCCGCTGACCGTCGCCATCGTCGGCCCCGTGAAGGCCGGCAAGTCGAGCCTGGCGAACGCGCTGCTCGGCGAACAACGGGCCGCGACCGACGTGCTGCCGTTGACCGCCGGGCTGGTCCGGTACACGCTCCGCCGCCCGGGACTGCCGGCGTTCACGATCGTCGATTCCGCCGGCTTCGGCCTGGCCGGCCCGACCGAGGACGACGTGCAGACCGCGCTCCTGGCGGCGAAGGAAGCCGACGTGCTGCTGCTCGTCGTCCCCGCCCGCAGTGCCGCCCGCGCCCCCGAGACCGAGTTCCTCGACCGGCTGTTGAAGGCGATGGCCGCCGTGCCCAACTTGAAGCCGCCGCCGCTGGTCGGCGTCCTGACGCACATCGACCTGATCTCCCCGGCGATGGAGTGGGCACCGCCCTACGACTTCGCCGCCGGCACCCGGCCGAAGGAGGTGAACGTCCGCGACGCGGTCAGTGCCGCCGGCGAACTCTTCGGCAAGGGGGTCGAGACGGTCGTGCCGGTGTGCGCCTCGGCCGGGAAAGTGACCGGGGTGCAGGACGAGTTGCTGGCCGCGATCCTGGCCCGCGTCGGCGAAGCCCGCGGCGTCAGCCTGCTCCGCGCGCTGTACACCGAGGCCGACGCGGACAAGGCCAAGCGCGTCTGGCGGCAACTCCAAACCGCCGGCGGCCACGCCGCCCGCCTGCTGCTCGACTGGGCGAAGAAGTGAAACGGCTTCCGCAACGGTCGGTCGTCACACGGTCCAGGCGCGGCCGGTGGCCGGGTGGGCGACGGCGATGAGCGGGCGGGCCGGGCCGGGGGCGAGCCGGAACGTCAGGCCGAGCGCGGCCGACCCGACGACGGCCGGCGCGGCCAGGTCGGACGCCCCGACGA
>JANYHV010000143.1 GCA_025362195.1 Fimbriiglobus sp. | reverse complement strand
GGAAGCCGACGGCCCCGGCGACGTTAGCGCGGTCGTCGGCCGCGTTCATGAGGACCGAGACGGTCCCGACGTTGGTCGGGGCGGCGATGTCGGCCGACCCGTCGCCGTTGAAGTCGCCGACCGCGCCCATCTGGCTCGGGCCGTAGGGCGCGGCCGCGAGGACGGTCGGGTAGAAGGAGCCGTCGCCCTTGCCGAGTTGCACTTCGTAGCCGACGCCGCCGTGCTCGGCGAGGTCCGGGACGCCGTCCCCGTTGAAGTCGGCGACCTCGATGTCGAAGGCGGAGTACGGGATGGCGTAGGTCCGCGGCGGGGCGAAGGTGCCGTCGCCGTTGTTGAGCAGCACGCTCATCGCGTCGGCGGCGTAAGAGTTCGGGGCGGCCAGGTCGGGGTAGCCGTCGCCGTTGAAGTCGCCGGTCTCCAGATCGACCGGCGCGGAGTAGGCGTAGTAGCTGGCGGCCGGGTCGAACGTGCCGTCGCCGCGGCCGCGCAGGATGGTCACCGTGCCCAGGCTGTTCGTGTTCGAGGTGGCCAGGTCGAGGTTGCCGTCGCGGTTGAAGTCGGCCACGACCGTGCTGGTGGACGACCCGGTGATCGGGGCGTCGAGGCGCGGGCCGAAGGTGCCGTTGCCGTTGCCCAACAGGACGGTCGCGGTGCCGGAGTTCATGGTGGCGAGGTCGAGCTTGCCGTCGTTGTTGAAGTCGCCCGCCTTGATCGAGTGCGCGCCCAGGCCGACGGCGTAGGTCACGGGGGCGGTGAAGGTGCCGTCGCCGCTCCCCATCAGCAGGTTGACAAGCCCCCCGCCGACGACGGCGAGGTCGAGCTTGCCGTCGGCGTTGAAGTCGCCCGCGGTGGCGTCGAACGCGGACGGCCCGGCGGGCGAGTCGATCTTCGGCAAGAAGCCGCCGGTGCCGGTGCCGAGTAAGACGCTCACGGCGGCGGTATTAACGACGGCGAGGTCGAGCTTGCCGTCGGCGTTGAAGTCACCGCTCACCGTGCCGTGGGGGTTGAAGCCGACGGCGTAGCTCGACGCGGCCAGGAACGTCGGCACGGTGCGGTCTTCCAGCGGCGTCAAGTCGAAGGAGAGTCGCACCGTGCGGCGGGGGGCCGCCGGCGACTTCGACCCGCGACCGGGTAGGGCTTGCAGCCAAGAAAACTTCATCATCGACTCCCAGAAGAGGTTCCAACGGACGGCGGCCCGACAGCAGGAGAAGTCGCAACGGCGGTCGCGGCCCGCCAAAATTCCGCGGCCGTCGAAACTTCGTCCGGCGAGAAAGTCCCAACGACGCTGCCGGACGTTCGGCGAACGCCCGGCAGGTTGAAGTCGGAACGCGCACCCGGATTACGCGCCGGTGGCTTCGAGCTTCGTGGCGATGCCGTCGGCCCCGACGCGGGCTTCGACCTTGTCGCCGACTTTGAACGCCGCCAGGGTCGCGTCCTTGCCGTTCCGCTCGACCTTCGTCTTGGTGCCGGACTTCACCGTCACCGCCGCGCCCGTTTGAGTCCGCACGGTGACGGTGCCGGCCGCGGGATCGACGGCCGTCGCGGCCCCTTCGACGCGGGTCTCCGTTGCGGTCGAGCCGCCGCTGTTCGAGTTGCCGCTGTTCGACCCGCTCGGGGCGGCGGGGGCGACCGGCGGGGCCACGGGGGCGGCCGGGGCGGCCGAGTGTTCGGCCGTGTCCTCGGCGCTGGGGTTGTCGTCCACCCGGCGGGTGACGGTCCGGGCGGGGCCGCCGGACTTGCTGTCGAACACGCGGACGGTGTCGTCGTTGCCGTGGCGGGTGCGGGCGACCAGGTCGGCGCGGCCGTCGCCGTTCACATCGACGCTGTCCACCCGGACGCCGCCGCGGAAGCCGGGGTCGTCGCTGAGGTACTGGGCGAGCACCTTACCGTCGGCCCCGCTGACCGCCTTGACGACCGGCCCGCCGCCGACGCCGGAGCCGACGAGGATGTCGGCCCTGCCGTCGCCGTCCACGTCGCCGGACGAGACTTGCACGCCGCCGCGGAACGAGTCCTCGAAGGCGAAGAAGTTGGCGAGGACTTTGTCGTCCCGGCCGTTGAACGCGACTACGCGGGGGCCGCCGCCGACCCCGGTACCGGCGATCACGTCGGCCGCCCCGTCGCCGTTCACGTCCCCGGCCGCGACCTGTACGCCGCCCCGGAACGAACCTTCGTAAGCGAAGTAGTCTTTCAGCACGGTGGCCCCGAGGGTCTTGCCGTCCAGCACGCGGACCCGGGGGCCGCCGCCGACCCCGGTGCCGGTGACGATGTCGCCCCGGCCGTCGCCGTTCACGTCGCCGACCGCCACGGACACCCCGCCGGTGAACGTCGGCTCGTACACGAAGGTGTCGGACAAGGTGTCGCCGGTCTTGCCGTCGATGACCCGGACCCGCGGCCCGCCGCCGGTCCCCGTGGACAACACGATGTCCCGGACGCCGTCGCCGGTCACGTCGCCGAGCGCGACGTGGACGCCGCCCCGGAACGAGTCCTCGTAGGCGGTGATGGTGTCGATGTCGGCCCCGGTGGTCGGATCGACGACGTGGACGACGGGGATGCCGCCGGCGTCCGGGGCGACGGCGACCGCGTTGGCCGGGACACTGGTGAAGCCGACGGTCGGGGTGGTCCGGTCCTCGCACCGGTCGAGGGTCGGGCGGAAGCGGACGGTCGTCTTCGGGCGGTGGAAGCGGCTCATCGGAGGTCTCCTGCGGTCGGGGGAATCGAATGGGGGATCGGCACGAAATGCCCGGGCACTCGGAGGAGTCGGAACGGCCGGCGCGGCCCGCCAGAAAATAATCGTGGCGGGC
>JANYHV010000137.1 GCA_025362195.1 Fimbriiglobus sp. | reverse complement strand
CCGCTCTACCCCGCGCTCGAAGAGGCGTTGGGCCGGGGGTTGGCCGCGTCGCCGGACGCCGACCTGGCGTTGAACAACCTCGAACGCCTGCTCGCCCAGCCGGCCGCCGGCCTGCGCCTGCCGGCGCTGCTCGACGCCCGCGGCCGGGGGTTGGAAGGGCTGCTGCAACTGCTCGGCGTGTCGCAGTTCTTCGCCGACACGCTCACGACCTACCCCGAGGCGTTCGACCTCGTCCGCGCCCCGGCGGCCCTGAGCGCCTCGACGGCCGAGTTGACGGCGCGGCTCCGGGCGGACGTGGACGGGGCGTTCGACGACCCGGCCGTGCTCCGCGCCTTCCGCCGCTTCCGGCACTTGCAGATGCTGCGCATCGGCGTCAACGACGTACTCCGCGGGCGGCCGCTCGAAGAGATCACCCGCGACCTGGCCCGCAGCGCCGACGCCTCGATCGAAGTGGCGATGCAGGTCGCGGCGCGGACGGTGAGCAAGAAGTACGGCCGGCCGATGGCGAACGGGGATGAGCCGGCCCGGCTGACGGCGTTCGCCTTCGGCAAACTCGGCGGCGACGAGTTGAACTACTCCAGCGACATCGACCTGATGTTCCTGTACGACCGCGACGGCCGGACGAACAGCAAGCACGCCTCGGTCGCCAACGCGGACTACTTCGCGCGCGTCGTCGGCGAGGTCACCCGGCTGCTGTCGAGCCACACCGACCGCGGCTTCGCCTACCGCGTCGATCTGCGCCTCCGGCCCGACGGCCAGCGCGGCCCGCTGGCCCGCTCCGTCGCCGGGACGCTGTCGTACTACGACGTGCGCGGCCGCACCTGGGAGCGGCAGGCGCTCATCAAACTGCGGCACGTCGGCGGCGACCCGGCCCTCGGCCGCGAGTTCCTCACCGCCATCGAGCCGTTCGTCTACCGCAAGTACTTCAGCTTCTCGGAGATCAACGAGGTCAAGGCGTTGAAGCGCCGCATGGAGGCCCGCTCGACGCAGTCCGGGGCCGACGACCTGGACGTGAAGACCGGCCGCGGCGGCATCCGGGACATCGAGTACACCGTCCAGTTCTTGCAACTCCTGAACGGCGGCGACCTGCCGGCGGTCCGCCAGCGGAACACGCTGCTCGCGCTGGAAGCCCTGGAAATCGCGGGCTGTTTGACCGGCCACGAGACGTACACGCTGGCCGACGCCTACCGCTTCTTGCGCAAGACCGAGCACCGCCTGCAACTCCTATTCGACTGGCAGACGCACAAGCTGCCGACCGCGACCGAGGAGTTGACGAAGCTCGCCCGCCGCATGGGCTACGCCGAAACCGAGCGCGCCGAGCCGGTCGAGGCGGCCCGCGAGACCACGGCCCTGGCGGCGCAACGCCGTTCGCCCCTGGACGAAGGGTACGGCACCCCGCTCGACACCCGGCGGCTGCTCGTCGAGCCGCTCGACCAGTTCTTGAAGGACTTCCACGACAAGACCCGCGTCGATCGGGCCATCCTGAACCACCTGTTGCACCAGACCTTCACGGACGCGCAGGGCGAGGCCGAGCCGGAGAGCGACCTGATTCTGGTGCAAGACCCCGACGAGGCGACGGTCCGCGCGGTCCTCGGCCGGTACCCCTTCCGGGACGTGCCGGGGGCGTACCAGAACCTGGCGAAGCTCGCGCAAGAGGAGGTGCCGTACCTGTCGCACCGCCGCTGCCGGCACTTCCTGGCGAGCATTGCCCCGGCCCTGCTGCGGGCACTCGCCGCGACCCCCGACCCCGACTCGACGCTGGGCAACTTGCAGCGGGTGACGGCCAGTTTGGGCGGCAAGGCGGTGCTGTACGAGCTGTTCAGCTTCGCCCCGGCGAGCCTGAAGCTGTACGTCGATATTTGCTCGACCAGCCCGTACCTGTGCGCCATCCTCGTCAACAACCCGGGCATGATCGACGAACTGCTCGACACGCTCGCCCTCGACCAGCGGCGGACGCCCGACGAGTTGCGGGCCGAACTCGCGGAACTGCTGCGCGGGGCCAACGACCTCGACCCCATTTTGCACAGCTTCCAGGACAAGGAACTCCTCCGCGTCGGCGTCCGGGACGTACTCGGCAAGGACGACCTGCGCGAGACGACGGCGGCGATCAGCGACATCGCCACGACGCTCTTGAACGGCGTGTTCGACTCGGCCGAGGCGCACCTGGTCGCCAAGCACGGCACCCCGCACACGCCCGCCGGCACCCCGTGCGCCTACGCGGTGGTCGCCCTGGGCAAACTCGGCGGCCGGGAGATCGGCTACCACAGCGACCTCGACCTGCTCATCCTGTACGAGGCCGACGGCACCACGCACGGCGACAAGCCGACGACGAACTTCCAGTTCTTCACGCAGTTGGCCCAGCGGGGCATCCGCGTTTTGGGCGAGCCGGGGCCGCTCGGCCGGCTGTACCAGATCGACATGCGGTTGCGGCCGACCGGCCAGGGCGGCAGCCTGGTCGTGCCGATGGCCGAGTTCCGCCGGTACACCGACGCCGCCGGCGTCTGCCGGTTGTGGGAGCGGCAGGCCCTCACGCGGGGCCGCGTCGTCCGCGGCGGCGGGGCGTTCGGCGACGCGGTCCTGGCCGCCGTGCGGGACGCCGTCACGGCCCGGGCGTGGTGCCCGGCCTGTGCCGACGAGATCCGCACCATGCGCGAGAAGATGGAGCCGGCCGCGGCGGTCCGCAACGTCAAGCGCAGCCCCGGCGGACTCGTCGATATCGAGTTCCTGGTCCAACTGCACCAGTTGAAAAGTGGTCGCGACTTCCCGGCCATCCTGGAGGCGAACATCCCCGCCGCCCTCGACGCGATCGCCGCCGCCGGGCTGATCCCCGCCCCGACCGTCGCCCTGCTGCGGGCGAGTTACCTGTTCCTGCGGTCGGTCGAGTTGCGCGTCCGGGTCGTGACCGACCGCGCGACCAACGAGGTGCCCGAGGGTGCGGGGGACCGGGCCAAGTTGGCCGGCCGCATGGGCTTCCCGACGACGGCGGCGTTCCTCGACGAGTTGACCCGCGTGACGGCCGCCGTCCGGGCCGTCTTCCGCGACCAACTCGACGCCGCCAAGCTCGCCCCCCACTAATGCGGACATCAAGTTCGCGCATTGTTCATCCCGTCGAACGCCACGGGCACGGGCTTGGACGAGGTTTCCGGCTCCGCCGCAGGCGACTCGGGTTAGCCCGACGCGCTAGCGAGGGTCGAGCGGTCGAGGGCAAGGCGGTCGTCACTGTTGACGGCGAGGCGCAGCCATTCCGGCATGAAAGGTCCTTCCTTCGACCACGTAGGGCGGCCGCGCCACCGGGGGCCGGAGCGGGCAAGTCGATTATCCTACGGCGCGGCCGCCGGTGCGTGCGGTCGCG
>JANYHV010000126.1 GCA_025362195.1 Fimbriiglobus sp. | reverse complement strand
GGGGGTACCCACCCGCCCCGCCGTTGCCCCCATTCTTCCTCCCCTCGGGTGACTCCATGACGCGACGCGTCTTCTGGTTCTGTTCGCTGGCGGCCATGACCTGCGCGGCCGCGGGGTGCGGGGGCGACGGCGGCCCGCCGCGCGTGACCGTCCGGGGCAAGGTGACGCTGAACGGGGAACCGCTCCCCGCCGGTCTGGTCACCTTCCTGGTCGTGGCCCCGAGTGGCACGTTCACCGAGGCCGTGCAGATCGTCAACGGCGAGTACACCTCCGACATCGTCCCGGCCGGGCAAGCCCTGGTCGGCGTGGACACGAAACTGGCCGAGGTCGCCTTCAAGCTGTCCGGGCCGAATCCGAAGGCGAAGGCGAACGCGGCCGGCGTCGCCAAGGCGGCCAAGGGCGGCGGCGACTACCCCAAGTTGCCCGAGGGCGTCACGTCCGTCGTCCCGGTCCCCGAGGCGTACCGCAACCCCGAGTCGAGCGGGCTGAAAATCACCATCGGCACGTCCGGCGTCACGACCTACGACATCGCCCTGACCGGCAAAAAGTAATCGCACTTCGCAGCCCGCCCCGACCCGCCGCCCGCCGGCGCGTCGGCCGCACTCGCCCCCGTCGTCGAACACGCGAAGGACTTGCGCGAACCCGGGCGTCGGGGGCGCGCCCGCACCGTTTCGCCGAGACTTTGGGGAAATTACGCAGATTTCTCGTGCCGCGCCTGGAAGTCGGCCGGCCGCCGCGCGTAGTAGTGTAACGAGTGCAACGGGTGCCGCGTTTCAGGCGACTTTCGCACGGGCGGGCCGTCCCCCCCGGCGCAGTTCCTTCCGCAATTTGCCGCGCCGCGTCTCGTGCGCCGCGACGACTCTGCGGGCCAGAATCGACGACCCCCGGGCGACGAACTCTCCGGTGAAACCCCGTCGAATCGTCGCGCACCGACGCTCGTTCTTGACCCCACGTTCCCCTTTCCCCGGAGAGTCGCGATGAGTTTGCTTGGAGCTATTCCGACACTGGTCCCGTTCCAGTACAACCTGGTGGACAACATCTTCTCGATGACTGTCGCCACGATGGCCGCGTCCGGCCTGTTCTTCTTCATGTCCCGCAGCCAGGTCGCGCCGAAGTTCCGGCCCGCCCTGCTCGTGTCCGGGATCGTGGTGTTCATCGCCGCCTACCACTACTTCATGATCCGCCAGAGCTGGCAGGGCGCGTACGCGTTCGCCGACGGCACCGGCGGGGCCGCGGGCAGCTACACCGGGAGTGGCAAGGCGTTCAACGACTTCTACCGCTACGCCGACTGGATCTTGACCGTGCCCCTGCTCATGGTCGAGCTGGTCGCCGTGCTGGCCCTGTCGAAGGCCGTCGCCCGCCCGCTGATGGTCAAGCTCGTCGTCGCCGCGGCGCTGATGATCGGCCTCGGGTACCCCGGCGAAATCTCCGACGTCTGGATGACCCGCGTCATCTGGGGCGTCGCGAGCAGCGTGCCGTTCTTCTACATCCTCTACGTGCTGTGGGTCGAACTCACCGCGTCGCTCGACAGCCAGCCGGTCGAGGCCCGCGGGCTGATCTCGGCCGCCCGCCTCGTGCTCCTGATCACGTGGGCCTTCTACCCGATCGCGTACGCCATCTACGGCGACTCGCTGCCCGGTGCCGTCCCCGGCATCGTCGGCGAGCGCAGCGGCCTGGCCGTCGTCGGCATTCAGGTCGGGTACGCCTTCGCGGACATCACCGCCAAGGCCGGCTTCGGCGTGCTGATCTACCTGATCGCCGTCCGCAAGACCGAAGCGATGACGCCGAGCGAGCGGGCCGAGCAAGAGCGCGCCGCCCTCGTGAGCGCCTAACCCGTCAACCCCTCCCGGCGGAGGTCCCAGCGATGTCCGTGAACTCCGTCGGGTCAATTTTGCCAACTTTCAAGACTCTGACGAGGTCCGAAGCCCACGCCCTCGCCGTCGCGGAAGTCGCCGTCGCCGTCGGGTTGGGGGCGGCGATCGGCCCGCCCGTTCCCGCAGCTGTCCTCGCCGTGGGCTTGGCCGCCGCGGTCGTCGTGGTCGGGTTGCCGCACGGCGGACTCGACCACCGCGTCGGCCGGGCGCTGTTCCGACCGCGGTTCGGGCCGGCCTGGCCGGTGCCGTTCCTGAGTGCGTACTTGTCGGTGGGGGCGTCGGTGCTGGCGGGCTGGTCCGTCGCCCCGCTTTGCACGATCGCGTTGTTCCTGACGCTGTCCGCGGCCCACTTCGGCGACACCGAGTCCGGCCCGCGGTGGCGGGCGACGTTGTACGGCGGAATGCCGATCTGGCTCCCACTGTTGGCCCGGCCGGCCGAGACGGCGACGCTCCTCGGCTGGGTCACGCCGGCCGGGATCGATCTCACGCTAAGCCTCGCCGCCCTTCGCCCCGGGCTGTTCGCCGTCGCCGGGTTCGCCGCCGTCGTCTGGGCCGTCGGCATCGGGACTTCGGCCCGCCGCGGCGACCGGGATGGTGTACTCGACGGCCTGCGCCTCGCGGCGACGGCCGGGATGTTGGCGGTCGCCCCGGTGCTGGTCGGGTTCGCCGTCTGCTTTTGCGGCTGGCATTCCCTGCGCGAACTGGGCCGGTTGGCGGCGCGGGCCGAGCCGCTCGACCCGGTGCGGGGGTTCAAGCGGGTGGTCATCGCCGCCGCCCCGCTGGCCCTCCTGGCCGCCTTGATGGCCGCCGGCGGGGCGTGGTTTTTGAGCGCCGGCCGGGAGGTCGGGCCGGTCGTCGTCCAGGCCGTGTTCCTCGGGTTGAGCGCGGTCGCCGTGCCGCACATTCTCTTGCACGCGGTCGCCGCCCGGTCGGGTGCCGACCCGTTCTCCGCCGAAGATCGTGAGGTGACGGGTGGCATTTGACTACGTCATCGCCGGCGGCGGACTGCAAGCCGGGCTGCTCGTACTGGCCCTGCGGCACCGGCAACCGGCGGCCACCATCGCCGTCGTCGAGCGGGCCGACAAACTCGGCGGCAACCACACCTGGTCGTTCCACGAAGCCGACGTGCCGGCCGGGGCGTGGCCGGTCGTCGCCCCGCTGGTCGGCGCGAGTTGGCCGGCCTACCGCGTCCGCTTCCCGGGGCACACCCGCGTCGTCCGCACGGCGTACCACTCGATCCTCGCCGACCGCTTCGACGCGGTGGTTCGTGCCGCCCTGGCCGGCGACGGTCACGCCCTGCGGCTCGGCGTCGAAGCGGTGTCGGTGACCGGGACCGAGGTCACGCTGGCGACGGGCGAAGTGCTGACCGGGCGGTGCGTCATCGACGCCCGCGGGGCCGGTCCGACGACCGAAGCGTGCGGCTGGCAGACCTTTTTGGGCCTCGAAGTCGAACTCGCCGCCCCGTGGCCGGACGCGCTGCCGACGGTCATGGACGCGACCGTCCCGCAAGACGACGGCTACCGCTTCGTGTACGTGCTGCCCCTCGGCCCGGCGCGGCTGCTCGTCGAAGACACCTACTTCGCCGACACGCCGGCCGTCCCCGCCGACCGACTCCGCCGGCGGGTCGCGGCGTACCTGACGGCCGCCGGGGCACGGGACTGGCGGATCGTCCGCGAGGAGTCCGGGGCGCTGCCGATGCCGTGGTCCGGTCCGACGCCCGCGGCCGAAACGCCGTTGCGGGCCGGAACGGCGGGGGGCTGGTTCCACCCGGCGACCGGGTACTCGTTCCCGGCCGCGCTGCGGCTCGCCCTGGCCGTCGCCGCCGTGCCGCCGGACCGGGCGACCGGGGCCGCCGCCGCACTGGCCGGCCGCTTGAACTGGCGGTTGCGGTTCGCCCGGTTCTTGAACCGCCTGCTATTCCGCGCCGTCCGCCCGGCCGACCGCTGGCGGCTGTTCCGCCGGCTGTACCGGACGCTCCCGGACGCGACCCTGGCCCGCTTTTACGCGCTCGAATTTACCGCCGCCGACGCCGCCCGGTTGCTCGTCGGCCGGCCGCCGCCACTCGACCCGGTCCGCCTGTTCTCCCGCCCGGAGGTGCTGCCGTGCCCGCCCGTTCGACGCTGACCGTCCCCCCGCGGACCGCGCCCGACCCGTTGACCGCGCTGCTCGACCGCGTCGCCGTGCCGCCGCCGGGCGTGCCCCGGCGGGTCTGGGTGAAGTCGCTGGCCGGCCCGGTCCGCGAGTTCCTGGCCCGCCCGGGCAAGCGCTTCCGCGGCCGCCTGGTGACCCTCGCCTGGCACCTGGCCGGGCGGCCCGACGAGCCGCCGGCCGAGTTGCCGCTGGTCGTCGAGTTGCTGCACGCCGGGTCGCTGATCGTGGACGACATTGAGGACGAGAGCGTGCAGCGCCGCGGCCGGGCCGCATTGCACCGGCTCGTCGGCCTGCCGGTCGCGTTGAACGCCGGCAACTGGCTGTACTTCTGGCCGCTGACGCTGCTCGGTGACATCGGCCTGTCACCGGCCGTCGAGTTGCGGCTGCACCGGGCCGTGGCCGCCGCCGTCCGGCAGTGCCACGAGGGCCAGGCGCTCGACCTGACGGCCCGCGTCGGCGAGTTGCACCCGGACGACCTGCGGGCGGTCGCGCTGGCCGTGAGCGAGCGGAAGACGGGCGGGCTGATGGGCCTCGCGGCCGAACTCGGGGCCGCCGCCGCGGGGGCCGACGGGGCGACCGTCAACGCGGCCGCGGCCTTCGGCGTGCGGCTCGGGGTGGGGTTGCAGATGCAGAACGACCTGTCCGAGTTGACCGGCGCGGCCGGGCCGTTGAAGCACCCCGAAGACCTCGTCCACGGGCGGGTGACGTGGCCGTGGGTCTGGGCGGCCGCGCGAATGCCGGCCGGGGCGTTCGACGCCCTGCAAGCCCGCGGGGGGAAGTTGACCGACGGCCACGGGGACGCGGCGGCCCTGGCCCGCGACCTGCTCGCCGCCCTCGGCCCGGACCCCGCCGGGCCGGTCCGCGAGTGGCTGGCCGCCGCCGTCGCCGACCTGGCCGCCGTCGCCCCGGCCGGCCCCGCGCTCGACGCCGTCCGCGCCGAAATCGCCCGCCTGGAGCGGAAGTACGCATAACCCGATTCCCGAAAGCCGCGCATGACGACGACCCAAATGCCGACGACCGAACCGCTCGTGGACGACCGCACCCGGCGGGTCATCACCCGCGTCTTCCGGCTCGTCGAGGACGTGATCTTCGTCGGCCTCGGCGTGCTCCTCGCCGGGTGCGCGCTGTACCTGTTGGGGGCGGCCGGCGTCTCCTTCGTCCAGGGCCTCGCGGGCCGGTCGTTCGACGGCCGCGCGGTGGTCGAATTGATCGAACAATTACTCCTCATCCTCCTCGTCGTCGAAATCTTGTACACCGTCCAGGTGTCGTTCCGCGAACACACCCTCGCGCCCGAGCCGTTCCTGCTCATCGGCCTGATCGCCGGCGTCCGGCGGGTCCTCGTCATCACCGCCGAGCTGGCCGAGAAGCGGAACCAGGTCGAGGAGACGTTCAGGTTCCTGATGATCGAGTTGGGCGTGCTGACCTTCTTGATCGTGGCCCTGGTCGCGTCGGTCATGATGCTCCGCATGAGGCCGTCGTCCGGGGGGAGCGCGTCGCGTGGGTGAGTTGAAAGCGGCCGTCGTCGGCAGTGGGTTCGGCGGGCTGGCGGCCGCCATCCGGTTGCAGGCCCGCGGCGTCCGGGTCACGCTGTTCGAGGCCCGCGACAAGCCGGGCGGGCGGGCCTACGTCTACGAGGACCAGGGGTTCACGTTCGACGCCGGGCCGACGGTCATTACCGCGCCGCAGTGCCTCGAAGAGCTGTTCGCCGCCGCCGGCCGCCGCATGAGTGATTACGTCGAACTGCTGCCGGTGACGCCGTTCTACCGGCTCGTCTGGCCGGACGGCGAGACGTTCGACTACAGCGGCGACGCGGCGAAACTGGAGGCCGAGATCCGCCGCGTCGCCCCCGACGACCTGGAGGGTTACCGCCGCTTCTACGCGTACACGAAGAAGGTCTACGCCAAGGGGTACGACGAACTCGGGGCGGTCCCGTTCCTCCGCTTCTCGGACATGCTCCGCGTCGCCCCCGACCTCGCCGCGCTCCGGGCCGACCGCAGTGTCTACGGCACCGTCAGCCGGTACGTCAAGAACGAACACCTGCGGCAAGCCCTGAGTTTTCACCCGCTGCTGGTCGGCGGGCACCCGTACCGGACGAGCGCGATTTACACGCTCATCCACCACCTCGAGCGCCAGTGGGGCGTCTGGTTCCCGCGCGGCGGCACCGGGGCGTTGATCCGCGGCCTCGTCAAACTGTTCACGGAGATCGGCGGCGATGTGCGGCTGAGCAGCCCCGTCCGGCGGATCGACGTCGGCCCCGGCCCGCGCCCGAAACACACGGTCACGACCGACGCCGGGCGGGACGACTTCGACCTGGTCGTGTCGAACGCCGACGTCCACCACACCTACGCCAAGCTGTACCGGCAGGAGCCGCGGGCCGCGCGGATGGCCCGCAAGGTCGCGCGCATGACGTGGTCGATGTCGCTGGTCGTGATCTACTTCGGCACGACCCGCCGCTACCCCGAGTTGGCGCACCACACGATCCTGTTCGGGCCGCGGTACAAGGGCCTGCTCGACGACATCTTCGGGGCGGGCGTGCTGGCCGACGACTTCAGCCTGTACCTGCACGCGCCGACGGTGACCGACCCGTCGCTCGCGCCGCCGGGCGGGGAGGCGTTCTACGTGCTCAGCCCGGTGCCGCACCTGGGAACGGCGGCCATCGACTGGGCGACGGCCGGGCCGAAGTACGCCGACCGCATCCTCGAAGCCCTCGAAGCCCACCTGCCGGGCTTGCGGGCGTCGATCGTCACCCGCCGCGTGTTTACCCCGGCCGACTTCGAGACGGAGTTGGGCGCGCACCACGGGTCGGCGTTCTCGGTCGCCCCGCTGCTCACCCAGAGCGCGTACTTCCGGCCGCACAACCGCGACGCGCGCATCCCCGGGCTGTACCTGGTCGGGGCCGGCACGCACCCCGGCGCGGGCGTCCCCGGCGTCGTCAACTCGGCCAAGGCGACGGTGTCCGTCGTCGAGAAGGACTTCGTGCTATGACGAACCGCGAAGTCATCCGCCGGCACTCGAAGAGCTTCGCGCTGGCGTCCCGGTTGTTGCCGCCGACGGAGCGGAAGCGGGCCGAGGCGCTGTACGCCTGGTGCCGCGCCGCCGACGACGCCGTCGATCACGCGCCCAGTCCGGCCGCCGCCGAGGCCGCCCTCGCCGACCTGCACGCCGGGGTCGAGGCCGTCTACGCCGGCCGCCCGGTGACCGGCCCGGCGACGGCGTTACGGTTCCTCGCGGACGAGTGCGCGGTGCCCCGCGACTACCCGCTCGAAATGCTCGCCGGGTTTGAAATGGACGCGGCCGGCACGACCTACCGGACGACCGACGACTTGCTCCTGTACTGCCACCGGGTGGCCGGGGTGGTCGGGCTGATGATGTGCCACGCCTTCGGGGTGACGGCCGACGCGGCCCTGCCGCACGCCGCCGACCTGGGCACGGCGATGCAACTCACCAACATCGCCCGGGACGTGGCCGAGGACTGGGCCCGCGGCCGGCTGTACCTGCCCGAGGAGTGGCTCGCCCGCGTGCCGCAGCCCGGCGAGAAGTTCACCGACGCGGAGTTCGCCCCGGCCGTCCGCCGCCTCCTCGCCCTGGCCGACGACTACTACCGGAGCGGCCGCGCCGGCTTGCAGTACCTGTCGCCGCGCTGCCGGCTGGCCGTGCGCGTGGCCGGCCTGGTGTACGCCGAGATCGGCGCGGAGGTCGCCCGCCGGGGTTTCCGCGTGACCGGCCCCCGCGCGTTCGTCCCGACCTGGCGGAAGCTGACCCTCGTCGCCCGAGCCGCCGCCGAACTCCGCCCCACCCCCCCCGGACGAGGAACCCGCCCCCCCGCCGCGACCTGGCACCGCCCGGCGACCGGCGCGGCGACCGCGTCCGCCGTCAGCTCCGCGTCGCGTCGAACCGGTTGAGGCGGAGCGCGTTGGCGACGACGCTCACGGACGACAGGGCCATTGCCGCCGACGCCAGCATCGGGCTGAGGAGCCAGCCGGTCAGGGGGTACAGCACGCCGGCCGCGACCGGGATGCCGACGACGTTGTACGCGAACGCGAAGACTAGGTTCTGGCGGATCGTCCGCACCGTCGCCCGGGACAACTCGACGGCCGTGGCGACGCCGGCCGGGTCGCCGCGGACCAGGGTGATGTCGGCCGCCTCGATGGCCACGTCGGTCCCGGTGCCCATCGCGATGCCGACGTCGGCCGCGGCCAGGGCGGGGGCGTCGTTGATGCCGTCGCCGACCATCGCCACGACCGCGCCGGCGGCTTGCAACTTGCGGACCTCGGCGACCTTGCCCTCGGGCGGCACCTCGGCGACGACCCGGTCGATGTCGACTTCGCGGGCGACCGCCTCGGCCGCCGCCCGGTTGTCGCCGGTCAGCAGGACCACGTCCAGGCCCAGCGCGCGGAGGCGGGCGACGGCGGCCTTCGCGGTCGGCTTGACCGGGTCGGCGACGGCGATCAAGCCGGCGTACTTCCCGTCCACGGCGACGAGCAAGACCGTGCGCCCGGCCGCCGTCTCGACGACCTTGGCGTCGAAGGCGATGCCCCGCGAGGTCAACAGCCGGGCGGTGCCGACGAGGACCGCGTGCCCCTCGACCGTCGCCGAAAGCCCAAGCCCCGCGACGGCTTGAAAGTGTTCCGCCGGCGGGACGGTCAGCCCCCGGCTCCGGGCGGCGTCGGTCACGGCGCGGGCGAGCGGGTGTTCCGACCCGCGCTCGGCACTCGCGGCGAAGCGGACCAACTCGTCGGCACTCAGGCCGGCCGGGAGTACGTCGGTCACGGCCGGCTTGCCCTGCGTGACCGTCCCGGTCTTGTCGAGGACGACGGTCGTCAACCGCCCGGCCGCTTCGAGGGCTTCGCCGCCCTTGATCAGAATCCCGGCCTGCGCCCCCCGGCCGGTGCCGACGAGGACCGCGGTCGGCGTCGCCAGGCCGAGCGCACACGGGCAGGCGATGATGAGCACTGACACGAAGGTGAGCAGCGCGAACGACAGCCGGGACTCGGGCGGGGACACGGCGAACCAGGCGACGAAGGTGACGACGGCCAGGCCCAACACGACCGGTACGAAGACACCGGCGACGCGGTCGGCGAGCCGCTGGATCGGGGCCTTCGACCCTTGCGCCTCTTCGACCAGCCGGACGATCTGCCGCAACACGGTATCGGCCCCGACCTTGGTCGCCGTCAGGCGGAACGAGCCGGTGCCGTTGACTGTCGCGCCGATGACCGGGTCGCCGGGATTCTTCGCCACGGGGACCGGTTCGCCGGTGACCATGCCCTCGTCCACGGCCGACGCGCCGTCGAGGACGGTGCCGTCCACGGGGACGCGCTCGCCCGGCCGGACGCGGACGATGTCGCCGACGACGACTTCGCCGAGCGGCACGTCCACTTCGACCCCGCCGCGCTCGACGCGGGCCGTCTTCGGGGCGAGGCCGACGAGCGCCCGGACGGCCCCGCCGGTGCGGCTCCGCGCCCGCGCTTCGAGCAGCCGGCCGAGCAGGATGAGCGTGACGATGACCGCGGCGACCTCGTAGTACACCGCCGCCGCGCCGTGGCCGGCGTGCCCGCCGACGGCCAGCCAGGTCGGGGCGACGGTGGCGACGACGCTGGCGGCGTAGGCCGAGAGCGTGCCGAGCGCCACGAGCGTGTTCATGTCCGCGGCGCGGTGGCGGGCGGCGGCCCAGGCCCCGGTGAAGAACTCCCGGCCGCACCAGAACAGGACCGGGGTCGTGAGCGCGAGTTCGACCCACACCCGGCCGGGGAAATCGAGGGCGTCCGCGACGGTCGGCCCGAGGTGCCCGGCCATCGCCAGCACCGCGACGGGCAGGGTCAGCGCCGCGGCGACGAAGAACTTCGACCGGGTCCGTTGGAAGTCGTCGTCCCGCGCCGCCGCCTCGACCCGCGACTCGCCCCCGCCGGCGTCCTCGGCCGTCGGCACCACGGCGTCGTACCCGACCGCCCGGACGACTTCGACCAGGCGGCCGGGGCCGGTCGCGGCCGGGTCGTACTCGACGGTCGCCCGGCCGGTGGCGTAGTTGACCGCCGCCCGCGCCACCCCCGGCGCGAGCTTGAGCGCGCCTTCGATGCGCGCCGCACACGCGCCGCAGTGCATGCCGAGGACCGGCACCGTCGTCGTGACCACAGTCGTCTCCCGCGAGGAAAGGTCACACCACTGTACGCGGCCGGTCGTTCGGCGACACCGGCCGGCACTCTTGGCGCGCCGCGGCCGCGCGCCGTAAACTACCCGCCGACAACCACTCCCCCCGGGTCGCGCGATGCCCGCCCTCATTGACGACACCTACGCCGAGGCGTTCCGCAGCATCTTCACCGCCGTGCTGGTCACGGCGCGCGACCGGTACTGGCTGGACCGGGCCGTGCAGGCGGCCACGGGGAACGCCAGCTCGACCATCCTGTGCGACTGCGAGGCCGGGCTGGACCGGTACGTTCCGCCGGGGGAAACGCCCGACGGCCGGCCGGGGGCGGTGGTGCAATTTCACGTGCCGCGCTTCTGGAAGGACCGCCTCGAAAAACTGGAGCGGACGCTGCTCGTGCGGGTCAGCCAGAACGTGCTCACCTGCCCGACGACGGCCTGCTTCAACGTGCTGCCGACGGCGACTGCGGCCGGCGAGCCGACGTGGTTCCCGCTCGGCCGCAAGCTGGCGTACTTCGGCGACGGGCACCAGTTCAAGGACGTGCGCCACGGCCGGGACGTGCGCGTCGTGCCGATCCTGTCCGGCGAGTTCGTCGTCGAGCGGCGGGTCGGCTGGGCGGACGGGCTGATGGGCGGCAACCTGTGGTTCTTCGGCCGCACGGCCGACGCCGCGCTCGACGCCGCGACCCTCGCGGCCGAAGCGGCGGCGCGGACGCCCGGGGTGATCCTGCCGTTCCCCGGCGGGGTCGCGGCCAGCGGGTCGAAGGCCGGCAGCAGTTACAAGTTCGCCATCGCCAGCACCTACGCCGACTTCTGCCCGACCCTGCAGGGCAAGCCCGGCGTCGAAAGCCGCCTGCCGCCGGGGGCCGTGAGCGTGCAGGAAATCATCCTCGACGGCCCCGACCTGAGCACCATCGCCGCGGCGACGCAGGCCGCCATCACCGCGTCGATGGACGTGCCGGGGCTGGAGCGCATCAGCGCCGGCAACTACAACGGCAAGCTCGGCAAGAGCTTCGTCTACCTGCACCCGGCCCGCCAGCCGGTGACATCGTGACCGCGCCCTGGACCCCGCCGGCCGGGACGCGCGGGCTGATTTTCGACTGCGACGGCACCCTCGCCGACACGATGCCAATCCACCACCGCGCCTGGGTGGCGATGCTGGCCGCGCACGGCATCCCCTTCCCGGCCGCGCGCTTCTACCAACTCGGCGGCATGCCCACGGCCCAGATCATCCGCGTCCTCAGCGGCGAGACCGGCGTCCCCGTGACCGACCTCGACGGCATGGTCCGCGAGAAGGAGTCGAAGTTCCTCGACCTGCTGCACGAGGTCGCGCCGATCGCCCCGGTCGTGGCCGTGGCCGAGGCGTACCGCGGCCGGCTGCCGATGGCCGTCGCCAGCGGCGGCTACCGCGCCGTCGTGCTGCAAACCCTCACGAAAGTCGGCATCGGCGACTGGTTCGACGCGGTCGTGTGCGCCGAGGACACGGCCCGGCACAAGCCCGACCCGGACGTCTTCCTGGAAGCAGCCCGCCGGCTGGGCGTGCCGCCGGAGTCGTGCGTCGTGTTCGAGGACACCGACATCGGCCTCGAAGCGGCGAAGCGCGCCGGGATGGGTGCAGCAGACGTGCGCGACTGGAGATGAGACGCCCGGCGGTGAAAACCCGGCGGGAAAGAAGCGACACCGCTTCGGTCGATCTGACGAACCGTACGAACCGACGCCTCAGTCGGCGGCCGGGCCGGGTTCGGCGGGGGTTTCTCCCCTCGTGCCCTCGATCCGCGTCAGGGCCGACTCCAGCCAACGCTCGCAGCCGATCTCCCCCGCCCGGGCTTCCAGCCGGCGGAGAACGTCGTCGTAAGTCAACTCGCCCTCGGTCACCGCCTTCAGGTCCAGCGCGGCGTGATGGAACAGGTCGGCGAGGTGGAACACGACCTTGTTCTGCTGCGCGTACCCCTCGGCCCGCATCTCGACGAGGGCGTCGAAGAGCAGTTGGTGGGCAATGGCAGCGGCGGTCTGGGTCGAGGTGGTCATGGGTTCAATCCAGGTCGGGGAACATCGACAAGTCCGGGGTGTATGCCGCCACCGGCACAAGAGTATCGGGGGTGATCTCGCCGCCCGAGCCGGTCATGCGGCGCTGCAGTTCGTGAGCCCGGCCGTTGCCATCGACCAGCGCCCCGGTGCGCGTGTTTTCGGTCAAGTAGTCACCCCGAGCCGGGCTGCGAACGGCGGCCAGCAGTTCGGCGTCGGACAGTTTCCTCAGCCCCGGCCGGGCCGAGCCGTGCGCACGGCTGTGGATGGGCTTCAAATCCTTGACGACAACTTGACGCATCGTGGGGTGACAGGCCTCCAGAGGTGCGACGCCTGTCTATTGTATCGTGCGAAACCGTTGCCGCCTAACGACGCTGGACAGGCTCGACGGCGGGTAGTGAACTTTGACGCGCGAGGAATCTCCAGTCGCTGACGCTCCTGGCTCGCCGGGCTGCCCGCCGAAGCGCTCCCGGAACCTGCACGCCGAACACTTCATCTCTTCACTTCACGCCGCGCGGCCGGCCGTAAGTCAGCGGGGTCGAACTCCCGTTCTTGACCCCGAGGGCCTGGCCCATGATTCCGTCGGTCCGTTGGCTCCCCGTCGTCGGCCTGCTCGCCGCGGCCTTGCTCACCCCGGGCTGCGCGCCGGACGGGCCGAAGCTCACCCCGGTCACCGGCACGGTCAGCGTGAACGGCAAGCCGGCCGCGGCCGCGCTGCTGTTCCTGCACCGCAAGGGCAAGACCGACATGACCGAGCCGACCCCGTTCGCCACGGCGGCCGAGGACGGCACGTTCAAAGTCCTCTGGCAGCCGGGCACGGGCGGCGCGCTGCCGGGCGACTACGTCGTCACCGTCGTCTGGCCGGACATGACCAAGGCCCCGGACGGCAACGGCGGCCGGCCCGACCTGCTCCGCGGCACCTACGACAAAGTGGCCACGGCCACCCTCCTGGCGAAGGTCATGGCCGCCCCGACGGCCCTGCCCCCGTTCGACTTGAAGTTGACCGCGGCGCAAGCGGCCAAGCCGCCCGTCAAAGACCCGAACAACAAGTAGCCCTCCCCGCCGGCCGCGTCCCGGCCGGCTTCCGTCGGTCCCCGTTTTCTTCCTTTCGTCCCTGGAGTTGCGTATGTCCCCGCGTCGTCCGGCCGTTCGCTCGGCCTTCACCCTGATCGAGTTGCTGGTCGTGATCGCCATCATCGCGATTTTGATCGGCCTGTTGCTGCCCGCCGTCCAGAAGGTCCGCGAGGCGGCCGCCCGGATGACCTGCTCGAACAACCTGAAGCAGATCGGCCTGGCCTTCCACAACTACGAGAGCGCGAACCAAAAGTTGCCGCCGCTGTACACCGACGGCGGGTACCTCAAGGCCCCGAACCACTTCTGCCTGACGTTCATCCTGCCGTACATCGAGCAGGGCAACCTGGCCAACCTGATCGACCTGAAGAAGGACGGGTACGCGGTCGAGAACTTCCCGGCGTTCACGACCCCGATCAAGACGTTCATGTGCCCGAGCGCCCCGCTGGAGCCGACGATCCGGTACGGCAACCCGTCGGGCAAGTACGCCGTCCTGCCCTCGGGCGTGACGGAGATTCGCATGGGCCGGACCGACTACGCCGCCCCGAGCGGGTGCGGCGGGGGTTGGGTGGACGCGAGCATCGGCCTGCTGCCGATCGCCAAAGGCCCGCCGCTGTTGGAGGGGAATAGGGAAACGCCGTTCTCCGCCGTGTCCGACGGCCTGAGCAACACGAGCCTGATCGTGGAAGCGGCCGGCCGTCCGTTCCGGTACGGGTCCGGCGGCGTCAAAAAGGGCGCGGACCGCGACCCCAACAACTCGGCCGGCGGGTGGGGCGACCAGGACAGTTGGTTCGGCATCAACGGGGCCGACGGCAACCTCGGCACCCAGGGCAGCGGCCCGGCCGCGGTCAACGGGACCAGCGACAACGAGTTGTACGGGTTCCACACGGCCGGGTGTCACATCGTCATGGGCGACGGGTCGGTCCGCCTGCTCAAGAGCAACATCACCCTGGCCATGCTGGCCGCGCTGGTCAGCCGCCAGGGCGGGGAAATCCTGACCCCGGACGTGCAGTAACCCGGCGACCGGCGAGCCAAGAGCGTCAGCGACTGGAGATCGACTTCCAGTCGCTCACGCTCTTGGCGCGCCTCGGCTGCTACGTCTGGTTCGGCGCGCCTCGCTCCTCCATGCCAGTTCGGGTGTCCGCGGCAACGGTTCTCCCGATCCGCGTAGCTTGTTCAGACCGAGTGGAATATAGTCCAGACGGGGTTCGCACTACGGAGGCTCTCGTGCTGCAGGCAAACCAATTCACTCCGGTCACCTTTGAAGCCGTCGTGGTCGGCTACCAACTGACGAAGTCCATCGGCCGGCTTGCGTCCCGTTTGTTGGCAGTTTACGGAGACCTGACGGACGACGAACTCGGACTACGGATGCCAACACCATCCCCTGTAGGGCCGCAGCTCCAGCTTGCTATTAGAGGCCGAGGCCTGCTCGACGTTACGCCATTCTGGGCATCATTTAAAGGGGCGTTCTCTCAAGAGGTCGGTACGGGTCCGTCTTGGGCATCCGAACCAGTGCAGTGGGCCGTTGACTTGCTCATGTCGGTCGTGGACGCCCAGAAGTCGCCGGTGGCGTCACTGAGTTTCGAGGCGACTTGGTTGCTGACCAGTCATACTTCGACCGCTGCCCTGGTAGCCCACTTCGGGTTATCCCAGTCCCTCGGTGGCTTCTTCGCGGCGTCGCGGGACTTTGAAATCCGTGGGGACACAAACGCCGAGTTGCCCGACTTGTTCCCGGTGAGGTGCGAAGTGTTCGCCGGTAGGTTACCAGACCTCGAAGGTCCAGAGAGCGTAGGCGTAGAGATTAAGCACCGCAGCCCGGACAATCGCACCGATCCGGAGGGTCCCGTCGACTTCACGCGCGCCACAGTCGATCAGTTCTTTGCCCTATGTCCGCAGTTGATGGAGCGCCAACTCGTTCAGTACTTCCCTACCCAAGGTGCCCCATGAGTCGAGCTGTGCATCTCAGTATGGAAGAGGCACTGAATCCCATGAATCGTGGTGATCGTCGCAGCCGGTCCGAGCCGACCTGGCGGTGGCAGCGAGTGGGCGTTGCGGGCAAACGTTTTCGGATCCAGCTGTGCGCCGATCATCGTGACGGCGAGGACATCGCGGCAATCCGATCGCGTGAGCACATCAGCTATCTGACGCGGATGGCCGCCGAAGGCGTGGTGTCGCCGAAGCTGGCCACGAAAGCGAAGACCGTGTGGTGGGTCGCCCAAGTTTCCGCCGGCGGCTCGCTCCCGGTCCCGGCTGTTGCGGCGTTTCCAGGGGGGCCGGTCGAATACCATTGGTCGGTCGGCCCGCACCAGTTATCGGCCGAAATCCCGGCCGAGGGTCCGTGCCACTGGACCTACCGCAACAGTACAACCGGTGAACTTTGGGGCGTTGAGACGGCGGATGACGGTTTTCCGCCGCAATTGGACCGGGCGTTGACTCGCATCGCCGAGAGTTCCCGCTGATGCCTCAGGTTCCGCCCGTCCCCGGCTTGGATGGCTCACCAGTCCCCGACAGGGTGAGGCTGATCCGTATGGCAAACGAGCCGAAAGTTGCCCACCTAAGTCCTGAGATGGTGCGGCGAGTCGAGAAGGGTCAGGCCCTCCCGACTTTCTTCGACCTCTCGTCGGAGGACAAGAAGCAAATCGTACCAAGGTTGTCCGTCTAGGTTGAGGGCCTGACGTCAGTGGCCCAAGCCTGGACTCTCGTCGGGGCGAACCCGGCCCGAACTTGGGTGGTACGACTTGGGCGGACAAGGTTCGTCGGATTTTTGCACCCGTTGTTGATCGGCTTCCACCCACCCCCGCGCTGGACATCCACTGGGAACGGGCTACCACGGTGACCACCACTGGCGACCGCTTACTTGAATCCCGGCCCGGTTGGGAAGGCCACGCCGGAATCGCGAATCTCGACAAGGGCGACAAGACGCAACGTGACTCGCTCCGATGGCAACTCGCCGAATTCGCCGCCATCGAAATCTTAACGCCGGGACTGGTAGCAGCGATTGTGGACCCGGAGGAGCCACGATCCTAACGGCACCTGGGTTCATTCGATCCGACTTCCCTTGTCACTCATTCCACAATTTGCCGCGTCTACGACTGCGAGAAGTCTCGCCCCCACGGAACCTACCCTCCGGTTGCCTCTGCCGCATGACTTGGACGCGGATGGCACGCCAGCCACCGCCTCGACCTCCAGTCGCTCACGCTCCTGGCTCGCCGGGCGGAGTTGGTGCGTGCCGATTGGGTCGAGCCGCGGTGGCTTGCTCAGGCTTTCTTGCGCCGCCGTTGGGGCGACTCCCACGAGAATCCCCATCCCGCCGCCGTGATGATCTCACGCGCGAGTCGTAGGAACCGCAAGCCCTCAGCCGACGGCCGGTACTTGCACCTGACTTCGATCCGGACCGGCACCCCGGGCTTGGCGTTCGGGTAGGCCGCCAACAACTGACCGCCTTCGATGGACTGCAAGTACAGGTTGATTTTGGCCTGGAGGATGTCCAAGTGGTCGTCCTGCCTCCAGGACAGGTGGTCGGTGATGAAGAGCACGACCTCACCGGTCGCGCGAACCGTCGAGACGAAGTCGATCGCGTCCAAGTTGTCGATTGCCACCCGGTCACGCCTCCGCGCGGCTGCTGTCAAACGTTGTCCTGAGATTCAACGACCGGCGAGCCAGGAGCGTGAGCGACTGGAG
>JANYHV010000125.1 GCA_025362195.1 Fimbriiglobus sp. | reverse complement strand
CTTGGCCAGGCCGGCCAGGTCGTCCACGGTTTCGACCGGGTGGTCGCCGCCGGCCAGGTGGACCAGCACGGCGAACGCGCCGACCGTCATCAGCCCGTAGGCGACCAGGTAGAACAGCACCGAGTCGAGGCCGATCTGGCTCGGCACCTGGCCGTTCGGCACGTCCGGCAGGGTCGAGGCGACCACGAAGCCGATGAGCATGTACCCGGCGTGGGCGATGCCCGAGTAGGCCAGCATCCGCTTGAGGTTCGACTGCAGCAGCGCGAAGGCGTTGCCGAAGGTCATCGACACCGCCGCGAGGACCCACAGGGTCATCGGGATCAGCGTGCCGTTGGCGTCGAACGGCAACTGGTCGAGCGGCGGGTAGAGCATCCCCAACACCCGGGCGAGGGCGACGAACCCGGCCACCTTGGGGGCGAACGCGAGCTGCGCGATCACGCCGGTCGGCCCGCCCTCGTACACGTCCGGGGCGTAGAAGTGGAACGGCACCAGCGTCAGGCGGAAGCCGAGGCCGGCGATCACCAAGACGACGGCGACGAGGGCCATCGGGCCGACCTGCATCTTGTGCGCGTCGTTCAGGGTATCGACGATGGCCCCGAGGTTGGTCGTCCCGGTCAGGCCGTACAGGTAGCTGAAACCGAAGAGCATGACGGCGGACGACAGGACGCTGAGCAGGAAGTACTTGACCGCCGCCTCCTGGCCCTCGCGGCTGCGGGCCGGCAGGTAGAGCAGCACGTAGGTCGGAATGGAGAGCAGTTCGAGCGACAGGAACAGCGTGACGAGGTCGTTGGCCCGGCCGACGAGCGACGTGCCGGCGGCGGCGACGAGCAGGCAGGCGACGTACTCGCAGGCGTTGTCGTCCCGGGCCTCGGCGTAGGCGAGCAGCGTGAACAGCGCGGCCGACGCCAGCACCAGCCAGCGGACGAACGCGGCGGGGCCGGTCGGGTCGAACGGCGACAGGGCGCGGGGGAAGTACGGCGTCCCCTCGACGGTGCCCCAGAACAGCGACAATTCTTGCCAGCCGAGGACGTGTTGGAACCGCTCGACGCCGACCAGGGCCGCCACGACCGCCGCGCCGAGGACGCCGACCAGGCCGACGCCGACGGCGACCGCCCGGCGGGGGACCGTCACGGCGAGGACGAACAGCAGGCAGGCGGTGCCGAGCAGGACCGTCTCGGGCAGCACGAACCGGTACGCGGCCGTCAGGAACTCTTGGTGCACGAGGCTCAGCGATTTCACGGGGCGTGCTCTGGAGTTCGGGTGTCGGGTGTGGGGTGTCGGCAGAGATCGGCCGGTCAAGGCGCGGCGGGCGGGCCGCCGCGGGCGTCGGGGGCGAGCGTGCCCAGGGCCGGGGGCGACGCAAGTTGGTGCAGCCGCGTGCTGGTCTCGCGCCTCTGGCGGAAGCGGGAGAAGTCGGCCTGCTGGGCGAGCGCGGCCGTGTCCCCCTTGATCGTGTCGAGGACCGGCTGCGGGAACAGCCCCAGGACGACGCACAGGGCGGCCGGGATCAGGTACCCGAGGGCTTCGGGCAGGGCCAAACCCGGGGCCACCCCGTCGCGGAGGGGGGGCACGATCGTCGGCCCGAACAGGACGCGGCGGATCATGGTGAACGTGTACCACGCCGACAGGAAGATGCCCGACGCCGCCGCGGCCGCCAGCCCGTACCCGTAGGGCACGACGACCGACGGGTCGAACAGGCCGGCCAGGATGAGCATTTCGCTGACGAAGTTGTTGAGGAACGGCAGGCCGACGTTGGCCAGGCAGACGAGCAGGAACAGGAACGCGAACCCGGGGTAGCGGCCGATCAGCCCGCCGTACCGGCTCATGTCCAGGGTGCCGTGGCGGACTTCGAGGAAGCCCAGGAGCGCGAACATCGCCCCGGTGGCCAGGCCGTGGTTGACCATGTGCAGCGACGCCCCGGCCAGCCCCTCGGTGTTGAAGGCGAACAGGGCCATGACGAGCAGGCCCAGGTGGCTGACGCTGCTGTACGCCGCGAGCAACCGCAGGTCGCGCTGGCCGAACGCGCAGAAGGCCCCGTAAACGATGCCGACGGCCCCGAGGACGCCGAAGACTTCGAGGCCGTACTCGGTCGCCGCGTCGGGGACCAGCGGCAGGACGAGCCGCAGGATGCCGTAGGTGCCGAGCTTCGACAGCACGGCGGCCAATATCATCGTCACGGCGATCGGGGCTTCGCTGTACGTCGTCGGCAGCCAGGTGTGGAACGGCAGGATCGGCGTCTTGACGGCGAACCCGGCCATGAGCAGCAGGAACAGCCAGATTTGCAGCCGGCGGCCGCGGGCGCGGTCCGAAGTCGCGGCGCGCAAGTCGTCCGCGGCGACGACCCGGGCGGCCGCGGCGGTCGCGGCTTGCAACTCCAGGTCGGGGGTCGCGGGGCCGGCGGCGAGGCGGGCCTCGGCGTCGGCCAGGCGGGCGGTCGCGTCGGCCAACCGGCCCTCGGCGAAGTCGCACCGGGCGACCCGGACGAGGCCCCACGTCGTGGCGTTCCTCATCAGGTGCGGGATCGAAAAGGTCAGCGGGCCTTCGACGGGCAGTTGCAGTTGGCCCGCGGGGTTGATGAGGACGCCGTAGCTGACCTTCGGCGTCGCACTGGTCGGGTGGAGCGGCGTCGGGTTGGCCAGCACGACGCCGATCAGGCCGACGAGGGTGAACAGCGACCCGAACAGCGTGTACAGGAAGAACAGCTTGGCCGCGTCCCGCCGGCCGCGGCCCGGCCCCCAGTTGCCGATCAGGAAGAACGCGGGCACCAGGGTCAACTCGAAGAAGACGTAGAAGAGGACGATGTCGAACGCCAGGAACGCCCCGGTCACGGCGGCTTGGAGTGCGAACAGCCAGGCGAAGTACGCGGCCGGCCGGTCCGTGACGCGGCCGACCGAGATCAGCACGGCGACGAGGGTCATGACGCTGGTCAGGGCGACGAGCCAGACGTTCAGGCCGTCCACGCCGACGAAGAACTGGACCTCGGGGTCGGGCACGCCGGCCGGCGACTTCGGCCCGAGCGCGAGCAGCCCCCAGGTCGTGCCGTGCGACTCCGAGTCCGTCAGGCCCGGAACGCCGGGGTCGCCGGGGACGGAGGTCGGGCGGAAGGTCTGGGCGGCCGAGACGCGCAGGCCGGCCCGGTGCGGCCCCGGTTCGCCACGCGCGCCGACCGCGCCGACCGCGAACAGGATGAGCAGGGCCGTCAGGCCGACGTGGGCGGCGGCGAGCAGCCCGGCGACCCGCGCGCCGACGGCGGCCGTCAGCAGCGCCGCGGCCAGGGGGGTCGCGAGGACGGCGAGGAGCAGCGCTTGCTGAATGAAATTGACGTTGTCCATGAGTCGGTCGGCCTCGGCCCGGGCGTGGAAGGAACGGAACGGGGTCAGCGGGTCGAGCGGAGCACGAGCACCGTCAGGAAGACCGCCGTGCCCAGCACCATGCCGAGCGCGTAAAACTGGACGAGGCCGTTCTGCAGCGGCCGCAACACCGCCGCGGCGATTTCCGGTAGCGAACTCACGAGCCGGGCGACCGACGCCAGGCCGACATCGATCTGCCGGCCGGCGGCGGCGAGGAACTCGGCCGGCTTGACGAACGCGGCGGCGTACACGTCGTCGATGTACAGCTTGTTCCGGGACAGCGAGTAGACCGGCTCCAG
>JANYHV010000094.1 GCA_025362195.1 Fimbriiglobus sp. | reverse complement strand
TCCTCCCAGCCCTTGTCGGTCGCCTTGATCGTCACGAGCGTCCCCTTGCTCTGGCCGTAGCAGTAGAACTGGCCGTCGGCGTAGGTGATCGACCCCTTGTCGAGCTTGTCGCTAGTCCAGACCAGGTCGTCGCCGCCGGCGAGGTAGTCGTAGCAGAACCACTTCTTGCTGTCCGAGTGGCCGTACAGTTTGCCGTTCAGTTCGATCACGCCGCCGTGGTGATTGGCGACGGAACTGGTCTTGGACGCGACCTTCGCCGACTTGCCGTCGGTGCCGATCGTGACGAGTTCGCCGCCGGCCCCGTACCCGGCCGTGAAGTAGACGTTGTTGCCGACGACGACCGGCGTCGGGATGACGGCGACGCGCCGCTTGATCTCTCCGACCGACCAGAGCAACTTGCCGTCGGCCGCGTTGACGCCGACCGCGTGGTCCATCGTCTGCTGCACGTACTGCTTGACGCCGCCGACGGTCGCCACGACGACCGACGAGTAGCCGGCCGCGTCTTTCAAGGTTTCGCAGGCCCACACCGTGGCCCCGGTCTTTTTGTCCAGGGCGATCATGCCGGTTTTCTTGCCGGGGGTGCAAATCAGCCGGTCGCCGTCGATCAGCGGCGACTCGGAGTAACCCCACTGCGGGATCGCCCCGCCGAAGTCCTTGACGAGGTTCTTCTTCCAGAGGATTTTGCCGGTCGCGGCTTCCAGGGCGACGAGGTCACCGGTCGAACCGAGGACGTACAGGTTGTCGCCATCGACGGTCGGCGTCGAGCGCGGCCCGCCGCCCCAGCCGTCGAGGAAACTGCCCTTGGCCGTGTCGAGCGGCATCTTCCAGACCGGGGCACCGGTCGCGGCGTTCAGGCAGACGACCGCCTCGACGGCGTCCTTCTTCGCGCCGTCCGCGCCGACGATGTACAGCTTGCCTTTGACTACGGCCGGGGTGCCGTACCCGGTGCCGATGACGTCGGCCTCGGTGACCTTCCAGAGCAGTTTCGGGCCGTCGGCCGGGAAGCCCTTGAGCAGCCCGGTTTCGGCCGACTTGCCGTCCCGATTGGGGCCGCGCCACTGCGGCCAGTCGGCGGCCGGGGCGACGCCCGCGGCGAGCAACAACGCGGTGACCGACAAAAGGCGGAAGCGCATAGCGGAATCCACTCGGGGCGGAGGAACGGTCGGGTCGAGTGCGGGAAGTATACGGCCGACCGGCGGCGCATCAACCGACCACCCGGCTCTCATCGAAAGTTCATGGCGGCCCGTCCAACAGGCGCAACCCGCGCACCCGCTCCGGCGACCACACTTGCGGCACGACCTCGCCGCAGTCGAGTTCGACCGCGTCGAACGACAGCGACCGCAAGTGCCCCGGCACGGACACTCCGTCCGACGTTTCCAGGACCACCCGCCGGCCGACCAGGTGCGACCGCGTCCGCCACGCCTCTTCGACTTCCGCGCCGTCGGTGCCGAGGAGTTGGCCGTAGCGGTGGTCGAGGTGCTTCAAGACCACGCCCAGAACGTCGGCGAACGGCCGCGGGTCGGCGTGCGGAGCGGCCAGCGCCAGCGAGGTCGCGTCGGACAGGCCGGCCGCGCGGAAGTCGTCGGCCGTCTGCGTCAGGTTCAACCCGATGCCGACGACGACGTTCGCCGCCTGCTCGATGAGGATGCCGCACACCTTGCGGTCCGCGACGAGCAAGTCGTTCGGCCACTTGATGCGCGGCACGCGTCCGGTCAACTCGCGCACGGCGTCCCCCACGCTCACCGCGGCCCAGGCGGTCAGCACGACCGGCCGGCGCAGGTGCAACGGCGGTTGCAGAATCAGCGACACCAACAGCGACGACTCGGGCCGACTTTCCCAGACCCGCCCATAGGTCCCCCGGCCGGCCGTCTGGTGCCGCGCGACGACGGCCAGCCCGGCGTGGACCGGGTCGGCACCGAGTGTCGCGGCCGTGTCGTTGGTGCTTTCCAGCGACTCGTAAACCCACGCCCGCTGGCCGAGGTGGACGGTCGGGAACGCCCAGTGTTCGGGGGCGGGCGTCATGCGTCGTAGTCGAGGGCGATGTCGAGGGCGGTCGCCGAGTGCGTGATCGCGCCGACACTGATGCGCTCGACCCCGGTCTCGGCGATGCCGCGCACGGTCGTCAAGTTGACGCCGCCGGAGGCTTCGAGCAAGACCCCGGGCGCGACGGCGTTCCGGCGGGCCACGGCGGCGCGTAACTGGTCGTTGGTCATGTTGTCGAGCAGCACGATCACCGGCCGCGCGGCCAGGGCCTCGTCGAGTTGCCGGAGCGTGTCCACTTCGACTTCGATCGGCAGGTGCCGCGACGCCGGGTGACTGCGGACGGCCGCGATGGCGTCGGCCACCGCCGTGCGCGGGTCGAGGAAGCCGGCCAGGTGGTTGTCCTTGATGAGCACACCGTCGTAGAGGCCGACGCGGTGGTTGGTGCCGCCGCCCGTCCGCACGGCGTACTTCTCCAACAACCGCCACCCGGGCGTCGTCTTGCGCGTGTCGAGCAGCGCCACCGGCAGCCCGGCGACGGCATCGACGTACCGCCGCGTCAAAGTGGCGACGCCACTCAGACGCTGAAGGAAGTTCAACGCCGTCCGCTCTGCCGTGAGGATCGCGCGCAACGGGCCTTCGACGGTGGCGAGGCGGGTGCCGCGCGCGGCGTGCGTGCCGTCGGCCACGTGTGTCGTGAGCGTGACGGTCGCGTGCAACTGGGCGAGGACGAGCGCGACCACTGGCAGCCCGGCGACGACGCCCGGCGTGCGGACGACGAAGGTCGCGCGGCCCCGGCGGTCGGCCGGGATCGTGCCCAGCGAGGTCACGTCGCCGGCGTCGCCGAGGTCTTCGGCGAGGGCGAGGGCGACGAGCGTGTTCGCGGCACCAGTCGGGAAGTCGGGCGTCATCGGGCGATCATTTCGAGGGCTTTGAGGACGGCCAGGTCGAGTTGCCGGGCCGGGTCGGGTTCGACGTGGTGCGGGGTCACGCCGGCCCCGTCGAGCGGCTTGCCGAGCGGGCCGAAGAGCTTGGCAATGGTCACGATCAGTGCCCCCTTGTGCAACTTCTGCGGGGCCGACTGGACGGCCCCCTTGCCGAACGTCGGCACGCCGACGAGGGTCGCCCGCTGCTGCTCCTTCCACGCCGCCGCCACGACTTCGGCGGCCGACATAGTCTTGCCGTCGATGAGGACGACGAGGGGCACGTCCCACGCGGTCGCCCCCGAGTCGGACGAGAAGACGCGGGCGGCGAACTCCGGGGTGCGCGACTGCGTGGTGGCGATGATGCCGTGCGGCTGGAACTTCTGCGCGACCGCGACGGCGACCTGCAACAGCCCGCCGGGGTTGCCGCGGAGATCGACGATCAGCACCCGCAAGCCGTCGCCGCGGAGGCGGGTCACGGCGTCTTCGAGTTCGCGGACGGTGAACTCGCGGAAGGCCGACAGCCGCAGGTAGCCGACGCCGTCGTGCCCGGCGATCAGCACGGCCTCGGGCACGGTCGTCAAGGCTGCAACGGCGTCCGGCACGGCCGCGAGGAACTGCGTGTAGTCGTCCAGCCCCTGGCACGCCCCGCAGACGAATTCGAGCACCAGCGCCGCCGGCGTCCGCAGGTTGAGGACCGCCTGGCCGTCGCGGAGCAGGTCGTACACCGCCTGGCGGGCGTCCCGGACGGTGCCCGGCACGCGGGCCTTCCACTCGTCGCGGAGGGTCCGCTGGAAGGCGAGCCGGCGGTCGTCCGGCGTACCCGGCAGGTGGGCGTCGCGGAAGATCGGGTCGTCGAGCGCCCGGTCCAACTCGGTCAACCCGTGGGCGTACAGCACCGCCGGCCCGGAGCCGCGCGGGTCGGCGTGCGTCTGCCCGAGTTTTTCCAGCACCTCGGCGTAAACGTTGAGAGCGTCCGCCGGCGTCAGCGATTGCGCGAAAAGCTGGAAAGTCGGGTCGCGGTGCCGAGCCGACCCGGCCGCGGAGCGGAAGTCTTGACGTGCGTCGGCCGCAGTCAACGGAGCGGGGGCGGCCACAAAGAGTAGCGTGACGATCAACGGGAACGTGCGACCCACGGCAGACCCTCCATTGCTCAGTCGTGCGGAGAGGCAGTGCGATCCTAGGCTATGCGCCGGGAGCGTGTCAAAGCAATTGTCCGGTCACTCGGCCGGTTCGAGGACGGCGGTCATCGACCCGGCGCACCGGGGGATGGTCGGGTCGGGGCCGTAGGCGTGGATCTGCTCTTGCTTCAACTCGGCGTGTTCCTTGGTCGTCGTCAGCACGATCGCGCGGCCCTCCGTGTCCACGGTCTTGGCCAGTTGGAAGCCCTTCTCGTGGGGGTGGCCGAAAAGTTCCTTGAGCATGACGATGACGTAGACGTAGGAGTGGTCCTCGTCGTTCAACAGGATGACGTGGTACGGCGGCTGGTACTTCAGCCGACTGTCCGTGGCGGCGTCCGTCTCGACCTCGGTGTCCGGGGTGGCGACCGCGTTCTGGGGCAGGAGTGCGGGACACTTCACGATTGGCTGGCCCGCCCGGTGGGCGGCTCCGCGAGGCGAGGAACGATGGTGCTGCCGGTGGCCGTGGTCGGATCGACGCGGCCGAAGCAGACGACGGCGATGTCGTCGAACTGCGGCCGGCCGTTCATGTGCCGCTGGCACGCCTTGACGATGCGGTCGCCGACGTGGTGCGGCCGCACGTCCCCGGCGACCCCGACGATCCCCTTAACGGCCGCGTGGATGCCGTCGTGGTGGAAGCGCGCGTCCGACGGGGCCGGGGCCTCGGCGTCGATGACGCCGTCGGTGAAGATCAGCAGCGCGTCCCAGCAGTCCAGAGAGATCGTCGTCGCCGCGTACTCCATCCCCTCGGCGATGCCCAGGGGCAGGCCGCTGTCGGCGTCGGTCACGCAGTCAACCAGTGGCCCGCGGCCGATCGACATTTTCATCGGGTTGATGTGCCCGGCGTTGACGATCGTGAGCAGGTGCGCGACCGGGTCGATGACGATGGCGGCGAAGGTGACGAAGCGGTCGCCGATGCCGCCGTTGATGATCTGGTCGTTCAGCAGGGCGACGGCCTTGGCCGGGTCGGGCTGCGTCAGGAAGCAGAAGCGGACCTCGGCGCTCAACTTCGCCATGAGCAGGGCCGCCGCGACCCCCTTGCCGGCCACGTCCCCCAGGCAGACCGCGACGCGGCCGTCGGGCAGTTTGATGAAGTCGTAGTAGTCCCCGCCGACGGACTGGGCGGGGCTGTAGAAGGCGAAGAACTCGTACCCCTCGATCCGCGGGAAGACCTTCGGCAGGAAGCCGACCTGGACGGTCCGGGCGATCTCGATTTCCCGGCGTTCTTTCTCGCGGGTCAACAGCGTCGAGTGGAACTGGGCCTTCTCGACGGCAACCGAGGCCAGGTTGGCCACGATCGTGAGCATCTTGAGGTCGTCGTCCTTGAACTTCTTGCTGATGTCCTGGGCGTCGAGTTGGATCGCCCCGAGCGGCTTGCCCTCGCCGGACACGAGCGGCACGCACATGACCGAGCGGATGCGGAACTCGGCGATCGACTGGGCCGCGCCCATCGCCGCGTCCGAGGTCGCGTCCTCGCTCAGATAGGCTTGCAGGGAGTCGAGGCACTTGCGGACGATGGTCCGGCTGAACCGCGTGCCGGCGTCCCCCGGCCGCGCGCGGCGCGACTTCTCGACCTTGGGCACCATCCGCCCGGCCTCGTCGAGCAGGATGATGAAGCACCGGTCGGCCTGGAGGAAGACGCTGAACAGCGTCTCGGCGACCTGCGGCAACAGCGGTTCGAGTTCGAGCGTCTTCGACAGGCTCGTGCTGATCTCCAGCAACGCCCGCATCTTCTCGGACGTCTGCGTCTCGAGGTACTGCTTGGCGCTGCCCACGTCGAAGGTCTGCCGGACGGTCGTGACGCCCTCGTCCTCTTCGTCTTCCGGGTCGAGCAGGGGCAAGTCGTTGACCGCCGGCGGGGCGGCTTCGTCGAAGTAGCGGAACAGGAAGTCGCAGATTTTGACGCGGTCGTCGTTCTTCAAGGCCGTCGGACTGGCGATGCGGTTCTGGTTGATGAGCGTGCCGTTGCGGCTGCCCAGGTCTTCGACGATGTACTTGCCGTCCTTGAAGTCGATGGTCGCGTGCTTGCGGCTGACCGACGAGTTCGGGATGACGATCTGGCACTGGTCGGCGTCCCGGCCGATCACGTGCGTCAGCCCGGCACTGAGCGGGAACGTCTGCCCGGCCGTCGCACCGCCCGGCGATTTCAAGAGGATGAGTGACGGCATGGGAAACCCGGCCACGGAGTCGCGTCAGTGCGAGAGCGTGAATCTTACCGACCCGGCCGGCAAAACGCAAACGCCGAACGGAGTCGGGTGTCCCCGTAGATTTTGGCACAGCGGTTGTTTACGCTGTCGCCTCACGGCTGCGCACACGGGAGGCACGGATGCCCACTCTCACGATCGAATACCACACCGACGCCGAACGCCTCGACCTCGAGCGCGTCATCGCC
>JANYHV010000327.1 GCA_025362195.1 Fimbriiglobus sp. | reverse complement strand
CGTCACGTCGCGGCGGTGAACGCCAGGGCGGCGGAGTTCAGGCAGTAGCGGAGGCCGGTCGGGCGGGGGCCGTCGTCGAACACGTGGCCGAGGTGGCTGTCACAGCGGGCGCAGCGGATTTCCGTCCGGACCGTGCCGTGGCTGCGGTCCACGATCGTCGCCACGTGGGCCGGGTCGAACGGCTCGAAGAAGCTCGGCCAGCCGGTGCCCGACTCGAACTTCGCGGTGGACTTGAACAGCGGCAACGCGCACAGCCGGCAGGCGTACACCCCGGCCGTCTTCTCGCGGAGCAGCCCGCCGCAGAACGGGGCCTCGGTGCCGTGGGCCAGCAGCACCCGCCGCTCTTCGGCGGTCAGGCCCTTGGCGAGCCGGGCGATTTCTTCGGGCGGCAGCGGCGTCAGGTCGTGGCCGGACGCGGATACGGTGGCGGGCATGGCAGGTCTCCGGGCGGGAACGCGACGGCCCATTCTAGGGGCGCGGCCGGCCGAAAGTCCGCCCCCGGGCGGGGTCAGATGTGGTACATCAGGGCTTCTTGCTCCGGCCGGCTGCGGCCCTTCACCTTGTGCTGAGGATTGTCCAGGACGACGACGGCATACGGCTCGACGGACTTCGTCAGCCAGACGTTCGACCCGATCACCGCCCCCTCGCCGATGACCGTCCGGCCGCCCAGGATGGTCGCGTTGGCGTACACGACCACGTCGTCTTGCAGGGTCGGGTGCCGCTTGTAGTCGCCGTGGATCATCTCGCCGACGGCGTCCCGGTCGAAGCTCAGCGCGCCGAGGGTGACGCCCTGGTACAGGCGGACCCGCTGGCCGATGTCGCACGTCTCGCCGATGACGACGCCGGTCCCGTGGTCGATGAAGAAGCCGGGGCCGATGGTCGCCCCCGGGTGGATGTCGATGCCGGTCCGCGAGTGGGCGAGTTCGGTCATCATGCGCGGGATGAACGCGACCTTGAGCTGGTGCAAGACGTTGGCGAGGCGGTAGACGGTGATCGCCTCGATGCCGGGGTAGCTGAAGACGATTTCGAGGTGGCTCTTGGCCGCCGGGTCGCCGCGGTAGGCCGCCTCCACGTCGGCTTCGAGGGTGCGGCGGATCTCGGGCAGGCGGCGCAGCAGTTCGACCGCCTTGGCGTCGGCGTCCGCGTCGGTCTCGGGGTCGGCCGACGCCTCGCACGGGTTTTCGTGCCGCAACGCCCGGCCGATTTGCAGGGCGAGCTTGCGGTGCAGGCCGTCCACGAGGCCGCCGACGTGGTAGCCGATGTTCCCGGCGTTCAAGTCCTGCCGCCGGCCGAACCCGGGGTACAGCAACTCCGTCAGGTCGGCGACGATCTCGGCGACGCCCTCCCGGCTCGGCAACGGCTCGTGTTCGAGGTGGTGCAGCCGGCCGCACGCCGAGTACGACTCGACGAGTTGCCCGATGACCGCGTGCAAGTCGGTTTCCGTGACGCGCAAGTCCGTGGACATCGGGGCAATCCTGCCGGGGCCGAGGGGAACCGTCGGGGGCATCGTACCGCCCGGCCCGGCCGGGGCCAATCCCGGCCACCGGGGAGGGGCGGGCGGGATGTCGTAAACTGTCCCCGCTCGCGCCGGCGGTCCGCCACCAATTTCCCCCCGTCGAAAGGTCCACGCCGTGTTCCGCTCCCTCTGTTTCGGGGTGTTCATGCTCGCCACGCCCGCCATCGCCGCCGAGGACGACACCCTCGCGGCGCTGTTCCGCAAGACCCTCGACGAGGACTTCCGCCGGCACCCGTCGTTCGCCACGGCGATGGGCAACCACGAGTACGACGACCGCCTCGACGACCTGTCCCCCCAGGCGCGGGCCGAGGACTTGAAGCGGACCAAGCAACTCCTCGCCGACCTGCCCAAGCTGATCGACGCGGCGAAGCTCACCCGGGCCGGGAAGATCGACCTCGAAATCTGGACGCACTCGCTCCGGTACGCCGTCTGGGCGGCCGAGAACACGGACGAGTTCGCCACCGACCCGCGCGTCTACGGGAACTACTTCTCGGACAGCGTGTACAGCCTGTTCACGCAATCGACCCTGCCCCGCGAGCGGAACGTGGCCAACGCCGCCCGGCGGATCACCTACGTGCCGAAGATCGTCGCCGCCGCCAAGGCGTCGCTGAAGAACCCGCCGCGCGTCCTGACCGAGGTCGCCGTCAAGCGGACCGCCGGGGCCGTCGCCTTCTACGAGAAGGAGATTTTCGCCCTCGCCGGGGAGACGGCCGCGACCAGCGAACTCACCGCCCCGTGCCTGGAAGCGGTCAAGGCGCTCAAGGACTACCAGGCGTTTCTGGAGAAGGAACTGCTGCCCAAGTCGGCCGGCGACTGGCGGCTCGGCAAGGCCAAGTTCGCCGCCAAGTTGGCGCTGGAACTCGACGCCGGACTGACCGCCGACGAACTCATCCGTACCGCCGAGGGCGAGGCCGACCGCGTCGAGCGCGAGATGTACACGGTGTCGAAACAACAGTGGGCGAAGCTCTTCCCGGGCAAGGCGCTCCCGCCGGACGACGAGGCCGGCCGGCCGGCGTGCGTCCGGGCGGTCCTCGACGAACTCGGCAAGGACCACGGCACCGGCGCGACCTTCGTCGCCGACGCCAAGGCCAGCGTCGAGGCGATCAAGACGTTCATCCGCGACCGCAAGATATTGACCCTGCCGGCCCCGGACGCGTGCAAGGTGATCGAGATGCCGGAGTTCCAGCGCGGCTTCTCGGCGGCGTACTTAAGCCCCGCCCCGCCGCTCGACCCGAAGGCCGACAGCCTGTACGCCGTGGCCCCGCCGCCGGCCGACTGGCCGGCCGCCCGGCAGGAGGCCTTCTTCCGCGAGTACAACCGGTCGATGCTGCAAATCCTGACCATCCACGAGGCCTACCCCGGCCACTACGTGCAACTCGAGTACGCCAACCGGCACCCGTCGCTGGTCCGCAAGGTCCTGTCGTCGGGCGTGTTCGCCGAGGGCTGGGCCGTGTACACCGAGCAGATGATGCTCGACCAGGGCTACGGCAACGGCGACCCCGCCCTGCGGCTGCACCAGTTGAAGTTCTACCTCCGGGCCGTCCTGAACGCGATCCTCGACTACCGCATGCACTCGACCGACCTGACCGACGAGGACGCGCTGAAACTCCTGACCGTCCGCGGCTTCCAGACCGAGGGCGAGGCCGTCGGCAAGGTCCAGCGGGCCAAGCAGAGTTCGTGTCAGCTCTCGACGTACTTCGCCGGCCGCACCGCCTTCTACCGCCTCCGCCAGACCGTCCAGCGCAGCCAAGGCGACACGTTCGACCTGGCGAAGTTCCACGAAGCCACCCTGAGCCACGGCACACTCCCGGTGAAGTACCTGGCGGAGCTGGTGAAGTGACGGCGGGGCCGGCGTGGTACAATCAACCGTGTGACGAGTCGGACCCGTAGGAAGGGCCTTCATGCCCACAGTCGTGAACTTGCCGCCCGAGATCGAAGGCCGCGTGATCGCCGAGGCCGCGCGGATCGCTGCGAACCGGCGGGCTGCGGCCGTCGCCCTGCTCGACTCGTGGCTGGCGTCAGCCGACTCGGAGGAGCAACGGGAAACTTCCGACGCGTTCCTCCTGGGGCTTGATGCGAATCGGCCAGGGCAGCGCCAACTCTTCCCGCCCGAAGCCAAAGGGCGGACCTGGTGAGCCGGTCCGTCTTGCTCGACACGGGACCGCTCGGGTTGGCGAGCTTCCGAACAGCACGGTAAAATCTGGGCGTGAAACCGGCTTAGGATTTTTGGCCGACGAGTGAAATGGAGAGCCATGATGCCCGCGACTTTGGAATCGCTCGGAATCGATCGCCTGTCGGTGGACGACCGGCTGCGCCTGATCGAACTCATTTGGGAAAGCCTCCCGCGAACCGTGGACCGGGGGGAAGTGCCGGACTGGCACGTCGCGGAAGTCGGCAAGCGAAGGGCCGATGCCGAGGCGCGACCAGGCGAGGGCCGGCCGTGGCGTGAAGTTCTGGCCGAGTTCCAGGGGGCCGAATGACTCTGCCGGTCACACTCCGACCCGAGGCCGCGTCGGACGCCCGGGACGCTTTCGCAAACTTGGAAGCCACCCGCGCCGGGCTGGGAGGGCGATTCAAGACTCAGTTGGCTGAAATTCTTGAGCGCCTTGAAGCCACGCCGGAACTGTACGGCGTGCTGTGGCAGGACGTTCGGGCCGTGCGATTTCGGCGACTGCGTTATCTCGTCTACTACGTCGCCCACGCGGATCGCGTCGAAGTTTTGGCAGTACTCCACGGGTCGCGCGACGCCTCGACGTGGCAGTCGCGCGTCTGAGACAAGTTGTCGCCTCTGATCGGCCGGTGAATTCCGCGCGGGAGTTTCGCCGCGGCGGGGCGGGGCTTCCCATAATGGGCGGGTCCGGCGGGTGGCGGCCGGTGGGGGTGTTCGACTGGGGTCACGACGCGGGTAGGGGAACTATGAGTGTGCCGATTGCGGAGGCGTCCGTCCGGGTTCACGCGATTCTGGAGCCGTACACGACCGAGGAGCGGCAGCGGATCGTTCGCGCCGTCATGGCCTTGCTCGGGGACGACGTGGCCCGGCACGCGCCGGCGACCGCGCCGGCGGGCGGGTCCGACGGGGAGTTCGGCTACTCCGCCGCGGCCGACGCGTGGATCAAGAAGCACGGCGTCGGCGTCGAGCGGTTGCACGCGCTGTTCCACGTCGCCAACGGCAAGGCCGAGTGCATCGGCCTGCCGCGGCCCGACCTGTCGAACAAGGAGAACACGGTCAACGCGTACCTGTTGCAAGGGGTCGCGGCGCTACTCGGCACCGGGGACGCGGGGTTTTCGGACGACGCCGCGCGGCGGCTGTGCAACCACCTGGGCTGTTACGACTCGTCCAACCACTCGAAGGCGATCAAGAAGTTCGGCAGCCTCATCACCGGGTCGCCGACGGCCGGGTGGAAGTTGACCGTGCCCGGACTGGTGGCCGCGGCGGCGCTCGTCAAGTCGTAGCCCGCAGACGGGGCGTCACGCCCGCAGCAGGAAGCCGACCATCGCCACGCCGACGGCGGCCAGGACCCCGGCCAGCGCCAGGCCGAGGGGGAACGCCGGCGGGCGGTACGGGAGCCGCTGGTCGATGCGGCGGAGGACGGCCCGGTACTCCCACCCGGCCAGCAGGCTCACCGCGACGCCGGCCAGGATCAGGGCGACGCCGATGGCCAGCGACGGACCGGCCGGGCGGAGCGGCTCGCGGTCGGCGGCGCTGAGTTCGCGCAGGAACAGGCCGAACCGGGCGACGACGAAGCCGAAGCCCATCAACGCCAGGCCGGTCCGCACCCACGCGAGCAACGTTCGCTCGGCGGCGAAGCGGACCCGCGGGTCTTCGGGCGGCAGGTCGGGCGGGGTCATCGGCTCGCCGCCAGCAGCGCGGCCACGCGGACGGCGGCGATCAGGCTCGACTCGTCGGCGATGCCCAGCCCGGCGATGTCGTAGGCGGTCCCGTGGGCCACGCTCGTCCGCACGATCGGCAGCCCGGCCGTCACGTTCACCGCCCGCCGGCCGCCGAGGAGCTTCATGGCGATGTGCCCCTGGTCGTGGTACATGGCCACGATGCCGTCGAACTTGACGCGGTTGTGCGGCAAGAAAATCGCGTCGGCCGGCCACGGGCCGGAGGCGTCGATCCCCTCGCGGTGCGCCGCTTCAATCGCCGGGAGGATGACGCGGGTCTCCTCGTCGCCGAAGAGGCCGCCGTCCCCGGCGTGCGGGTTCAGCGCGCTCACGCCGATGCGGGCCGGCCGGCCGGTCAGCCGCGGCAGGATGTCCCGGAGCAGGCGAATCTTGTCGAGGACGGTCTGCGTGGTGACGCCGGAGGCCGTGTCGCGCAGGGCCTTGTGCAGGGTGACGTGGGCCACGGCCAGCGGCAAACTGTCGTCGTACAGGAGCATGGCGTGGGTCGCCGCCCCGGTCCGCTCGGCGAGGATTTCGGTGTGCCCGGGCAGCATAATGCCGGCGGCGTGCAAGCCTTCCTTGTGCAGCGGGCAGGTGACGATCCCGGCCGCGTCCCCGGCCAGGGTCAGGTCGATCGCTCTGATCAGGAAGTCGTACGCGGCCCCGCCGGCCTCGGCACTCAGGACGCCCGGCTTGACGCCCGACAGGTCGCGGAGGGTGCCCTTCAAGACCGGCATCGTGTCGATCTCCGGCTCGGCCTGCGCGAGCGATTCGACCGCCTGCAACTTGACCGGCGTGCCGACCAGGCGGAGGGCGGCGCGGAGGCTGGCGGGGTCGCCGACGACGACCGGCCGGGCGGCCTCGAAGAGTTTGGGCCAGGCCCGCGCGACGACCTCCGGCCCGATGCCGGCCACGTCGCCCAGGGTGATCAACAGGAGGGGGCGTTTCATACCCGTTTCTTACCAGGACGGCCGGAAAGGAGGAATGGGAAACCGCCCCCGCACGGGGAGACACAGCGCGTCTCCCCGGGGAAAAGTGGCAAGTGGCAAGAATCTGTTTGACTCGGTCGCGGCATCATCTTTAATCTTGGGCACACCGTTCCGGGGCACACCGCTCCGGGGCACAGCCATGACGCACAACAGCACTCGCCTCAATCTGGAATCGCTCGGCGACCGCATCGTCCCCTCGACGGCTTCCCCGGAGACGGGTCAGTCCGGCGTCGTCAACGCCATCTCCGTCGAAGGCACGGGTAACGGCGGGGTTGACATCAGCAACAGCCCGATCCTGAGTACCACCCTCGGCGGCCTGACCCACGATTATGTGAGCATCCCGCCGCCGAACGGACCGTCGCAGGGTCCCCTCACTCCCAACACACTTTTCAATCCGGAGTTGGTGCTCCTCCCGAAGCCGGCCGTGGATGCCCCAAACCCGATCCCACCTTCGCCGCTACCGCAGTACGCCGGGCCGGACGGGGTCAAGCAACCCCCGCGGGAGTTGAGCAATCAAGAGGTGGTGAAGATCGTTCAGCTTCAGTTGGCAATCAAGTCTTTGGCGCTCAGGCAAGAGGCCTGGGAAGATTCCGTACTAAGGGCGTACATGCGCAGGGCGGAGCTGCTTCAGGCGAAGCCCGTCGATTTTGAGGCACTTAAGGCCAACCGCCTCGAGATCGATATGGCGCGCGAAGAAATCTACATCGTTCAGCGCAAAATCAACGAAATGCAGCACGCGATAGACACGATCCGACTGGCCGCGAATCAGGGCTATCCGGACAACTCGATCATGCCGCCGCCGGAGGTCGAGGACAGGACCAAGATTGGCACTGCTGACGGGAAGTTCGTGGACATCCGAGAAGTCTTGCACGAGATGTACCCCTTTTACCCCCCGCGGCCCGACTTGTTCTCGTAGGCCAGACCCGACCCTCACCCGGAGACCTCATGGCATCGCTATTTGCCTTTGTGCTCGCGCTGCTGAGCACCCCACTCTCAGTCCACTACCAGCGGCTGCCCGAGTACGCCCAAGCTGCCTACGACAGACACGAGAACTACTTCCGGTTCGTCGAACTCTGGAGGCTCGACGCCGAGAGGAAGGCGTTCGTTGCGGAGCGACAGAAGAACAAGGCCGAAATGGCGGAGTTCTGGCGCAAGCAGGCGGCTCTTGACTTAGAACAGGTAGAGTTGCGGCGGAAGCGTGAGCAAGCCGAGAAGGCCAAGGAAAAACCCGGCGGCTGAACCCCGCGCCGCACGTTTCCCGGAGGGCGACGCGGAGTTCGGATTCCGGCAAACGGTACGTCGCCCTTCGCCCCCGCTACACTGTCCGCATGACGCACGTCTCGGTCCTGCCCGCGGAAACCCTCGCCCTGCTCGCCCCCCGGCCGGGCGAGGTGTTCGTCGATTGCACGGCCGGCCTCGGCGGGCACACCCTTGCCATTGCCCACGCCGTCGGGCCGACCGGCCGGGTCATCGCCCTCGACCAGGACGCGACGATGCTGGCCGTGGCCGAGAAGCGGCTGGCCGGGCTGCCGGTGACGCTGCTGCACGCCAACTTCGAGAGCCTGCCCGAACTCCTGGCGAACGCCGGCTACCCGCAGGTCGATGGCGTGCTCGCCGACCTCGGCTTCTGCTCGGACCAGGTCTCGGACCCGGCCCGCGGGTTCAGCTTCCAACAGGACGGGCCGCTCGACATGCGGCTCAACCCGACCGCCGGGGCGACGGCCGCCGACCTCGTCAACACCATGAGCGAGGGGGCACTGGCCGACCTCATCTTCGAGTACGGCGAGGAGCGCAAGAGCCGGTGGGTGGCCAAGCGGATCGTCGAGCGGCGGGCGACCAAGCCGTTCACGACGACGGCCGACCTGGCCGACCTGGTCCGGCGGACGGTGCCGCGGAGCGGGTCGATCGACCCGGCGACCCGCGTCTTCCAGGCGCTGCGGATCGCGGTCAACGACGAACTGGGCGCTCTGGAGAGGTTGTTGGCGGCGTTGCCGGGGGTGGTCCGGCAGGGCGGGCGGGTGGCGGTCATCAGTTTTCATTCGCTGGAGGACCGGCCGGTCAAGTCGGCCTTGTTCAAAGT
>JANYHV010000076.1 GCA_025362195.1 Fimbriiglobus sp. | reverse complement strand
TGCGGACCGCCCGCGTCGAGTCGCCGCGACTGCCGGTCTGGTCGAACGTCGATGCGGCCGCGCACGCCGACCCGGACGAGATTCGCGCCCTGCTCGTGCGGCAAGTCGTGTCGCCGGTCCTGTGGGAGGCGACGGTCCGCGTCATGCTGGCGGCCGGGTTCGACAAGTTCTACGAGATCGGCCCCGGCCGCGTGCTCGCCGGGGAACAAATAGCGAGCAACGAAGGACGGCGGTCGCACTTCCCCTGTTCGTTTGCCGGGGGAGGCGTATATTTCAACCATCGGCGAGCGTCGGCTGATCGCGGCTCGTGGAAGTGTCCCCTAAGTTCTTGCCGCAAGGCACCGTGGCCCTACCCGCCCCGGCAATCCCCGCCCCGCAGGAGGGCAGTCGCGTGTCCGTTGAACAACGTGTGATCGAGATCGTTTGCGAGCACCTCGCCGTCAGCAAGGAGAAGGTCACTCGCGCGACCAGCTTCGTCGAGGACATCGGCGCGGACTCGCTCGACATCGTCGAACTGGTCATGGAACTCGAAGAAGAGTTCGACACCCAGATCCCCGACGACCAGGCCGAGAAGATCAAGACCGTCGGCGAGGCCATCGACTACATCGAAGGCAAGCAAAAAGAAAAGGCCGCGGGCGACGGCGGGGCCAAGTAGTGATCCACCGGCGCGTCGTCGTCACGGGGTTGGGCACGGTCAACCCGATCGCCCACACCGTCGAGCAGTACCGGCAGGCGCTGCGCGACGGGACCAGCGGCATCGCCCCCATCACCGCCATGGACTGCTCGACCTACAAGGTCAAGTTCGGCGGCGAGGTCAAGGACTTCTCCTTCGCCGGCGTCCTCGACACCAAGGAGGCCCGCCGGCTCGACCGCGTCTCCCAGTTCGCCGTCGTCGGGGCCGACCAGGCGATCAAGGACTCGGGCATTGATGTCGCGGCGATCGACCCCTTCCGGTTCGGCGTCATCCTCGGCACCGGCATCGGCGGCCTGTCCGAGTTCGAGGAGGGCTTCACCACCCTCACGACCAAGGGCGCGTCCCGCGTCAGCCCGTTCACCATCGTCAAGATGATCTCGAACACCTCCGCCGGGTACATCTCGATCAAGTACGGCCTGCGCGGCCCGAACACCACCGTCAGCACGGCGTGCAGTTCCGCCGCCCACGCCATCGGCGACGCCGCGACCGCCATTGCCCTGGGCAAGGCCGACGCGATGGTCACCGGCGGCACCGAGGCGACGATCACGCCGATGGGCCTCGTCGGCTTCATCGCCTGCCGCGCCCTGTCCGAGCGGAACGACTCCCCGGCGACCGCGTCCCGCCCGTGGAGCCGGGACCGCGACGGGTTCGTCCTCAGCGAAGGCTCCGGCGTCCTGCTCCTCGAAGAGTACGAGCACGCCAAGGCCCGCGGCGCGGACATCTACTGCGAAGTCCTCGGCTGCGGCAACACCGCCGACGCTTATCACATCACCGCCCCGCACGACGAGGGGATCGGCGCGAGCGAGTCGATGCGCCAGGCGATCCACCAGGCCGGCTGGAACCCGACCGACGTGGAGTACGTCAACGCCCACGGCACCAGCACCCCGCTCGGCGACGTGGCCGAGACGAAGGCCCTGAAGCGCGTCTTCGGCGACCACGCCAAGAAGCTCCAGGTCTCCTCGACGAAGTCGCTGCTCGGCCACCTCCTCGGGGCGTCCGGCGGGGTCGAAGCGATCGCCTGCGCGCTCATGATCAAGCACGGCTTCCTGCACCCGACGATCAACCTGCACGACCAGGATTTCGCCGCCGGGTGCGACCTCGACTACATCCCCAACGAAGCCCGCGACCGCCGCGTCAAGCGGGTCATCTCGAACAGCTTCGGCTTCGGCGGGCACAACTGCACGCTGGCCCTCGGTGCGGTGTAACGCGTCGTCGGACGAGGATTCGGCCGGAGAAGACTGACACTCCGGTCGAAATCGTGCGGCGAAATATCTTCGCAAAATCTTCACGTCTCGCAACTTGTCGCCGTCCGCCGCAGGGATTAACATTTCTTCAGAAGCCTGCGTAGCGCTTGCTACCAGTCACTTCACTTCTCTCATCATTGCAATGCCGAGCCGGCGGCCGTGCCGGTCGGACCCAGCCACTCCGCAGTTCGGGCTTGCTCCCGGCCTGCCCCCGACGGGGAAACGTGCGACCTTGGACCCCGCGTCCGAGCAAGCCTATTCTGTTTCCGCGCCCGAAATCTTCCACCATTCGAGGAGTGCCAATGCGCACCCGATCTCACCCGTCGATCCGGCCGGCGTTTACGTTGATCGAGTTACTCGTGGTCATCGCCATCATCGCCATCCTGATCGGCCTGTTACTCCCCGCGGTGCAAAAAGTCCGCGAGGCCGCCGCCCGCATCAAGTGCGTCAACAACTTGAAGCAAATGGGCCTGTCGGTCCACCACTACGAGAGCGCGAACAACTACTTGCCCCCGGGCGTCGTCAACAACCCCGGCGCGCCGCTCCCCCGGTCGGAACTCAACGAGTTTCAAAAGGTCGGTACGGACGGTACGCTTGCGACCCACTACGCCCGGCACGGCTTCCAGTCGCTCATGCTGCCGTACATCGAGCAGGCCAACGTCCTCGCGGCCGCGGCCGGCGGGTACAACTTCCGACTCGACTGGTCCAACGCCGCGAACCGCCCGGCGGTCCGGGTCCGCATCCCGACGTACGAGTGCCCGTCGGTCTCCTCGACCCACCTCGTGACCGGCGTCCTCACGACGGCCGACGGGTCCGACACCGTCGGCACGTCCGACTACTTCCCGATTTCGCGGGCGAACAGCAACGCCGCCGTCTGGGAAGCCCCGGCCCCCGGCCCGGGCATTCCGTTCCCGGGTACCGACTCGGTCAACGGCATTTTGACCGCCAACCGGCGGACGCAAATCCTGGCCATCACCGACGGCCTGAGCAACACGATGATGATCGGCGAGAGCGGTGCCCGGGACCAGGGTTGGTCGGCCGGCAAGCAGTACGCGGCCACGTTCACCGGGACCGTCCGCGGGGCGTGGGCCGCCGAGCAGAACAACATCACCTGCTCGGGGACGCAAGGCCCGGTCGTGGCCGGGGTCGCGCCGCTGGGCAAGGTTTCGACCGCCGCGCACGTGCCGAACGGGGTGGCCGTCAACGGGTACAACCAGGGCGAGTTGTACGCCTTCCACACCGGCCTGTGTAACGTGGCCTTCGGCGACGGCTCGGTCCGGTCCGTTCGCACGAGCATCAGCCTGGGCACGCTGTTCCTCCTGGCCGCCCGCGGCGACGGCCAACCGGCCCCGTCCGAGTGACCCGCGACCCGACCCGTCCGCAGCGACCCCGGGGTGATTCCCCGGGGTCGCGTCGTTTCCGGGCGGGCCACTTGTGCCCGAGAGTGCGGTTGGACGGGTCGTGCGGGCGCGGCGGGAAGGGATCGTGAGGCGCGGCGGCCCACTTGCTCCGGTTGCGCCGGTCGTTGGCCGAAAACTAGGGTGTCGCCGGACGCCTCTCCGCCGCCACGACACTCCCGATGCAAGACGCGTCGGGTCCGTTACACCCACCCTTTCGAGGTCACGGACGACCATGTTCACCCCGCTCTTATTGACCGCCGCGCTCGTCAGTGGCCAGGCCCCCGTCGCCCCCACCCCGCCCGGCGTCCTGCCGATGACCCGGCCCGTCGTGCGGACGATGCCGCAAGACGTTCCGCAGCAAATGCCCCAGCCGACCCCGGCCGCCCCGGCGGCGACTGCCGTAGTATCGATGCCGGCCGACGCCGCGCCGGCCGAAGCGCCCAAGGACGAGCCGCCGGCCGCGACCAAGTACGCCCTCGAAAAGGCCCTGACCGGGACCAGCCTGGGCACGCTGTTGGACAATCGCGGCATCAAGATCAACGGCTGGACCCAACTGTCGTACAACGCCGGCACCGCGAGCAATACGAACGCCCCGGTCTTCATGACCGACACGGCCAACGGCTTCCAGATGAACCAGAACTACCTGTCGATCAATAAGTCGGTGGACACGAGCAAGAAGGAGGTCCAGTACGGGTTCGGCGTGGACCTCATCCTGCCCGGGACCGACGCCCGGACGACGCTGGTCCGCGGCCTGTTCGACGGCCAGATCAACAACCCCGACCACGCCTCGAAGTTGTACCCGGTGGACCCGTTCCAGTTCTACGGCACCGTCTTCCTGCCCGGCCTCGGTGCCCAGGGTACGACGGTCAAGGTCGGCCGCATCGCCACCCACTGCGAGTACGAACTCATTCAGGCCCCGGACACGCCGTTCATCACCCGTTCGCTGCTGTTCCAGTACAATCCGTTCACCCACACCGGCGTCTGGGCGACCACCCAACTGAGCGATAGCTGGTCAGTCGGCAACGGTATCGCCGCCGGCAACGACGTGTTCATCGACCAGGCTTCGCAGCCCCAGTACCTCGGCCAGATCAAGTACGCCCCCAAGGACGGCAAGACGCAAGTCCTGTTCAACACCGCGATCACCAGCCCGCGCTTCAACGTCGCCGAGAACTTCGGCAACAACTACAACGTGTACAACTTCCAGGTCATCCAGAAGCTCAGCGACAAGCTGACCTACGTCCTGGACACCTCGTTCTCCCACGAGGACAACATCCCGGACATCGGCTCGGCCAGCTGGTACGGGGCCGTCCAGTACCTGAACTACCAGCACACGGAGAAAGTCGCCAGCAACTTCCGGTTCGAGCTGTTCGAGGACAGCAAGGGGTTCCGCACCGGGACCGCCGGCCTGTACACCGGCGTCACCTACGGCATCACCTACAAGCCGGTCGAGTCGATCATCGTCCGGCCGAGCGTGTTGTACATGAACAACAACCGCAACGCCCCGTTCGAGGGCAGCCAAAACCTGGTCACCGCCTCGCTCGACGTGATCCTCCGCTGGTAACCGTCGTCGAAGTGCGAGTCACCGGGGTCCGGGACCGGCCGCAAGGCCCGTCCCGGACCCCGCACTCGTTTCGGGCACTGCGGCGTTAGCGGCCGAGGGCGCTGGCAACGGACGCCGTCGTCGGGAGGGGGAAGTCGATCAGGCCGTAGCCGCGGGCGAGCCAGACGGCCGACAGGGCGAGCAGGGCGACGCCGGTCCAGCCGAGGAACTGCTTGCTCGTGCGGTTCGTGAACAGCTTGCCGAACGGGCCGCACAGGTCGAGGCCGGTTTCGAGCACGGCGTTGACCGCGTACACCGGCCACACGGCCGCCGGCACCGGGTCGGTCGGCGCGGCCGCCGGCGGAGCGAACATCGCCGCGGCGGGCGGGATTGTGGTCGGCGCGGGGACGAGGAGGACGTCGGCGGCCGGCTCGGGGCGGTAGTTCGGCGGCAGGGCCGGGGCGTCCACGCCGCGGAGGGTGCGGGCTTCGACCGGCGGGCCGAACAGCGGGATCGTGTCCGGGATCACCTCGACGCTCGGCGGCGGCAACGTGGAAAGTGTCGGCACGTGGAAGTTGGCCGGGGTCGAGCGGGCCGGGGCGTCGTGGCCCCACGTCAGGGTGTTCGCGTCGCCCATGACTTGCGGCGCGTGCGGCAGGCGGTGCGCCGGGGCCGCGTCGTTCCGCCAGTTACCCCCGCCCACCGTCGCCGGCAGCGGCGGGATGTCGGGCATCGTCAGCGCGGCCGGGCGGTCGTCGCCGCTCGCCCCGGCCGGCGGCGACCCGCCCAGCGGCAGGCTGAGCATCCGCTGCAGGAGCGCGTCGAGTTCGTCGAGTTGGTGGCGGGTCAAGTCGTTCGGATTGACGGGCGGGGACATGCCGAGCATCCTTCTGGCAGGCCACGAGAATAACGTTACGCCCCCGATGGTAACCCACGCGCCCCCCGCCGCACAAGGGCAAGCCCGCGATTACGGCAGGGGCACGTCGCGGAGTTTGAACGGCACGGCCAGCGTGACCGGGCGGTTGCCGACGACGACGAGCCGCACGGGCGGGCGGTCGTTGCCGGCCCGGGGGGCGAACTGGACCTCCATCGTCGAGGTCTGTTGGGTACCGTTGTCGGACGCGGTCGTGGACGACACCTGGGGCGTCAGCGCCTGCCCGGCGGCGTCGGTGAAGCGATAGTTTTTGAGGCCCGAGTGGCCCAGCCCGCCCTCGTCCCAGAGCGACACCGGGGCCTGCCGGCGGCCCTGGCGCATCTGGTTCCACGGGTTTGGCCCCTCGACGGTGATCTTGAGCGTCACCTTGCCCCCCGGCGTGCCGCTGTAATCCTGAACGGTCAACTTGGTGTCGCCCGGCCCGGCGAACGCGACCCCGGACGATTTGGTCAGGTCGTCGATGGCGAGGACCGTCTGGTTCGGGATCGACACCGTGCCGACGATGGTCCCCTCCAGGACGCGCAACCGGCGGACGAGGCGGTCGTCGGTCTTGAGCGTCACGGGGACGAGCCGGGGGTTGCCGCGCTCGACGGTCACGCTGCCGTAGGAGTAGCTCATGTTCATGAAGACGCCGCCGATGAGCATCATCTCGTTCACGTCCCGCGGCAACGGGGCGGGCAGCGGGTGGGCGACGGTGACCGGCCGGGTCGTCTCGTCCTCGGCGCGGGTGACCCGCACCTCCTGCGTGGACTCCCAGTGCAGGTCGGCCGGCGGGGCCACGTCGAGGTGAATGAGCACGTGCCCGGAGCCGCGGACGACGCGGTTGGCGGCGAACCGGCCGGGCAGCGCGGTCACCCGCACCGGCCCACTGCGGTCCGCGGCGAGCGGGGTCGGCACGACGGCCCCGGCGTCGGCCCAGAGGACGGGCACGAAGTTGGCCGTCGTGCCGGGCACCGGCGGGCCGTTGTAGTAACTGCGGCGGACGGACGGCACGGCGTTCTCGGCCGCGGCCGGCGGGGCGTCGTCGCGGAAGAGTTCGACGAGGCCGGCGGCCCGCCGGAACGCCTCGACGGCCTCCCACGCCGGCACCCCGGCGGAAGTCGCCGTCACCCGGCGGGCCGGGTCGGCGACGCCGGCGTCGAGTTGCACGTTCGCCCCGGTCAGCTTGCGCAACTCGGTCACGGCCGCGTGCAGCGGCACGTCCCGGAAGTTCAACGCGACCGTCCGCGGCTTGAGCAGCGCGGCCCCCTCGGCGTACCGGGTCACGGCGGCGACGATGGCCGCCGCCCGCTGGCGGATCTCGGCGTCGTCGGACGCCAGGGCGGCGGCGGCCAGCGCCCGCGCGACCGCCGGGTCCGCGCCCCGGCCCAACAGGTCCGCCTGGGCCGCCTCGCGCTCGGCGAACTCGGCCGCCCCCAGTCGGGCGATGACGCTTTCGACCGGGGGCGAGTCGGCCGCGGTCGCGGAGGCGACGGCCAGCAGGGTGACGAACAGCGTGCGGCCGGGCCAGCGGGGCATGGGGTCGGTCCTTCGGAGTTTGCCGGGGTGCCGAATCATGGTAACCCCCGTGCGAGGGCGGAACAAACAATCCCCGGGAAATCCGCGGCCCCGTCGGCCCGACCGGCCCGCGCCGGCGGGGACTTTGCCGCTCGGGCAAACTGGGCCGACCGGATTCGCTCAAGTCCGCGGGGCGGACGGTCGATGATCACGAGTTGGCGTTGTGCGTTCTGGCGCGGCGGGGTACACCTCCGCCCCGGCTTGCGATGGATCGCGGCCGTCGCCCTCGCGCCCAGGATGGCCCCCGTATGGCCCGGTTCGCCCGCCCGTTCGCCGCACTCGTGCTGCTCGCCCTTTCGTCGCCCGCGTTCGCCCAACCCGGCCCGGTGCCTCAACCGCCGCCGCCCCCGGTCGAGCCGGCCACAGCCCTTCAGGAAGCGGCGCGGCTGTTCAAGCTCGGGTCGGCGCAGCCGGCCAAGTTCGCCGACGCCGCCAAGTGCTTCGCCGCCGCGTTCCACACCGTCGAGATGTCGCCCGACCAGCTCGCCGCGTGGGCGTACTGCCGCGTCCGCCTGGCCCACGACCGCCTGGCGAAGTCCCCCGCCGACGCGGCCGTCGCCAGCGAGGTCATCGCCGAAGTCGAGGAGGCCCTGCGGCTCGCCCCGGACCAGGGCAAGCTGCACGCCCTCGGGGCGACCATCGTCGCCGACGCCGTCCGCCGCGGCGGTCGCGCCCCGGCCCTCGCGCCCGCGCCCCCGACCGGCTCGGCGGTCGAGACGGCCAACTTCCGCGTCGTCCACGCCGGGGCCGTCGAAGTCGCCACGGCCCTCGGCCGCGCGGCCGAGGAACACCGGGCCGCCATCCACCGCCGCTGGACGAGCAAGCCCCCGGCCGACTGGCCGGTCAAGTGCGTGGTCACGCTGCACGCCACGGCCGACGGGTTCGCCCGGGCGACGCGCCAGCCGGCCGCCCAACGGGGCTTCGCCGCCACCGACCTGGCCGACGGCCGGGTCACCGCCCGCCGCCTCGACCTGTCGCTCGACGGGGAGGTCACGACATTGACCGCCGACGTGCTGCCACGCGAACTGTCGCACGTGGTCCTGGCCGACCTCTTTCCGACCGACCCGCCGCCGCTGTGGGCCGCCCTCGGCATGGCCGTGCTGGCGACGAGCGACGCCGAGCAGGCCCGCTACCGCAAGACCCTCGCCCGCTGCGCCGACGCCGGCACGCTGCTGCCCCCCGGCACGCTGATGCAACTCAAAGCCGCCCCGGCCGAGCGGACGACCGAGTTCCACGTCGAGAGCGCGTCGCTCGTCTACTTCTTCGCCAAGTGGCGGGGCGAGGCCGAGTTCGTGTCGTTCCTGTCGCTGGCCCGCCGGTACGGCCCGGAATCGGCCGCCCGGCAGGTGTACGGGGTCGAAAGCCTCGCCCACCTCGACGCCGTCTGGAAGAAGGCCGTGTCGGTCCGCTAGAGCGGCGTTCGGGCCTCCGCAAGGTTTTCGGCTCCGCCGCAGGCGAACGTTAGCCCGACGCGCTAGCGAGGGTCGAGCGGTCGAGGGCAAGGTCGCTGTCGAGGACCGCAAGGCCGACGACCCCGAACATTGTCAACGACCGTTCCACCCTCGCTAGCGCGTCGGGCTAACGCGCCTGCGGCGGAGCCACCCTCCGCCGTCCCGCTCCTTGAAAACAGCTCTCACCGGCGACGGGCCGGCCGGCGACTTCGAGAGACTTCGAGATCGCCCGGCAATTCCGTGGCAATGCCCGCTCGTCGGCCGTACTCTTGGCGTCGGCAGAACGTCCCCGCCCGGGGCGGTCGCCCGCGAGGTGCCGCCGTGGACCGCCCGGACTTTCCCCGCCCGACGCCCGTCGCGCCCGAGTCGGACGCCGGGGCCGGGCCGCTTCAAGCGATCCTCCGCCGGTGGCCGCTCGTCGCCGTCGGCCTGGTCGTCGGGCTGGCCGGCGGGGCACTGGTCCACGCCACCAGCACGCGCTACTACCGCTCGACCGCGTCGCTGCTGGTCCTCAAGAAGCGGGAGAGTAGCGCGGTCCAGGACGCGCGGACGGGCGTGGTCGAGGACTACGTGTCGGCCCAGGTGTCGTTCCTCAAGTCGGAGAAGATCCGCCGGGCCGCGGCCGCCGAGTTGCGCCGCCTGCCGGTCTCCCGCGGGCTGCCGGACGACGACGGGGCGGTCGCGGCCGGGATCGCGGCCGGGCTGGACGTGACCCGGGACCGGGACCCCGCCGCGCCGCCGGCGGCGAGCAACGGGGTCGTCAACTTGAGCTACCGCGGCCCGCACGCCCGGGACGCGCAACTGACCCTCGACGCCGTCGTCGCGGCGTACCAGAAGGAACTGTCGGCCGTGTTCGACGCCTCGACGGTGCGGCTCCTGGCCAACCTCGACGGCAAGCGGGCGACCTACGAGGGCAACCGCAAGCGGGCGGGCGAAGAGCTGCTCAAGAAGGAGGCCGAGTTGAGCCGGGTGACGACCGAGGACGTGTCGGTCATCCGCGGCCGGGTGAGCGCCGCCAAGGAGAAGGTGAACGCGCTGGCCCTGGAGGTCATCGACTACGACCGCCAGCTCGCCACGATCAAGAAGGCCGGCCCGAACCGCCGGGACCGCACGGCCGCGTTCGCCCAGATCACCGGCCGGCCGCGGGCCGCCGACGCCCCGGCCGACGGCCCCGAGCAGGCGGTCCGGGCGCTCGAAGCGCAGCGGAAAGTCCTCGGCGAGAAACTCGGCCGGGACCACCCGCAGATGAAGGAACTGGCCGCGCAACTCGCCGTCCGGGCGGCCCAGATCGCCGAGCAGAACCCGGCCGACCCGACCGGCCGGGCCGACGACCTGCACGCCCTCGAACTGTTCACCGAGTACAAGGCGGACACGGCCAGGCTGCAACTCAAGGACCTGCAATCGCGGCTGACGGTCGAGGAGTTGAACCTGGTCAGCGCCGGGCAACTGGCCGTCGAGATCGCCCAGGTCCGCGGGCAGATTCAGCAGGCCGACGGGGACATCCGGGCCGTGGACACCGAGAAGGCGGTCACCTACGCGACCAAGTCGTCGGGCGGGTTCGAGGCGACGGCCATCACCCCGCCGACCGCCGGCAGCCCGGTCGCCCCGGTGCCCGCGCAGTCGGTGCTCCTCGGCCTGGTCCTCGGCGGGCTGGTCGCCGGGGCGGCCGTCGCCGGGGCGGAACTGTCCGACCGCAGCTTCCGCTCGCCGGCCGAAATCCGCCGGCGGCTCGGCGTCCCGGTCATCGGGCACATCCCGGTCATCGACCTGGCCCGGCCGGCCGACCCGGGCACGCCGGCCGACCTCGCCCCGGTGCTCGTCGCGGTCCGCCGGCCCCGGTCGGTCGAGGCCGAGACGTACCGCGGCGTCCGCACCCAGTTGTACTTCAGCACGCAGGGCCGCGGGCACCAGGTGATTCAGGTCACCAGCCCGAACCCGGACGACGGCAAATCGACGCTCGCGGCCAACCTGGCGGCGACCATCGCCCAGTCCGGCAAGCGGGTCGTGCTGCTCGACTGCGACTTCCGCAAGCCGCAGGTCCACAAGCTGTTCCACCTGGGCAAGGTCGAGGCCGGGCTGGCCGACGTGGTGGCCGGGACCGCGCCGCCGGCGAAGGCCCTGCGGCGGTCGGGCGTGCCCGGGCTGGACCTGATGCCGTGCGGCAACCGCCCGGCCAACCCGTCCGAGTTGCTCACCAGCCCGCGGTTCGCCGAACTCCTCGCCGAGTTGAAGGACGGGTACGACTTCGTCATCGTCGATACGCCGCCGGTGCTGGCCGTCAGCGACCCGGGGAACGTGGCCGCCCGGGTGGACGGGGTCATCCTCGTGGTCCGGCTGACGAAGAACTCGCGGCCGGCCGCGGAGCGCGCGCACGAGGCGCTGACCGCCCTCGGGGCCAACCTGTTGGGCGTGGTCGTGAACGCCGGGGAGGCCAAGGGCGACTCCGAGTACAACTACGGCGGCCGCGCCGGCTACCGGTCGGCCGACTACGAGTCGAGCGACAAGTACGGCGAGCCGTTCGGGGCCGACGAACCCGCCCCCAGTCCCGCCCCCGGGGCCGCCGCGTGATTCCCCTGGCGGACACGCACGTCCACCTGCTCGCCGGCCTGGACGACGGGCCGAAGTCGCGGGACGCCGCCGTGGCGATGGCCGCCGACCTCGCCGCCGACGGCGGCCGGCACGCCACGGCCCTCGCCCACCAGAACCCGCTGTACCCGCTCAACGACGCCGCCCGCCTGCTCGCCGCCGCGGCGCTGCTGGTCGAAGACCTGGCGGCCGCGGGCGTGCCGGTTCACGTCTACCCGACGGGGGAAGTGATGGTGTCGCCGGACACGGCGGCCGACTTCCGGGCCGGCCGGCTGCTCACGTTTGGGGACCACGGCCGGCACCTGCTTGTCGAGATGCCGGCCGGCCTGTTCGTCGAGTTGCTGCCGCTCGCCGCGGAGTTGGCCCCGCACGGCGTCCGCCTCGTGATCGCGCACGCCGAGCGCTACCCGGAGTTCTTGCACGACGCCGAGATGACCGCCCGGCACGTCGCCGCCGGGTGCCTGATTCAAGTGACCGCGAGCGAACTCGCCGCGCCGCCGACGGCCCGGGACGAGGTCGCCTTGCGCGACTGGGCGAAGCGCGGCGTCGTTCACGTGTTGGGCAGCGACGGGCACAACTTGCGCCGCCGGTTCCCCCGGATGCGGGCCGGCGTCGAAGTCCTGAGCCGGTGGGCCGGGGCGACCGCCGCCGACCGGATCGCCGGGCACTGGGGGGTCGCGCTGTTGCAGGGCCTGCCGGTCAACCCGCCCGCCCCGACCCCGCCGGCCCGCACCTGGTTCGGCCGGCTGCGCGGCGGCTGAATCGAGCGTCGAAAGCGGTGCTTACTGTTTCGGGATCGGCATGACCGTGATGCCGTCGAACATGCGGCGGTCGTCGAGCTTGCGGCCGCCCTGCGACTGCGGCTTGTCCCAGACTTCAAAGTACATGTTGGCCAGCAGGCGTTGCATTTCGAGCAGCGCGGGGTCGTCCGGGGCGTCGAACTGGCCGACCGTCACCCGGCTGCCCGTGCGGTGGTGCAGGACGTAGCTGTCGAGCGGCCGGGGGGTCAGCCCGGCCCGCGTCGCGCCGATTTTGGCCGCCCGCTCCATCGAATCGCTCCGCAACGCCTTGGCCAATTCGCGGGCCTGGTTGGCCGTCGCGTCGAGCATCTTGGCCGGGTCGTTGGCGTCCCCGAACAGCTTGGCCATGATGCCGCCGTCCTGGTCCTTCGTCTGGACCGTCGTCGGCACGCTGAAGTCCTTGACGATGAGCGTCCACGCCTTCGGGCAGCGGAGCAGGCTCAGCGGCTCGTCGGCGTTCAACTTGAAGATCGCGGGATCGACCGCGTTGACCTGGGACGCGGCCCGGCGGATCGCCGGGTTGGGGAAGACCAGCGCGCTGCGGTACGGGTTGACGTAGGTCGCCTCGGTGACCGTCTTGCCCTGGTCGGCCCGGGACGCGATGGCCCCGTCCATGAGCTTCTCGTTGGCCGGCACCGGCCACTCGCGGACGGTGTTCAGCGCCTTGCGGGCCAAGTCCGCGGTGGCGAACCCGCCGACGAGGACGGCCCACTGCGACTCGACGGCGACCTTCGGCACGCGGTAGACGGTCGGCGTGTCGATGTACTCGACGCCCTTCTTCACCGCGTCGGCCTTCATCTGGTCCTGGACGCGCAGGAACGGGGCGAGTTCGGCCTCCTTGGCCTGGCGGAAGTTGGCCTGGCGGAGTTCCTCCCGCTGCCGGTCCTCGCCGTTCCGCTCGAACAGGTACGCCGCCGCCTTGTGCTGCCGGCGGATGTGGTCGGCCAGCTCGACGGCCTGCGCCCGGGCGTTCACGCCGGCGTAACTCTTGACGCAGATCATCCACTCGCCGTGCTCCGGGCGGACGGCCCACTCGTGCGGCGCTTCCGCGACGGCGGCCGGCCGGCTAACCGTGCGGGTCGCCGCCGGCGCGGGCGTCGTCGGGAAGCTGGGCAAGGCGGCGGGCGGCGCGGCCGCGACCGGCGGCGGCGCGGGGGCCGCGACCGGGGCCGGGGCCGCCGTGCCGGGGGCCGGCCGGTCCTCGCCGAAGCGTTGGGCGGGCGCGGGAGTTTGGGCCGCGAGCAGGCCGAGCAGGGCGGCGAACAGTGGGCGTCGCATGGGCAATTCCCCCTCCGTGGGTCGGGTCGTCGGCCGGCGCTATACCGCCCGCCCCGCCGCCGCACCAGAGGGACTTTTTCGACGCGAGTTACTTCGCCCCGAGTTCGAGCAGCTTGATCTCGGCGACGAGTTCGGCGTCGGACACCTGGGCCATCGCCGTGACGCCCGCGATGCCTCCGGCGATGCGCCCTTCCACGCGCGTCCGGATCGGCTTGAGCCGGTCGCGTTGTCGCCCCCAGGCCGCGACCCGTTGGGCGTCCGTCGTCGCCAGGTCGAGTTCCGCCCCGGTCAACTTCTCCGCGACCTCCAGGTGCAGCGATGTCGCCACGGTGATGTCGCGGATACCGTTTTGGAGCTGGTCGCGGATACCGTTTTGGAGCTGGTCGTCGAGCGACTTCCACCACGCGTTCAGTGCCTCCAACCGCTTCTCGCGCAGCTTGCGGAGGTCCGCGCTCATCGGGTCCGCCGCCGCGACCGGTTGTCCCTTCACCTCGGCCAACCTCCGCTCCGCGATCTTGAGCGCGCGTTCGGCGACGAGCTTGTCTTCCTTAGCTTGCAGGGCGGTGGCCGTGGCAGTCATCACCTCACTGCTGCTCAGTTGTGCCACGCGTTGCATCGTATTCTGCAAATCGATCAACACGTTAGCCCGTTGGATCTGCAACTTCGCCCGGTCGATGTCGAACTGCAACTCCTCGACGGCGTTGAAGATCTCGCCCTTTGCCGGGGGCGGCACGGGGGCCGGTTTTTCGTCGGCCTTCACCGCCGGGTTCTCGACCTTCGCCGGTCCCGGGCCGGGCGCGGGTGGCCCCTGGCCGTGGCCGGTCGTCGCCAGGTAGCCGGTGCCGCCGAGGGTCGCGGTCGCCAGGCCGAGGCCGACGGCCCACGCCTTGAGTTTAGCCTGCCACATCATCGCGAGGACTCCTTGGACCAGGGGGGACACGGTGGCCGACGAGACGCCGAGGGTGGCGGCCGTCAGGGTGGATTGCACGAGGAGCGCGGGGGCGTCCGGCGCTCGGAGGGCCAGCGCGGCCAGGACTGCGCCGAGTTCGACCCCGCGGCGGCTCAACCGCTGCCGCAAGAGTTCGCGGCCGGTGACCAGTCGCCGCTTCACGGTGCTGACCGACAGGCCGAGGTCGGCCGCCGCTTCGTCCTGCGTGCGGTCGAGCAGGTAGCACGCCGTCAGCGGTCGGCGGTACTTGGCCGGCAGGCGGACGAGTTCCTCGTCGAGCGCGGCCAAGGCGTCGCGGAGGCTCGGGTCGTCCGGCCGGGCCGGGGGATCGACCGGGGGGTGCGTGAGGCCGCGGCGGCGGCGGACCCGGGCCGCGACCCGCCACGCGGTCCCGTGCAGCCACGCGCCCAGGGACTCGGCCCGCCGCACCGCGTGCGGCTTCGCGGCCAGCACCAGGAAGGTCGCCTGGAAGGCGTCCTCGGCGTCGGCCGGCTCGCGCAACTGCCGCCGGCACACGGCCCAGACGAGGCCGCCGTGCCGCCGGACCAACTCGGTGAACGCCGGCCCGTCCCCGGTCGCGGCGAACCGCGCGAGCAGGTCGCGGTCGCTCCCGGCGAGCCGGGGGGCGAGTTTGAAGAGCGTCTGCCACAACCCCGCGACCGTCGCCATGCCGCGCGCCCCCCTTCCGACAAGGTAGTGCGGCCGGGGGCGGGAAGCGCTCAGGAATTCGCCGGCGGGTCGGCGGAAATGCGCGGCAGGTAGACTTGAATCGTCGTCCCCTCGCCGACGACCGACTGCACCCGGATCAGCCCGCCGGCGCGGTCCACGATCTGCTTGACGATGGCCAGGCCGAGGCCGGTCCCCTTGCTCGCCGGCTTGGTCGAGACGAACGGCTCGAACAGGCGGTCGCGGACGGCCGGGTCGATGCCGGTGCCCCGGTCGGCCACCTCGACGCGGTCGTACGGCTGGTCGGCGTCGCCCTCGAACGGGCCGATGTCGTCCTCGACCCGCACGGTAATCGGCCCGCCGTCCGGGGTGGCGTCCCGGGCGTTCAGGACGAGGTTGGTGACCACCCGCTCCAGGCTGGACGGGTCGAGGAAGACGCGGCCGTCGTGGGCACTCCCGTCGAACCGCACCTCGTGCCGGGGACCGACGAGCGACCGCAACAGCGGCAGGGCGGCCTCGATCACCCGCGTCGGCGAGATGACCCGCGTCCGCCGCGGCCGGTCGCTGGCGATCAGCATCAGGTCGTCCGCGAGCACGCTGCCCCGCTCGGCCGCCTCGCCGATGCGGCGGACGGCGTCCCGGTCCGCGTCGGCCAGGGTCGCCCGCCGGCTCAGGATGTCGGCGTACCCCAGGATGACGGTGAGCAGGTTCTTGAAGTCGTGGGCGACGCCGGCCGCGAGTTGGTCGAGCTGCGCCCGCTCCCGGGGGGCCGGGGCCGTGACCCCGGCCAGGGAGCGCAGGCGGTCGGCGAGTAGCCCCGCGAGGCCCTCCGCGAACCGCCGTTCGGCGGCGGTCCAGACCCGGAGAGCGCCGACGTGTTCGAGGCACAGCACCCCGAGGACGACCGGCCCGAAGACGATCCGCGCGTCGAGCATCGCGGCGATGCCCAGGGGGGTCAGGTAGGCGTCGGTCAACTCGGCCGTCCGCGCGTCCAGTCGGGCGTCGGCGGCGGGGACCGACGGACTGCCGGTCAGGGCCGCGAAGTAGTCGGGGAAGTCGGCCGTCCGCAGGGTCGTGCCCCGCGAGTGGTGGCCGCGCGACCGCTCGAACACGGTCAGGCACCGCAGGGTCCGCCCGGACTCGGTCAGCAGCCAGACGCCGGCCCGCTCGACGCCGACGGCCGCCGCGGCGAGTTCGCACACGCGGTGCAGGGCCGCGTCGAGCGAGTCGGCCGGGTCGCTCAACGCGGCCGCCGCCGCCGCGAGGGCGGTCGCCAGATCGGCCGGCAGGTCCGAGGCGGGAGGGGGTGACACGGCAGCCCCGGGGTGGTGAGGAGCGGGCAATCACTCCGCGCCACTATCCCCGCGAACCGACTGCCGTGCAAGCGTGAAATTCTCCCGCCCCGCCGCCGCCCGGCGTGCGGACGACTACGGGCAATCGAAGTCGGCGACCTGGACGCCCGGCTTGACCGTCAATTTGAGCGTCGTTTCGGCCACTTTCTCGTACTTCTTGGGCACCTGCACGGTGGTCGGCCCGGGGTCGGCCTTCTTCGCGGCCGACTTGTCCCGCTTCTCGGGCGGCGCGGCGGAGATGCTGCCCCCGATCTTGTACAGCTTGCCCAGGAATGCCGTCTCGACGGTCACGGTGTAGTCGCCGGGGGGCAGGACCGTGGTCCGGTACGTGCCCTCGTAGCCGACGGTCGCGGCGACCGCCGTGCCGCCGCCGGCGGGGGTGAATTTGATGCTGCCGCCGGTCAGCTTGGTGCCGCCCGTGGTCACGGTGCCGGACACGTCGCCGGTCGGCGGCTCCGGGGGGGAACCGGTGCAGCCGGCGAGGGCGAGCAGCCCGGCGGCGAAGACCGACGTGCAGAATAAGCGCGGGCGCATGGGGACACCTCGGGGCGGGACGTGAGGGTGGGGGTGGGGCGGACGTGGGCGTAGCGGGGGACCGCCCGACGCCGCCGGGTCGGGCGGCGGGGCGGGTCCCGCGGTCGGCGGGAGGGTGCGGGCCGGGGTTACCAGTCCGCGCCGAGGACCGCGCCGTCGTTGGGCACGCACGCGGTCAGGAAGGTCGCGTCGCTCATGCCGTTGTTCACGCTCCGCACGGACCCGTCGCCGAGGAGCACGAACATGCCGCCCGCGCCGAGCGCGTGGGGCTTGTACGGGTCGCAATTCATGGCCGTGTTGGTCCCCTGGAAGCGGCCGTACCGGCGGGTATCGAAGAGGTGAAAGTTCGGCCAGTCGTACGGCCCGGCGACCCAGAGGGTCGTCTGCCGGCCGTTCCAGTTGCTGGCGAACGGCGGCGACGCGAGCGGGCAGCTCACCCGCTTCTCGGCCATCAAAATCGTGTTCGACGTGCCGTCCGGGATCGTCGAGAGCTTGTACGGGTTCGTGTAGTTCTTGACCCGGTACCGGTTGTTGATGTCGGCCGACGTGCTGCCGAACACCTCGATGTTGACCGCGTAGTTGGTCGCCGGGAACTTCCGCGTGACGCCGGGGTTCCAGTTCACCTGCCAGTCCTGCATGCCGTTCTGCGTGAAGCTGATCGAGTCGTCCGCCGGGGCGAAGAAGGTCTTCACCGGCACCTTGGCCGGCGAGTCGTACCAGTTGACCGCGGCGATGGCCGTGTCCAGGTTGCCCTGCTCGACGAACGGGCAGAGGAAGCGGAAGACTTCGCGCTCCTCGCCGGTGGACATGTACGGCCCGGAGTACCACTGGTCCGGGCCGGCCCAGGCCGGCGCGAGGGCCGGGTTCGACCACCACGCCGTCCAGACGATCGGCAGCGTCCCGTACTGGTCGTTGCAGGCGTGGCAGGCGATGCCGAGTTGCTTCATGTTGTTCTGGCTCTGCGCCCGCGCCGCGGCCTCGCGGACCTTCTGGACGGCCGGCAACAACAGCCCGATCAGGATGGCGATGATGGCGATGACGACGAGCAGTTCGATCAGCGTGAACCCCCGCCGGACGCCGGTGTGGAGAGTTGGCGAACGCATTGCGGACCTCGGGAAAGAGGGGAGAGAAAGGGGGGACGAATCAACCCCGTCACTACCGTACTACAATCGAGGACGACATCCCACGCAATTTTCACGAACCCTTCATTAGTCCCCACCGCGAGATGATTTGGGCGAGACGACCGCCGTGTCAGGGTGAGGGTTAAGGTCACGACTGCGCCCGCAGTCGGGCCTTCACGTCGTCCCAAGTCGAACCGGCGTCCGGTCTCCCGCGAGCCTTCTCGAACCAGTTCACCGGCGACGCAAAAGCGGAGTCGTTGCGGGCGCTCCGGCCAGGTTTTCGGCTCCGCCGCAGGCGACTCGTGTTAGCCCGACGCGCTAGCGAGGGTCGAGCGGTCGAGGGTAAGGTTGGCCGTCGATGACCGTACGGTCCACGACCCCGAATACCGTCAACGACCCATCGACCCTCGCTAGCGCGTCGGGCTAACACGAGTCGCCTGCGGCGGAGCCACCAGCCTGTCACGATGGCGGAGGCGTACTCGCCGAGCGCAGGGTTTCGAGAGGTTCGTAGGTGGAAAGTATCCTCGACACCAACTTGAAGTCTGCTTTCAAACGCGAAAACCCCGCGCGGGCGCTGGCCCGGCGGGGTGTCGTGGTCGGTCGGCGGGTTACGCGCGGCCGAGGGAGGCTTTGCGGGCGGCCTTTTGCTTGCGGACTTCGGCGCGGCGGCGTTGCTCGCACGGCTTCTCGTAGTACTGGTGCGCGCGCAGTTCCTTCTGCATCCCGCTCCGCTCGATCAGCTTCTTGAAGCGACGCAGTGCCTGTCCGATCGGTTCCTTGTCGTGAACCCGCATCCGCAAACCCATTCCAGCCCCTTATGACAGTCGCCCGAAGGCTCGCTCAGAGTTTTTGCCAATGCCACACCTTATCGCGTCCCGGCAAGTCGGCAAAGCCCGGATTCGACACTTTTACGCCAATCGGTCCAGGTCGCGCAGCCGGCGGTCGGCGTCGAACGTCGGCGGGGGAAGGCTTTCGGCCAGCGCCACGGCGTCGGTCTCGCCCAGGCCGGGCTTCGCCGTGCCGTGGCCGCGGAAGACGGGCAGGTGCGTCTTCAGGGCGATGATCTCCCGGCGGGTGCGGCCCTTCGGCGCGTCCGGCCAGCGGCCGGCCTCCTCGCGGAAGTCGAAGAAGACGGGGGTCACCGCCCGCAGGTACTTCCAGTAGCCCGGGTTGTCGGTCTGGACCACGAACGTGCCACCGGGCTTCAACGTGCGGTGGACGAGGGCCAGGAAGGTCGGCGTGACGAGCCGGCGGTGGACCTGCGCGGGGTCGTAGAACGGCTGCGGGTGGTAGCAGTGGATTTCGTCCACGCTCCCGGGGGCGACGAACTTTTCGAGCAGTTCGTGCCCGCCCAGCACGGCGAACTTGAGGTTCGGCAGGCCGCGCTGGTTGCCCCGCTTGCGGGCGTAGCGGATGACGACCGGCAAAATGTCGGTGCCGAAGTGGTCGTGCGTCGGTCGGGCGAGGGCGCTGCCGATCAGGTAGCGGCCGTTGCCGCAGCCGAGGTCGATCACCACGGGGGCGTCCCGGCCGAACAGGTCGCGCCAGTTCAACGGGCCGTCAGCCGGCATCGCCTTGAGCGCGGTCTGCGTCCACAGGCCGGCGGCGACGACCCGGCCGGGGAAGGCGACGCCGAACTCGCGCTCGGCGGCCGGCGTCGGCGTGTGGTGCTGGTCCCGGCGGCTGGGGTCGAACGGCGGCTGCGGCATGGCGACTACTTTACGGACTCGCCGCCTCGATCTGCACGCTCTTCTCGGCCGTCAGCGGCTTCGCGTCCCCGTCCGACGACAGCTTGAAGACGAACGCGGCCCGGCCGGGGGTGCGGGCCAGGTACGTCACGGCGTAGATCACGTCGTCCCCGGCGAGGACCGTCTGCGGGTCGAAGACCGTCTCGCCCGTCGTCGCGTTGTACTTCGCCGGCGTGACCTGCTTGGCCTCGACTTCGGGCGGCAACTTGATGCGCAAGACGACGTTCTTCGCCGCCTCGGACCCCGTGTTGCGGACGCGGTACTTGACGACCGCTTGCTTGCCGGCGACGACGACGCCCGGCTCCAAATCGACCTCGTACTTGAGCGCCGCGACCCCGGTGAAGGTCGTCGTCACGGTCTTCGCCTGCTCGACCCCGCGGCCGCCGTCGGCGTTCACGGCCACCTTCTTCGCCCCGGCCCGGCTGCCGACGAGGGTGAAGCGGACTTGCGACGTTTCGCCCGGCCCGAGGGGGCCGTTCTTGCGGTCGGTCGGCACGTCCCAGACGAGCTGGTCGCGGGTCCGTTGGCCGCCGTTGGTCAGCCGCTTGACGGTGCAGTCGGCCGGCACGTCGGCGACGACGCGGACGCTGTTCAAGGTCGTGTTGCCGGTGTTCGTCACGGCGATGGTGTACTCGCCCGGCTCGCCCAATGACTGCGTGGCCGGGCCGGTCACGTCGAGTTTCAGGTCGGGCGTCATCACCCGGGTGACGCTCTTGGCCGGCTCCGTGATCCCCTGCACGTCGCCGGACTTGACGTTCGACGTGGTCGTGAAGTCGCCGCCCGGCTTGCCCTTGGCCCGCACGCGGTACTCAATGGTCCGCGACTGGCCCGGGGCGAGTTCCTTGATCCGCCAACTCCGCTGGCCGGGGACGTTCGTCGGCTCGCTGTCGGTGTCCGCGACGTACTCGAAGCCCTTCGAGATGTCCTCGACCACGTCGATGTTCTTGACCGTCACGCGGCTGGTGTTGGTGACCTGCACGCGGACGGCGATCGGCTCGGTGCCGACGGCCTTGTCCGGGGCGAACTTCTTGATCGTCACCTTCGGCTTCTCGTGCTCGGTCGTCACCGACTGGCCGTGTTCGAAGCCGACGAACGCCTTCGCGGTCACGCTCTTGGCGTCGGGGAGCATCGCGTAGGTGACGGTGATCTCCTTCGTCGCGCCCGGCTTCAACTCGGCGAACTTCCAGGTCATTTCCTTGACCGTCGAGGCATCGGGCTTCGGCTCCGCGAGGGGGCCGGGGGCGACGCCGTCGGGGATCGGGTGGCGGACATCGACCCGGTACGCCGTCGCGCCGGACGTGTTCGACACGAGGATGCGGTAAATCAGCGGCTTGCCGGGGGCCAGGTGGGCGGGCGCGCGGACCTGGATGCGGACGACCGGCGTGGCCGGGTCGGCGACCTCCCCGGACCCGCCGGACTCGCCCGGCGGCGCGACCCGGCCCGGTTGCGTGAACTGCGCCGGCGTGACCTCCGGGTCGATGAACGGCTCGTCGTCGGGGTCCTGGGCGAAGCCGCCGGACGCGACGACGGTCAGAGCGAGCAGTGCCAAAAATCGCATAATCCGGCCCTTCCGTCGGCCACGTGAAATCGACTTACCCCCCGCGGCGAACTAGAATTACCACGGCGACGCAAACTGGGTAAAGCCCAACCGCGGTTCCACACTCCTTGACGAGGGATTCTCCATGCTCCGTCGATTGTTCACGCTGTCCGCCGCGGTCGCCCTGCTGGCCCTGCCGGCCCGGGCCGACGAGCCGAAGAAGGCCGACGCGCCGCCCGCCGCCAAGAAGGACGAGGCGGACAAGAAGGACGACACCAAGGCGGCCCGGGTCGCGCACATCAAGCTCAGCGGCGGCCTCGACGAGGCCCCCGTCGGCGACTCCCTGTTCGGCGCGCCGGCCGAGAACCTCCGCGCCAAACTCGACCGGATCCGCAAGGCCGGCAAGGACGACCGCGTCAAGGCCCTGTACCTCGAACTCGGCGACCTGACCGTCGGGTTCGGCAAGCTGAACGAGGTCCGCGTCGCCCTGGCCGACTTCCGCAAGTCCGGCAAGAAGGTGACCGCGTTCGCCGAGGAGATGAGCGCCAAGGCGTACCTCGTCGCGCTGTGCTGCGACGCGGTCGTCCTGCCCGAGTCCGGCGGCCTGTCGGTGTACGGCCTCCGGGCCGAGGTCACGTACTACAAGAACACCCTCGACTTCCTGAAGCTCAAGGCCGACGTGTTGAAGATGGGCAACTACAAGAGCGCCGTCGAGCCGTACCTGACCGACACCATGTCGAAGGAGAACCGCGAGCAGATCGAGAGCATCCTGGGCGACAGCTACGACAACGAAGTCGTCGGGGCGATCCTCAAGGGCCGGCCGGCCCAGAAGTGGGACGCCGACCAGGTCAAGGCGGTCATCGACCAGGGGCCGTTCACGGCCAAGAAGGCGAAGGAACTGGGCCTCGTCGATACCCTCGCGTACCAGGACCAACTGCCGGCCCTGTTCAAGAAGCAACTCGGCGTCGAGGACGTGCGGATCGTCGAAAACTACGGCAAGGCCGCGGCGAAAGAAGCCGACTTCTCGAACCCGTTCAAGCTCCTCGAAGCCCTCAGCCCGGCCAAGAAGAAGGAGTCGAAGGAGCCGAAGATCGCCGTGATTTACATCATCGGCGGCATCGCGTCGGGCAAGGGCGGCGTCAACCCGCTCATGGGCGGTAGCAGCGTCGGGTCCGAGACCATCGTCAAGGCGATCCAGGACGCCGAGAAGAACCCGACGGTCAAGGCGATCGTCCTCCGCATCGACAGCCCGGGCGGCTCGGCGTTGGCCAGCGACATGATCTGGCGCGCGACCAAGACCTGCACCAAGCCGGTCGTGGCGAGCATGGGCGACGTGGCGGCCAGCGGCGGGTACTACGTGGCGATGCACGCCAAGAAGATTTTCGCCGAGCCGGGGACCGTGACCGGCTCGATCGGCGTGTTCGGCCTGAAGCTCGTCACCGGCGGCCTCGAAGAGTTCGCGGGCTTGAAGACGGTCGTCATCAGCAAGGGCAAGAACTCGGGCGTGAACTCGACGACCTTCGCCTGGAGCGAGTCCGAGCGGAAGGCGATGACGGCGACGATCGAGGAGATTTACGACCAGTTCATCGACAAGGGCCTGGAAGGCCGCAAGGCCGCGGGCGTGGACATGGACCGGGCCAAGCTCCTGTCCCTGGCCGGCGGCCGCGTCTGGACCGGCCGGCAGGCCAAGGCGGCCGGCCTGATCGACGAGTTGGGCACCATCGACGACGCCATCGCCTACGCCAAGACCCTGGCCAAGATCGACCCGGCGACCGAGATGGAACTGTACCAACTGCCCAAGGGCGGCAGCTTCTTCGACAAGTTCGCCGACGGCGACTTCGGCTCGCCGTTCGGCGCGCTGCGGGCCATCCCCGGTGCCGAAAAGGCCATGAAAATGGCCGCCCCGGTGCTGAACACGGCCAACGACCCCGTGAAAATGCTGATGCCGTTCATGATCGAGTGGAAGTAGGCAATTGTAAACCGATTCACCGCAGAGGGCACTTGAGGGCGCGGAGAAAGGCACCGAATCGAGCTGAAATCCACTCCGGGTTTTGCTCTCGTGCTTTGTCTTTCTCCGCGCCCTCAAGTGCCCTCTGCGGTGAAAATTCTTCCGCTCCGGCGGTTAGTTGAGCATCCAGACTCAGGGGTTCCCGACCATGACCGACGCCACACGAACCCTCACCCTGCGCGACAAGGTGTTCGCCGGCCAACGCCTGAGCTTCGACGACGGCGTGTACCTCGACCGGCACGCCGATTTGGCGACGCTCGGGGAAATGGCCAACTTCGTCCGCGAGGCGAAGAACGGCAACGTCACCTATTACAACGTCAACCAGCACCTCAACCCGACCAATGTTTGCGTCTACCGGTGCAACTTTTGCGCGTTCCGGGCCGACCTGAAGTCCGACCGCGGCTACGTCATGTCGGACGAGCAGATTCTGGAGCGCGCCCGCAACGCCACGGAGGCCGGGGCGACCGAGTTGCACATCGTCGGCGGGCTGCACCACCAGAAGCCGTTCGCCTGGTACAAGGGCATCCTGTCGCTCATCCACGGCCACTACCCCGACCTGCACTTGAAGGCCTGGACGGCGGTCGAGTGGGACTGGTTCCAGCGGCTCACGAAGCGGCCCATCGGCGACCTCATCGCCGAGATGAAGGACGCCGGGTTGGGCAGCCTGCCCGGCGGCGGGGCCGAGATCTTCGAGCCGAGCGTGCGGTCCCAACTCTGCGAGCACAAGGCCGACGGGTCCGAGTGGTTGAAGATCCACCGGGCCGCGCACGATGCCGGGCTGCGGTCCAACGCGACGATGCTGTACGGCCACATCGAGACGGCCGAGCACCGCATCGACCACCTGCTGCAACTGCGCACGCTCCAGGACGAGACCGGCGGCTTCCAGACGATGATCCCGCTCGCCTTCCACCCGGACAACACGCGCCTGTCGCACATCCCCAAGCCGTCCGGGATCATGGACCTCCGCACGATGGCGGTCAGCCGCATCATGCTGGACAACTTCCCGCACATCAAAGCGTACTGGATCATGTTGACGATGAAGATCGCGCAGATCGCGCAGAGCTACGGAGCCGACGACATCGACGGCACCGTCGTCCACGAAAAGATCTACCACGAGGCCGGCAGCGAAAGCCCGCAAGAATTGACCGTCGCCGACCTCCGGCAACTCATCGTCGAAGCCGGCCGCGACCCCGTCGAGCGCGACACCCTGTACCACCGCGTCGTCCGCGCGCCCGCCGCGCCCCGGACGACCGGCCGGCGACTGGCGCTGGTGTAACGGCCCTGCCGCAGGCGAATCTTGGCGACAATCCCGGCGAGCGGCGGTGCGTCAGCCCGCCGGTCCGGCCTGGAATGCCAGTGACTGCCGCCCAACGAGCGCCCGAAACTTCGCCCGGGTGATGACTTCCCATTCCAGGCCGGGCCGGCGGGTTGACGCGCCGCCGCTCGCCGGGATTGGCCTCGACGCCACGGACCGGCCCGCGATAAACTCCGTTGATGCGGATCACCCACCTCACGGCGAGTACGTTTTACGGCGGCCCCGAGCGGCAGATGCTCGGGCTGGCCGAGGCCCTGCCGCCGCACGTCGAATCTCGCTTTCTGAGCTTCCCCGAGGGCGGCCGGAGTGCCGAGTTCGTCGGCGTCCTGCGCGACCACGGGTACCCCGCCCGCACCCTGACCCACGACACCCCGCACTTCCGCGCGGCCGTCCGCGAGGTCGCCGCCGAGGTGCGCGAGTCGGCGGCCGACGTGCTGCTTTGCCACGGGTACAAGTCGAACATCCTCGGCCGGCTCGCGGCCCGGCGGGTCGGGATTCCCGCGGTCGCCGTGTCGCGCGGCTGGACGTGGGAAGGCCCCAAGATGCGGGCCTACACGCGGCTCGACAAGTGGCACCTGCGGCTCATGGACCACGTCGTCAGCGTCTCCGAAGGCCAGGCCGCGAAAGTGCGGGCGTGCGGCGTCCCCGAGCGGCGGACGACGACGATCCGCAACAGCGCCCGCCTCGCCGCCTTGACGGAGCCGGACGCGGCGGACTGCGCCAAACTGCACGGCCAGTTTCCGCCGTCAGCCGGCGTCACGCGGGTCGTCGTCGCGGCCGGGCGGCTCAGCCCCGAGAAGGGCTTCGGCGTCCTGATCGGTGCGGCGGCGCGGGTCTGCGCGACCGACCCGGGTGTCGGCTTCGTGCTGTTCGGCGAGGGCGACGAGCGGGCGGCGCTGGAGGCCTTAGTCGCCGCGCGGGGTTTGGCGGGGCGGTTTCAACTGCCGGGGTTCACGGCCGACCTCGACCGGTACTTGCCGTGGGCGGACGTCGTCGTGCTGTCGTCGTTCACCGAGGGCTTGCCGAACGTCCTGCTCGAAGCGAGCGCCGCCGGGGTGCCGGTCGTCGGCACGGATGTCGGCGGCGTGCCCGAAGTCATCGCCGACGGCGAAACCGGCTACGTCGTCCCGCCGGGCGACGCGGTCGCGCTCGCCGCGCGCACGACACAATTGTTGGGCGACGCCGACCTGCGCCGGGCGATGGGCGACGCCGGCCGGCAGCGGATGCGGACGCAGTTCACCTTCGCCGCGCAGGCCGACGCGTACCTGCGGCTCGTCGAACGCCTCGTCGGACCGCGGAGCCTCGCTCATGCCGGGTGAACCGGTCGCCGTGTCGTTCGTGATCGACGCTTTGAGCCGGGCCGGGACCGAGTCGCAACTGCTCGCGCTGATCCGCGGCCTCGACCGCACCCGCGTGTCGCCGTCGCTGGTGCTGCTCGACGGCCGGGCCGCCAGTTCGCGCGACCTGGAACCGGCCGACTGCCCGGTCATCCGCCTCGGGGTGACGAAACTCGTCGGCCTGCACGCCGCCCGCGCGGCCCTGCGGTTGCGGCACTTCTGGCGCGAACAGCGGCCCGACGTGGCGACGCTCTACTTCCTCGATTCGGCGTACTTCGGGCTGCCGGTGGCCAAGCTGTGCGGCGTGCGGCGGGTCGTCCGCGTCCGCAACAACCTCGGCTACTGGCTGACCCGCAAGCACCGAATGTTGAACCGCGCCGCCCGGCCGTGGGTGGACGCCGTGCTGACCAACAGCGACACCGGCCGGCAGGCCCTGATCGCCGCCGACGGCCTCGACTCGGCGCGGGTCATCGTCATCGAAAACGGCGTCGATCTCGACCGCTTCGCCGCCGCGCCGCCGCCGTTCGCCCGGCCGGGGGTGATGCGCGTCGGCTGCCTCGCCAACCTGCGGCCGGTGAAGAACATCGACGGGCTGATGCGCGCGGCGGCGCTCGTTTTAGCAGCGCACCCGCACGCGGTCTTCGAGGTCGCCGGCGACGGCGACCAGCGCCGCGACCTGGAGCGCCTGCACGCCGAACTCGGCCTCGACGACCGCTTCAAATTCTTGGGCAGTGTCGCCGACGTGCCGGGATTTCTGGCCTCGATGGACGTGGCGGTACTGCCGTCGCACAGCGAGGGGATGTCGAACGCACTGCTCGAATTCATGGCGGCGGGGCGGGCGATTGTGGCGACGGACGTGGGCGCGAACCGCCGGCTCATCGCCGACGGCGAGAGCGGCCGCATCGTGCCGCCGGGCGACGTGGCTTTAATGGCGAGCGCCATCGGCGAGTTAATTGCCGCGCCCGAAACCGCCCGCCGGTTCGGGCGGGCGGCTCGGGAGTTCGTCGCGGCGGAGTACGGCCGGGCGGCGATGGTCGCCCGGTTCACGGCCTTCTTCGAAGCGATTACTTCCGCCGCAGGTTCGTCACCGCCAGGTCGCGGAGCGGGGCGGCCGTCGGCGGGGCTTTGAGCGTGTTCAGGAAGCTCTCGACGGCGGCCTGGTCCTTGGCCGGCAGTTCCGCGTAGGCCTTCTTGACCGACTTGGCCTCGCCGTTGTGCCGCAGGATCGCGTCGTGCAGCGTCTGGGCGGAGCCGTCGTGGAAGTACGGCGCGGAGTCGGCGACGCCCCAGAGCGCCGGCGTCTTCCACTCGGCCGGCTTCGGCAGGTCGTCCGGCCGCGGCGACTCGGGCGGCGGTTCGGGACCGTAAGGGCCGCCGCCACCGCCCGGCGGGGGCGGGTCGTCGAGCGTGTACAACAGGAAGTCCGTGTAGACGCCGGTCACGCCGCCCAGGTCGGGGACGTGGCAGGCCGCGCACCCGATCGTCGAGAACAGGTCCTTGCCGTGCTTGGCCGCGGCCTGCTCCTTGGCCGTGTCGGGCCTGGCCTCGACCGGCTTCGGCAGCGTGTCGATGAAGGCCATGAGCTGCTTGAACTGCCGGCGGTCGAGGTCCGGGGCCACGTCCGGGGCGGTCGGGTTGGCGAGCGATTTCGCCTGCTTGACCGCCGGCGTGCCGAGGCCGATTTCGTTCGCGCACGCCGTGGCGACGAAGTCGTCGAGCGAGGCGAACTGGGCCTTCCAGCCGAAGCGACCGACCCGGCCGTCGGGCAGCGTCCGCAGCTTGCCGACCGGAACGGCGTCGAAGTTCAGGGACAGTTCCTTGCCGACGTTGCGGAAGGCCCGGTTGCGCATGTTCTGGACGATGGCCTTTTCGGAGATGCGGTCGATCCAGCCGGAGCCGAAGATGGCCGTCGATTGCACCGACTGCGTGCGGACGGGGTCGAAGTCGGGGATCGTCGTCCGCTGCTGCGACGGCGGGCAGTTCTCCATCGCCACGGTCCGCGTCTCGACGCGGCCGGCCTTGACGGGGAACTGCTTGCGGAGGAGCTTGAACGACTCCTTGTCGGCCGGGTCCACGCTGAAGTTGTGCAGCGACCCGGCGAGGAAGCGGGGGTCGTTGGCCCGGGGCAGGACCTCGAAGCCGGTGGCGTTGTGGCTGATTTCGCCGCCCCCGCCGACGCCGCCCTGGAAGTGGCAGGCGGCGCACGACTTGGCGTTGAAGACCGGGCCGAGGCCGTCCCCCTTGGCGAGCGGGTCGTTCGGCGTCCAATCGTGTTCGAACAGGTCGCGGCCGGCGGCCACGTCCGCGGCACTCGCCGTCGGCCCCCAAACGATGGGCAGGCCGCTCGAAAAGAAGAACCAGTAGACGCCGACGACGAGACTGAACCCGCCGATCAGGGCGACCCAGCGACGCTGGCGGTGGAGACCGAGCCGGGGCATGTTGCACCCTTCCGAACGCGGAGACGTGAAAGCCGCTGACAAAACAGTACCCGAGCCGAAAACCGACCGCAAGGGGCAAGTTGTGCGAAAGTCGGCGCGCCGACTGCCCTTTCGCCGCCGCCCGCCCGCGGGTATAGGGCCGGTGTCAGGAAGTCGTCTCGGGTGGAAGGGTGGCCGCGATGCGTCGGATTGCCGTGCTGAACCAGAAGGGGGGCGTCGGCAAGACGACCACCACTGTCAACCTGGCCGCCGCCCTGGCCCGCGCCGGCGCGCGGGTGAGTGTGATCGACCTCGACCCGCAGGCCCACGCCACGACGCACCTGGGCGTCGAACCGGACGGCACCGCCCCGTCGATTTACGACGTGCTCGTCGGCGGCAAGGCGATCGACACCGTCCGCCGGCAGGTCGCCCCGAACCTGACGCTCATCCCGTCGGACATCAACCTGGCCGCGGCCGAGGTCGAACTGGCCGGCGTCGTCGGCCGCGAGGTGATCCTGCGCGAGAGCCTGTCCCTGTCCGACGACGGCGACGACTACCAACTGATGGACTGCGGCCCGAGCCTGGGCGTGCTGACGCTCAACGCCCTGTGCGCCGCGGACGAGGTGTTCATCCCCTTGCAGCCCCACTTCTTCGCCCTGCACGGCCTGTCGAAGCTGCTCGAAACGACGGCCCTGGTCGGCCGGCGGATCAACCCCAAGCTGAAGGTGACCGGTGTCGTGGTCTGCCTGTACGACGCGGCCACGAAGCTGGCGCACGAGGTCGTCGGCGACCTGCGGGCGTTCCTCGAAAAGAGCCGCGGGCTGAACGTGCCGTGGGCGGCCGCGCGGGTGTTCGACACGAAGATCCGCCGCAACATCAAGCTGGCCGAGTGCCCGAGCTTCGGCCAGTCGATCTTCGGCTACGCCCCGACCTGCCCCGGGGCCGTCGATTACGCGGCGCTGGCGGCCGAGGTGAACTTCGATTGCGGATTGGGGATTTCGGATTTCGGAATGAAGACCGAAAACCGTGCTGAAGCGGAGCCGGTTTTCAATTCGCAATCCGCAATCCCCAATCCGCAATCCCCGATCCCCAATCCGAAATTGGCCGCAGTTTAGCCCGGCCGGGTCATCGCCTCGGGATCGACGATCTCGTCGAACTTCGCGCCGGTCAGCGGGGTGCCGTCTTTGAGCGGCGGGGCCAGCTTGACGGCCTCCTCGCGCAAGGTCGTGCCGTTGTGGTGGGCCGTCTTGGCGATCGTCGCGGCGGCGTCGTAGCCGATGTGCCGGTTCAGCGCGGTCACCAGCATCAGCGACTCGTGCAGGAACTTGGCGATCTGCTTCTCGTTCGCCGCGATGCCGACGCGGACCTTGCCGCCGGGCTTGGCGGTGAGGCGGGACTGATCGACTTCGACCATGCCGGTATCGCGGCTCACGGCGTATTCGAGGGCCTCGTAGTCGGTCTCGGGCACGTCGGCGGCGCAGTGCTCGCGGAAGCTCCGGCAGGCGTCGGTGAGCAGCCGCACCGAGTGCAAGAAGTTGTGGATAATCACCGGCTTGAAGACGTTCAACTCGAAGTTCCCCTGCGACGCCGCGAAGCCGATGGCCGCGTCGTTGCCCAGGACCTGCACGCAGACCATCGTGAGCGCTTCGCTCTGCGTCGGGTTGACCTTGCCCGGCATGATCGACGACCCCGGTTCGTTCTCGGGGAGGGTTAACTCGCCCAACCCGCAGCGCGGCCCGGACGCCAGCCAGCGGACGTCGTTGGCGATCTTCATCAGCGCCCCGGCCAGGGTCTTCAAGGCCCCACTGGCGAAGGCCAGGGCTTCGTGCCCGGCGAGCGCCGCGAACTTGTTCGGCGCGGTCACGAACGGCAGCCCCGTCAACGCGGCGATCTTCGCGGCACTCCGCGCGGCGAACTCCGGGTGGGCGTTCAACCCGGTGCCGACGGCCGTGCCGCCAAGCGCGAGTTCGCACAGCAGCGGCAGGGTCGCCTGGACCGCGGCGAGGCCCAGGTCGAGTTGCGCGACGTACCCGCCGAACTCCTGGCCGAGGGTCAGCGGCACGGCGTCCATCAGGTGCGTCCGGCCGATCTTGACGACCCCGGCGAACTCCTGCGACTTGAGGGCCAACACGTCCCGCAGGGCAGTCACGCTCGGGACCAGCCGGTGCGTGAGTTCTTCGACGGCGGCGACGTGCATGGCCGTCGGGAAAGTGTCGTTGGACGACTGCGACAGGTTCACGTCGTCGTTCGGGTGGACCCAGGACTTGTCGCCCAGCGGGCCGCCGGCGAGTTCGATCGCGCGGTTGGCGATGACCTCGTTGGCGTTCATGTTCGTCTGCGTGCCCGACCCGGTCTGCCAGACGCGGAGCGGGAAGTGCGCGTCGAGTTGCCCGGCGATGACCTCGTCGGCCGCGGCGTGCAGGTGGGACAACTTCGCCGCCACGGCGAGCTTCTCGCCCGGCTTCGCCTGGAACAGCCCGAGGTCGGCGTTGACCGCCAGGGCCGCCTTCTTGAGCACGCCGAACGCGCGGACCAGCGGCCGCGGCATGGCGTCCGCGCCGATGGCGAAGTGCGTCAGCGACCGCGCCGTCTGGGCACCGTAGTACACCCCAACCGGCACGCGGATGCGGCCCATACTGTCGGACTCGAAGCGGAAGTCGGTCATGCCTGGCTCGGGTATCGGGTGTGGGGGATGGGGTGTGGTCAGAGCCTACGGTGTGGCCGGGTCGATGGCGGTGAGGCCAGGGTAGCGGGTGAAGTCGCGGGCGTTGAGGGTGACGAGGTGGGTGACGCCGTGGCTGAGCATGAGCGCGGCGAGCCGGGCGTCGTGGACCTGCTTGCCCAGGACCGCGTGCGCGACGATGAGGTTTCGCCAGATGGCGTAAGTGGTAGCGAGTTCGGGAAGGAGGGTAAAGCCGCGTTCGACGCGCTGGAGGCGTTGCTCCGCGACGGCGAGACTCAGACCGAACCCGCCGCGGGCGGAGGCGGGGCGGGTGCAGACGTTCCAGAACTCGGCGATGTTTTGCGCGGCGGTGACGAGTTGGTGGCCTTGGGACTCAAGGGTCGCGACAGTTCGCAGCACCGCGTCAGTTCGCGGGTCGCCCGGCTCGAAGAGTCGCAGCAGGATGCCGGAGTCGGCGAGGATTCGCATTAGTCATGGTCGTCGTAGATGTCGGCGGAGGAGAAATCGATCGGCAGAGACTGTCCGCTCGACATCGAAGCCATTTCTTTGAGCAGTTGCCGGAACTCCTCCGACGTGAGCTTCGGCCGTGAGACGAACTTCGGGAAGATTTCGACATCAGACGGTCGGCCCTCGCGTGCGGCCGTGACGACCTCCACGACTTGCCGAACCAACGGTTCGGGCAGCCCGGTGAGGTCGAGCGTCAGTGGCACGGGCGGCGGGGGCATGTCGGAGTCCATGACGGCATCTTACCACGGCCGGCGGGGCGTGTCAGTAGCCTTTCATTGGGGCACGGCATCGAACGAGCCGAACCCCGGTTTCGTCGGCCGGGCCGCGAGGGATTGTCGCGTCCGCTCGATCGTCGCGCGAAGCTCTTCCGCGCCGGGGAGGAGCGTCAGGTACTCCGAGGCGAAGACCTTCGCGTTGATGCCGCCCATCGCGTAGCGGACGACGGTGTCGCTCTTCTCGCTGCACAGAATCAACCCGACGGGGTCGCCCTCGCCCGGCTCGGTCAGGTGTTCCTTGGCGTAGTTCAAGTACAAGTTCATCTGCCCGGCGTCGGCATGGCCGAAGGGCCCGATCTTAAGGTCGATGACCACGAGGCAGCGGAGCCGGCGGTGGAACAGCAGTAAGTCGATCTTGTACCACTGCGAGTCGATGCGGATTTTCCGCTGGCGGGCGACGAAGGTGAAGCCGCGGCCGAGTTCGACGAGGAACCCTTCGAGGTTGCGGACGATGGCTTCTTCGAGTTCGCCCTCCCCGTACTCGTCGGCGGGGTTCAGGAATTCGAGGACGTACGGGTCGCGGACCAACTCGTCGGCCGAGACCCGGTCGGCCGGAGCGGGGTCGTGGGCGTTGGCGAGCAACGCGGCCTTACGCTTCGACCCGCCGAGCCGCTGGTAGAACTGGGTCGAGACGTGCCGGTCGAGTTGGCGGACGGACCAACCGCCCCGGACGGCCTCCTCCTCGTAGAACTCTCGGGCCGCGAGGTTGGGGACGGTCATGAGCCGGACGTAGTGCGACCAGGAGAGCGGGAAGGCACCCGCGGGTAACGGGGGGACGGAAATTGCAGACGCCGTCTGCAATTTCTTCCGCGTCGCGGATTGCGCAGACGGCGTCTGCGCAATCGGCCCCTCGGTGAGTTTCGCCCTGACCTCTGACGCGACAGGGGGCGTCTTGGGAATTTCCCACCCGAGGTAGAAAGTTCGCATCGAGGAGAGGTTACGCCAGCCGTACCCGCGCCCGAACTGCCTCGTCAGGTCTTCGCCGAGGCGCGCGAGAAGGGATTCGCCGTAGTCCGCCCGCGCCTGACCGCCCTGGTCGCACTCGACGATCCGGCGGCCGAGTTCGTAGTAAGCGGCAGTCATCACCCCGTTGACCACGCGGGCCGCACACACGCGGGCTTGGCTCAACAGCACCTCCGCCCCGGCGAGCAGGCCGTCGTAGGCCGAGTCTCCCAGGGTTGCGATTGGTGCCGGTTTCTGGGGGCGCTTCGCCATGTCGCCTCCACTTAGTGCTACGCCGGCAGCATGCCGACTTTCTTCGCGTAGGCGAAGATGCCGCCGGCTTCGATGATCGGCACGACTTCGCCCAGGCTCTTCAGCGCCCACGCGTCGCCGGTCGTCGTGTTCGTCAGCGTGCTCGCCACCAGATCGACGCGGAGTTCGTCGCCGGTACAGACCTGGTTGATCAGCCGCTTCTCGCTTTCGATCGGCACGAGGTACGCGCCGTTGATGCTGTTGCGGTAGAAGATGCGGGCGTAGAACTCGGCGATGACGCACGTGATGCCGGCCGCGGCCAGCGCGATCGGGGCGTGCTCGCGGCTCGACCCGCACCCGAAGTTCCGGCCGGCGACGATGATCTGGTACGGGGACACGAACTCGTCCCCGGCCGGGTCGTGGAACGGCACCCGGCCCTTCGGCAGCCCGCCCTGGGCCTTCGGCACGCCGCTCAGCGCGAACTTGCCGAACATCTTGAACTCGGCCGGGATGGCCGGGTTGTACGTCAGGTACTCGGCCGGGATGATCTGGTCGGTATCGACGTTGTCGCCGAGCACGTAGGCCCGGCCGGTGAGGAGCGTTTGCACGGCGTGTTGCCCCGGCGGTGAAGGGTCGTCGGCGGTTAAGGTACTCACCCGGCCGGGGAAAGGCGACGCGCCGGCCGGGGGGCCGGCCGGGCCGGTTGCGCCGGCGTGCGCGAAAATCGCGTGCTAGGGTTGGACCGGGGCCGGCGGGGCGCGACGGCGTGCCGGCCCGATTGGGTTCCCTGCGAGGCGTCCGGGTATGAATGCGCGGTTGCTACTCGAAGCCGGGGAGTGCGTGCCGGCGGCTTTGGACCTCATGCCCAGCCACACGGCCACCATCGGCCGCAGCCGCGACAGCGCGCTCTTCGTCCCCAACGACCTCGTGTCCCGGCTGCACGCCAAGGTGTACTTCGACGCCGGCCGGTGGTTCGTCCGCGACTTCGGCCTGAACGGCACCCGCATCGACGGCACCCGCATCACCGGGGCGACGCACCTGGCCGACGGGAACACGATCCAACTCGGCGACGTGAAACTCCGCTTCCAGTTGAACGGCGCGGCGACGCCGATCACGCACCAGACCCCGCCCCCGCTCGCCGGCACGCTCCTCACGCCCAGCGCGTTCCGCCGCACCCCGGTGCCGAGCCGGTTCGCGGCCGACGCCAACGGCACCAAGGTCCACGGGTACCCGGTCCGCGAGCGGCCCGCCGGGCACGCGGCCGACGAGTCGGACGGCACCGACACGCAGTTGAAGGTGGACGAGTTGACGGCCCTGTGCCGGTACATGACCGAGGCCGTGACGACGACCGACCCGACCGAGTTGATCGCCCAGACCCTGCGGACCGTCATCAACCAGACCTCGGCCACGCTCGCCGGGTACTTGAGCCTCGACCCGACGGATTTGATGCCCAAGGTCGTGCTGCCCGAGAAGGCGGCCGTCGATATGCGGCTGTCCCGGCGGCTGACCGAGCGCGTCCGCACGACCCGCAAAAAGGCCTGGCTGTTCGGCGACGAGACGACCAACCCCGGCGAAAGTTTGCAGTCCCTGACCGACGCCGTCTGCCTGCCACTGACCGGGGCGTCCGGCGAGCCGTTCGCGGCGATCCACGTCTACCGGGTCGGCCGCGGGTTCACCGACCGCGAAGTCCGGTTCGTCGAAGTCGTCGCCGGGTTCCTCGCGCCGACGCTGGAAGTCCACCGCCACCGCCGCAAGCTCCAGGCCGAGAACACCCGCCTGCGGAGCGTCGCGCCCGCGGCCGACGAGTTGATCGGCGACAGCAGCGCCATCATGAACCTGCGCATGCAGATCGGCCGGGCCGCCCCGCAGCCGTTCACCGTGCTCATCCACGGGGAGAGCGGGTCGGGCAAGGAACTCGTCGCCCAGGCCCTGCACCGGAACAGCGCGCGGGCCGAGGGGCCGATGCTCGTGGTCAACTGCGCGGCCATCGCCCCGACGCTGCTCGAAGCCGAGCTGTTCGGCTACCGCAAGGGGGCGTTCAGCGGGGCCGACCGCGACCACCCCGGCCTGTTCGAGCAGGCCGACGAGGGCACGATGGTCCTCGACGAGGTCGGCGAACT
>JANYHV010000074.1 GCA_025362195.1 Fimbriiglobus sp. | reverse complement strand
GGAGGCCGACGGCAAGGTGCTCCAGACGCCGCACGCCGGCGGCCTGCCGGTCGCCCTGTTCGACGGGTCGGTCCGCGTCCTCTCGGGGGCGATCGACGAGACGACGTTCTGGTCCCTGGTGACCCCCAACGGCGGCGAGGTGGCCGGGGACTTCTGACCCGGAATGGGGGACGGCGACCAGAGCGGAAGTTTCGGCCGCTCGCCGGGATTCGCCCACGGCAGAGCTACTTGCCCGCTTCGGGGATGGCCGCGCAGCCGCCGCCGGCGCAGGGGGCTTGCGGGCCGCGGCACGGGCCGCACTCGGGCTGGCCGCGGGTCCGGCACTTCTTGAGGAAGTCGTCGAGGGGGGATTGCGACGGGACGTAGACGCGGTCGCCGGGCTGCAACTGGTAGTTCGTCGAGGTGTCGCCGAGTTGCACGATCTGGTTGTAGCAGACCGGCAGCACCGTGCGGCACCCCTCGGGGCGACTCGGCCGGGAGACGATCAACTTCTTCGCGTCGGCCTGGCGCGTCAACCCGCCGGCGATCAGGATGCCGTCGAGCACGGTTTCGCGGCCGGCCAGGGGGTACGCGCGGGGGGCGTTGACTTCGCCCAACACGTAGAAGACTTTGCTCTCCCGGCCGATCAGCCGCACGGTCACGGTCGCCGCGACGCGGTCCTTGGCGGGCGTCTGCCCGGCGATCAGTTGGCGGACTTCGGTCTCGATCTGCGGGACCGTCTTCCAGGCGACCACCGGCCGGCCGTACTTGCCCAGGTCGATGGTGCCGTCGGGCAGGACCGGCTGGTTGCCCGGCAGGCGGACGGGCGAGTCGAGGTCCACCGGCTCGACGCTGAGCGTGTCGCCCGGCTCGACGACGTAGGCGGGCAGCGGGGCCTTGTCGAGTTCCTTCGCCAGCGGAACCGGGTCCACGGCCAGCGTCCGGAACTGCTCGGCCGGCGGGATCAGCTTGTGGACCGGGGGCGTGAACCCGAGGGTCGAAGCGATCGTGTTGCACCCGCCCGACAGGGTCGCGGCGAGCAGGACGGCGAGGGTCAAGGGTCGGCGGGCGGCGAGCATGGTGGGGTACCCGGGGCGTTGGCGGACGCGGGCCGGTCGGGCCTGCGGCAACGCTTGTATCGGGTGGGAAAGATGCGCCGGTTCAGGGAATTGGGCAATTCCACCGGCCCGGCGGCGGGTTACAGCGCGTCCACGTCGGTCCACTGGGTCACGTCGAGCCGCACGTGCGGGGTGGCCTGGTGCAGGTCGGGGAAGTTCTTGTACGCGTTCACCCACAGCGCGCCCAACTGCGGGATGGCCCCCAGGGGGACTTCGCAGTACTCGCGGTAGATGAGCACCTCGTCGGGCGTCTGGGCGTCGATGGTGCCGTCCGGGAGGACTTCGGCGGCGACTTCGCGGACCGGGTCGCCCCCGGTCCCGGCCGGGCCGACGTACAGGTTGACCGCGGCGTTCGACCACGGGCCGTTGCCGACCAGCCCCGGGCGGGCCTCCTCGAAGGCGTGCGCGAGGCCGCCGGCGGCGTGCGACTGGCCGCCGAAGTGCGCGAACAGCATGGCCGCGAAGTCCACCTCGCCGAGCCGCCGGTCGAGGTACGCCCGGGTCTGCTCGCGGAGCACCTTGAAGATGCCGGCGTGCCCCTCGGACGAGTTCAGACAGGCCTGGTACAGCCCGCCGAAGTGCCGCTCCAGGCCCTCCTGGACGCGCAAATCGAGGTCGATGAAGTCGTCGTCCGTCAGGGACTTGAGGAAGTGCTGGGCGGCGTCCTCGGTGCCGTCGCACCCGGCCGGCAGGAACTCGCCGGGCAGGGCCGGGTCGGCGACCGTCTCGGCGTCCAGGCTCAGGTCGGGGACGCCGATTTCGAGCCGCTGGCGGCAGGCCGTGACCTCGGACAGAAGCGCGACGAGGACGTCCTTGAGCTTGCGGTACAGGCGGGCCGCGGCCCTTAATTGCAGGGACCGGACGTGGGCCCGGGGGAAGTCGCGGAGGGCGTCGCCGAACTCGCCCCCGCCCAGCTTGCGGCTGCCCCGGTGGCTGTTCGCGTGGGCCGACAGCAGGTCGATCGCGCCGACCGCCTCGGCCTCGGCGGCGGCGGCCTCTTTGTCCGCCCGGTGCCGCGTGCGGTCCAGGATGCCGAGCACCTGGCGGATGGTTTCTTCGGTCCCGGCGAGGCGGAACTGGGGGGCCTCGATCAGGTTCGGGAACAGCCCGGTGAACTCGGCCAGGACGCGCTCCGTGCGGCGCTCGGCGGCGTCGGCCAGGGCGTTGGGGAAAATCGGGTCGCGGCCGGCCGGCAGGTTCGGCCGGCCGATCAGGGCGACCCACTGGTCCACGACGGCGGCCGTCCGCTCGGCGTCCGGGGTGCGGGCCAGCCACCCCTTCGGCAACAGGTGGTCGGTCCCGAGGGCGACGACCTGGGCCAGGTTCACCCCGGTCTCGGCTTCCGCGTCGCGGAGCAAGTCGGCCGTCAGGGCGTCGACGTCCAGGCCGTGCCGGGCCCACTGCTCCTGTGCCCAGGCGGGGATCGTCTGGCGGACGTGGGCCGCGTCCGGGGAGACCCAGTGGTTGACGAGGACGGTACTCAGGATGCGGGCGGTCCGGCCGACGACCTCGGCCCGGGGCCAGCCGAACCGCTTGAGGCCGAAGGTTTGCACGAAGCTGCCGTGGTCCGCGTCAGTCGCCGGCGGGCGGACTTCGTCCAGGAGCGGGCCGGCCGGGGTGAACAGTTGCAAGCGGAGGAAGTCGGCGGCCCGGGCGACGGCGTCCGGCAGGCCGGGGTCTTCGGTCAGGCGCGTGCCCGACCCGGGGCCGGCGGCCGCGGCGCGGTCGGCCTCGAACGCCTGCGCCCCGGACCGGCGGGACGCGAGCCGCACCGACCCGGACCCGCGGGACGCCGGGAAGCCGATGCCGGACGGCGTGCGGGTGGCCCGCGGGGCGGCGGTCGCCGTCACCCCGCTCGGGGTGCCCGGGGCGGGGACGGGGTACGCCAGCCCGGGGACGAGGAAGACCCGCGCGAACGGGGCGGCCGAATCCCGGACGGGCTGCGTCCGCTCGTCGTACACGGCGTGGAAGTGCGTCTCGGGGCGGGCGTAGTGGTGCAGTTCGGTGAGCGTCGCGTAGGCGTTCGCCTGGGCCTGCGGGTTGACCTCGCCGGGCGGCGCGTCCGGCGGCGCGAGCAACAGGCCGACGACTTCGGGGTCGGCGTACCCGAGCTTGCGGAGCCGCTGGCGGACGGCGTACGCGAGGTCGATGAGCATGCCGCTCCCGGTCCCGCCGCCCAGCCCGGCGACGACGTACACGCGCGGCCGGTTCGTGCCCACCTCGAGGCCGGTGTGCAGTTGCGCGTCGGCCATCGCCTGCGGGTCGATAGCCGCTTCGAGTTCGGACTGGAGCTTGTGCGCGATGGTCCGGTAGTGGTCCACGAAGGCCAGCCGGCCGAACGCCCGCAGGCCCATCGACACGGGGTTCCGCGTCAACTTGTACAGCCACGACGGGTCGAACCAGCCGTCCAGGAGCGTGCGGCCGTTGATCCGGGGCTTGTTGTAGTGGGCCGCCCGGGCGAGCTTCGCGGGGACCACGTCGTCGGCCGCCAGCGCGCCGTACCCGGGCCGGTCGGCGGTCGCGGCGATCAGTCCTTCGGGGTCCGTGTCGATGTACACGGTGCGGAGCAGGGGCACCTTGTCCGGGGTGCCGAACCGGTCGGCGACCTGCTTGCGGAACCGCTGAAGGACGAGCCGGCCGGTGTGCCCGAGGCCGACGACGAGGACCGGCCGCAGGCAGCCCGGCCCGGTGACCTCGGCCGGGGCCGACCGGTCGGGCGGGGCGGCCGTCTCGACCAGGCCGGTCGGGAACGGCGTCGATTCCTTGGCGAACAGCGCGGCGGCGATCGAACTCGGGGCGTACGACGCCGGCACCAGGCCGAGCGGCGCGCCCGGCAGGTCGGTCGCGTCCAGGCCCGGCGCGCCGGTCAAACTCACCTCGATGCGCTCCGACGGCGAGTACTCGGCGGGCACGGGCGGCGGGGCCGAGGCGGCCAGGGACGGCGATTTCGCGGCTCCCGGGCGGGCGTTCGGCGTGCCGTTGCGGATCGCCTCGACCATCGCCTTGACGGTCGGGAAGCGGTCGTTCGGCTGCTTCGACAGCGCGCGGGCGAGGGCCGGCCGCTCGGCCGGCGGCGACGGGGCCAGGTTCGGGGCCATTTGCAGGTGCTGCATGAGCAGTTGCTGCATGCTCGTGCCGTCGAAGGGCCGCACCCCGGTCAAGAGTTCCTGGTACACGCACGCCAGGCTGTACTGGTCGCAGTACCGGGACACGAACCCGTCGAACGTCTCGGGCGCGGCGTACACCGGGGTGATCCCGCCGGTCACCTGGGCCATGTGGTTTTCCAGGTCCTTGACCTGGCCGAAGTCGGCCACCTTGACGTGGTCGTGGAGCAGGAACAGGTTCTGCGGCTTGATGTCCAGGTGCTGGAGTTGGAACTTGTCGTCGAACAGGTCGAGGACCTCGGCCGTCTCGCTCATGTACCGCAACAGTTCGTCCCGCGGGATGCCGACCAGGCCGGCCTTCCGGCAGACGCGGAACCGGTCCCACAGGTTGCAGTCGGCCAGCTCCATGACGATCATCAGGCGGCCGTCCACGATGTCGTACCGGTCGATGGTCAGGAGGTACGGGTGCCGCACCTGCTTGACCCGCTTGAGGGCCTTGAGTTCCTGCTCGGCGAACCGGTACGAGTCGTTGTCGCGGTTCCGCAGGTCGCCGTGAATGACCTTGATGGCCTTGAAGATGCCGCCCGGGGCTTCGGCGCGCCAGACCTCGCCGAACCCGCCGCTGCCGAGGCGGTCGAGGAGGCGGTAGCCGGGGACCGGTTCGGCCTGGCTTTCGATGCGCACGGACATGGCGGGTCCCTGGTCGGTCCGGTCGGGCGGGGCGTTCACGGCGTCGTCTCTCGGGGCGCGGGGCGGGGGCGTCCGGCGGGTGTCAAGGTCCGGTTTGCGGGGCCGTCCAGCGGACGTCGGCGCGGGTGTGCGGGCTGAGTTCGCCGTTCAACTGGCGGGCGTACGCGTCCTTCGCGTAGTGGCCGAGTTGGGGCAGGGCGGCGAGTTCCAGGCGGGGGTACTCGCGGTACAGGACGATGTCGTCGGCGAGCGGGGCGGGGATGAACTCGACCCCGGCCGTCACGCCTTCGAGGGCCTGCCGGACCTGGTCGGCCGACCGCCCGGCCGGCAGGGCCAGGATGGTCGCCTCCAGGGGCGCGCGGCCGGAGGTCGCGGCCAGGGCCGGGGCGGCCGCGTCGTACGCCTGCCGGAGCACGGCCGACAGGCCGACGCCCGACCCCTGGTACCGGAGCAGGATCGTCGCCGGGTCGGTCGTCTCCAGCCGCTTGTCCAAAAACGCCTGCGTGCGGGCCGTCAGCATGGCCAGGAATTCCGGCGTGCGGGTCGCCTTCAGGCACAGGTTGGCCACCCCGCGGAACGTCCTCGTGAGTTCCTTCTGCAGGGCCTGGTCGTACGCCAGCATGTCCTCGGCCGGCAGCGCGTCGATGATCTGCGTGACGGTCGAGGCGATGCTGTCGCACCCGGCCGGCAGGATCAATTTACCGCACAGGAACGGCTCGGCGCTCTTCGGCGGGTCGGCGAACGTCTGGCACATCTCGGCGAGCCGGGTGCGGCAGAAGCTCACGTCCCGGACGTACTCGGGGATGTTGGCGAGCAGCCCGCGGTACAGCAAAGCGGCCGAGTTGTACTCGATGTACTGGAGCCGCTTGGCCGGGTACACCTGCAGGATGTCGTACATCTCGTAGGTCAGCGCGGACTTGCGGCCGGGGAGCGAGTTCAGGCCGGTGGCCGTGGTCAGCGTGCCGATCACCTGGAGCAGCCGGTAGTACGTCGCGGCCACGTCCTTGCTCAGCTCGACCAGGCGGGCTTCCAACCCCTCGATCGTGTCCCGGAGGCGCTGCGTGTGCTGGGCCAGGGCTTCCTCGGCCCCGGCCAGGCGGTACTGGGGCTGCTCGATGAACGACACGGCGAGGACCGACAGATCGGCGTCCGACTCGGCGATGATGACCCGGGCCACGTCCCCGATGGTCGCCTCCAGGGTGCCGGGCGGGGCCTGCTCGAACTCCGGCTTGCCGACCAGGCGGATGAGCTGGTCGAGGACGACGCACGCGGCCGACGTGTCCAGGCGGCCGACGCCCGGGGTGCGGGTCCGCAGGGTGTCCACGGCGGCGGCGAACACGGCCTCGGGCGACTCCCGGAGGGCGTCCCGGGCGGCCGCGTGGAACCGGTCCACGATCGACCGGATGTCCAGCCGCTTCCGCGACCACAGGTCGTCCAGCCAGGCCGTCAGCGGCTCCCGCAGGTGGGCCGACTCCTTACCCGCCCACCGGGTCAGGAGTTGCCGGTTGAACGACCGCGTCGCCCCGGTCAGGAGTTCCGCCCGGGGCCACGTCAGCCGGTACAGGCCGAACGACTGGACGACGGGGGACGACCCGCTCTGGACCGGGGTCACGCTCCGCACGTAGTCGGTCACCCGGCCGGTGGTGGTCAGGAGTTCCGAGAACAGGCCGCGGGCCGCCAGCCCGTACACGTCGGCCTGGTACCGCGGCTTGGGCAACACGGGCAACTGCAACACGGCCACCCGGGAGAACGGCCCGTCCGGGTCGGCCGCCGTCGGCTCGGCCGCGTCGAGGGCCGGCTGGTACGCCGCGCCGGTGCTGAAGTGGTACAGTTCGGCCAGGGCCGCGTACGTGTTCACCAGGCCCTGGTTCTTGGCCGACGTGGCGTCGGCCGGGGGGACGAGGAGGACGCCGACCGTCTCGGGCTTGCGGTACCCGAGGCCGCGGAGTTGGGTCTTGATCAGGTACGCGAGGTCGAGGAACATGCCCGACCCGGTGCCCCCGGCCGTGCCCGCGACGACGTACACGCGGCCGCGGTTGGACCGCACGCCCAGCCCGGTCGCGGCCCCGGCCTTGTCCAGGGCGGCGTCCGACAGGAACGTCTCGACCTCGTGCCGGACGCGCTGCCCGACGGCCCGGTAGTGGTCGCAGAAGGCGAGCCGGCCGAACCCGCGGACGCCCGCCGCCGGGCCGGCGTTCTTCGGCAACTGGTACAGCATCCCCGGCGGCATCCACTGCTCGGCCGGCGGCATCGACGGGTGCTGCAGGTAGTGCGTCGGGCGGTTCAACTTGGTCACCAACACTTCCCGCGGACTCAGGGCGTCCGGGCCGGCCGTGGCCAGGGCGGCCGCGTCGGGGTCGGTGTCCAGGTACAGGAACCGCAGGGTCGGGACGGCGTCGGCCCGGCCGAACTGCTCGCGGATCGCCCGCCGGAGCGCCCGAAGGACGCTCAGCCCGGTCGCCCCGACGCCGACGATCAGCGCCGGGAAGAGTACCCCGTCGCCGACCCGTTCGGGCACCACGTCGCCCAAAGCGCTGGCCCGGCCGGTCGGGGCGGACTGGACTTTTTGCAACGTCAGGGCCGGGGCCAGACCGGACAGCGAGTTCGCCTGGGTGACCAGCCGCGGGCCGCCGACCATGAGGGTGGACAGCGTCCCCCGGGCCACCGGGAAGGCGACCGTGTCCGACCCGGGGAGCGGCCCGCGGGGGGCGGGCGTGGCCGCGTTCGGGGCGGTCGCCGGCGCGGTCTCCGGGCCCGGCCCGGGGGGCGGCATCGGCGTGTCCGTCTTCGCCCGGTGCGGCAGCCCGTACGCCCCCGACCCGCCGGCCGCGACGCCGTTCTTGAGCGCCTTCAGCGCCCGGATCATCTCCGTGTTGCTCGGCCACCGGTCGTCCGGCTTCTTGCTCAGCGCCCGCGCGATGATCGGCCGCTCGCCGAGCGCCAGCGGGGACACGTCGGGCACCGCGTTCAGGTGCTGCATGAGCAACTGCTTGGTGTTCGACCCCTCGAACGGCCGCCGCCCGGTGAGCAGTTCCTGGTAGCAGATGGCCAGGCTGTACTGGTCGGTGAACCGGGACACGTACCCCTCGAACGTCTCGGGGCCGGCGTACACGGGCGTGACCCCGCCGGTGATCGTGCCCCGCGCGCCCTCGAACATCTTGGCCAGGCCGAAGTCCGCCACTTTGACGTGGTTGTACATCAGGAACAGGTTCTGCGGCTTCACGTCCAGGTGCTGGATGTTGTAGTGCTCGTTCATCAGGTCGAGGGCTTCGGCCGCCTCGTCCAGGTAGCCCAACAGTTCGTCCCGGGGGATGCCGACGAGGTGCTGCGCGCGGCACTCGCGGAACCGGTCCCAGAGGTTTTTGTCGGCCAGCTCCATGACGATGATGAGCTGGCCGTCGATCTTGTCGAACCGCTCCAGGGACAGGATGTACGGGTGGCGGATCGACTTGACGCGGTGGAGGGCCTTCTCCTCCTGTTGGGCGGGCCGGGCCTCGTCCTCGTCGATCGAGTCGGTGTCCCCGAAGACGAACTTGACGGCCTTCATCAGCCCGCCGGGGGCCTCGGCCTTCCAGACCTCGCCGAACCCGCCGCGGCCGAGGCGCTCGATGAGCCGGTACCCCTTCAACGGGCCGGGCAGCTCTTCGTTACTCACTAAACGGACCGGCATCGGGCGTTCCGTTGTGTCGGGGGCGCTGGGACTTTCCGACACTGTCCGGAGAGCGGACAGTCCGGGGCGAGTGCGGGACAGCTAATCCATAGGTCACAAATCGGGGCGAGCAAACCCCCGGCGTCGGCCCGGGTCGTTAAAATCCCCTCATCGGGGAATTCGTAAACCCCGCGACACGCCGTGAAGCCCGCCCGAGTTCCGCCCCGCCATGACGATTCCGCCCGTGCCCGAAGTGACCTACGCCCTGTCGGTCAAGCAGCCGTGGGCCGCCCTGCTCGCCCACGGGGTCAAGTGCGTCGAGGTGCGGACGTGGCCGGCGTCCCGGCGGGGCCGCATCCTGATTCACGCGTCGAAGGTCCCGGACGAGCGGCCGGAGGCCTGGAAGTGGGTGACGACGCCGGAGTTGCGCCTGGCCGCCGGGTTGCGCGGCGGGGTCGTCGGCGTCGGCGAGTTGACCGGGTGCGTCGCGTACAAAACGGCGGTCGCGTTCGAGGCCGACGCCGGCCGGCACCTCAACGCGCCAGACTGGTATGTCGAGACGGGGCTGTTTGGGTTAACATTCCGGGAACTCCGGCCCGTGCCGTTCTACGCGGTCCCGGGGAACACGTTCTTTTTCCGCGTGGAAGGATTCCCTGCCCATGACTGACAAGGCCAAGAAGGCCCGCACTTCCGTCTTCAATGTGGCACCAATGGCCGCGAATACCGGGACGACCGCCCGCCCGCAAGCCGAGTCCGCGAAGGTTGCCCCGCCCAAGGCGAAGCTGCTGGTCAGCGTCCGCAGTGCGGACGAAGCGGGCGTCGCCCTGGAGGCCGGGGCCGACCTGATCGACGTGAAGGAGCCGTCCCGCGGCCCGCTCGGCATGGCCCACCACGAGACCGTGGCCGCCGTCCTCGAAGTCGTCAACGGCCGGGTGCCGGTGAGCGCCGCCCTGGGCGAGTGGTCGGAGGCGATCCTGACCGCCGCGCACTGGCACCTCGAACTCCCGCTGACCTACGTCAAGTGGGGCCTGGCCGGGTACAAGGGCGGGCCGGGCTGGGGCGAAGACCTGCTGCAAACCCGGCGGGACGTGCCGGCCCCGGTCGAAGTCGTGGCCACCGCCTACGCCGACTGGGAGAAGGCGAACTCGGTGCCGCCGGCGGAGGTCGTCAAGTTCGCCAAGCGGTTCCGCTACCGCGCCTTCCTGCTGGACACCTTCCACAAGGACGGCCGGTCGCTGTTCGACCACATGGACGTCGGCGAAGTCGCCGAGTTGATCGAGAGCCTGCAGCGCGGCGGGGTGATCGTCGCCCTGGGCGGGTCGCTCAAGCCCGAGCAGGCGCGGCTCCTCGGCCGCGTCGCCCCGGACTACTACGCCGTCCGCGGCAGCGTCTGCGTCGCCGGCAAGCGGGACTCGGAACTCGACCCGCTCCGCGTCAAAAAGTGGAAGGACGCCATCGGCTAGAGCGGGTTTCACGATGGCGTAGCGTGTCGAGAATTCCTTCGCACGCCGCGGGCTACGGCAAGGTTTTCGGCTCCGCCGCAGGCGACTC
>JANYHV010000062.1 GCA_025362195.1 Fimbriiglobus sp. | reverse complement strand
TCCCCTCCCTCGCCGTGAAGCCGAGCCGCCCTGGGCGGCTCTCGCCCCTCGCGGGGGACTCGTAGAGCGACTGGAAAGTCGTACCGTCACTCGAACCGGCGACCCGGACTCGGCCCGTGTCGGACTCCACCCGAAAAAACGCCCACCGGCTCGCGGCGGCCTTGGCGTCCAGCGGCACGGCCCTCAGTTCGGTGAGCGTGACCCCGCCCTTGCCGTCCGGTCGGGACTGGCTGACGGCGACACTGTTCCGGTGGACCCTGACCATCTCGCGGTCGTTCCACTCGCGGTGGCCGTGGTCGAACCCGGCCCACTCGTCGGCCCCCGTGGGCCGGCGGATGGCGACCGTCGCCCGGAACGTGTCGAACGTCCGGTCGAGCAGTCGGGTCTTCCAGTGCCCCGCCGCGTCCGGGGCCACGGTGAGCGTCCGACCGTCCGCCGCCCACTTGCCCCAGACCGTCTTCCAGGCCGGCAGGGGGTCGAGGCGTACCCAGGCTCGCTCGGCCTTCGGGGCCGCCGGGGCGACCCGCCCGGTGAGGGGTTCACCGCCCGACCCTCGGGAGTAATCGGCGGGCGTGAAGTCCGGCCTTGGCGGTTCGGTTGCCGGCGTGGGCCGCCCGCCACTGGGTTCTTGCGGAGCTTCGGCGTCGGCGTGCCCGACGACCGCGACCTCCGGGGGGTCCGACTCGGCGTTCCCCTTCTGCACGGCGACCACGGTCGGCGTCTCGACCCGACGCTCCCTGGTAGATTGCCCGACGACCACGGCCACGACCACCGCCACGACCACCGCCAAGGGAGCGACTTCGACCCCGGCGAGTGTTCGGCGGTGTTTCCCCTGCTGACGGGCTGCGGCGGGGCGAGTCCCTCGCGTCTCGACCGGCGGCGGGGGCGTCGGGGAGCGGGTGGATCGTGCCGTGGTTCTCTGGGTCGGCAACGCGACGGAACCCCCGCACGCCGGGCACGCAATGTCCGAGCCGGCAGCGGCGGCGGGGGCGTCGAGGGCCTTGCGGCAATGCGGACAGGGGAAGAAGACGGGCATGGTCTGTCCGAACTGTGGAGTTGGTCGTTTGGTGGGTGAGGAGAACAAACTCTCTGGAGCGGTACTGCAAAGTCTCGACCATACTTTTTAGTGGACTAGTTTGTTGATAATTACTCTCTCTGCCTTACCGAGAATGAATCCTTCCTTATTGGCTATCGGACGACCGCAGGTGACGCGAATCCTCAGCGGACCATCCATAAAGGTGTAAATCCAGTCTTGATCGGCTTGTTTCACGAAGTCTGGGCTAAACCCTGACTCGGGCAGTCCGATGAAACGCATGTAATAGTCGAAGTCGAAATTAGCAACCGTCAACTCATACTGGGTCCGGCCAAACTTCTCATCGGGTGGGGTGATTGATCCCTGAACCAAGCGGATGAATGGTGTGGGGTCGTACTTCAAGCGGTATTCGAGCACCTCCATGAAGTCTCGTTTTGTCAGGGCCGACAAGGTGGGACCATCGGTTTTTTCACCTTTCGCGTCGAACCACTGTTCCGCTTTCATCATCAGCCCGATTTCCTTCCGAGTCTCATACTCCGATTCCCTCATCTCGTTGCCGCTGCGGTAATAGCTGATGAAAATGCCCTCTTTACGCCCGTTTTGATACACGCCCTCCGTTTTCAAACTGCCATTATCAAAGAATTCGACATAGTAGCCATCTATGACTCCATTCCTGTTGTAGCCCTTCCACTTCAAACCGCGACTACGATGCCAGACCGAAATACTGCCATGCCTCTTACCGTTAAACCAATACGCTTCGCTTTCCTTTTCGCCATCCGGGAACCAAACGCTGACAAACCCGTGATTGATGAACTTTTTCCCCTGATAAAATCCCTGTGCTTTAACTTTGTACTCGGAATCTTCAATTTCCTTGAATTCCAGCACCTCTCCAGCCGGCCCCTTGGAATAATCAACCTCTGCAAACATGGCTAATGCTGTCTTAGCTGCATTAGCGAAGCGGGGGTTGGGGCGATCATCCCTGCCAGGGGCGTTCGGACTCGTCGCACCGCCGGTGTTCGACCCGCTGCTACCTTTTCCACCAAAGAGCATCAGCACGGCAAGCGTCACCGCCACCAGCCCGGCGACGGACCCACCGGCGATTAGGAGCGTTCGGCGGCTGGGCCGAGTCTTCGCCCGGCTGCGGTCTTCGTCGTCATTTTCCTCGTCATCAGGCAGTGGTGGCGGTAGCGTCGGCGGGCCGGGGCGGACGGCCTCGGCGGAAGTCGGTGTGGTGGGGACTGGTACGGCGGTTGCCGCACAGCCCGGCGGGAACAGCCCCTTGAGGCTGCGGGCAGGCACCCACTTGTCCATCCCGTCCTTCCAGACCAGGTCGGTCGGCAGCAGCGTGCCCGCCGCCGCCAGCCCCTTGAGTTCCGCACCCGTGACGGGTCCGCGACTCTGCTCGCCCTGCTGGTAGTGCCACTGGCCCGACATGCCGTACCCCGTTCGTTGAGTGTTTAACGCAGGACCGAAAACAGGCCGTACAGGACGGCGACGAGTTGCACCGCGATCAGCGACCCGTGCCGCCAGAGCACCGAGGGCAAGCCGCGGGCTTGGAGCGACCTCCACTCGACCGGCTGGGTGACCGCCAGGAAGCTGAACCACCCACACACGGCCAGGGCCGCCAGCAGGCTGACGACCAGGCCGAACAGCCCGAGTGTGATCTGGGCGTAGCTGCGGAATTCCAGGGAGTGGGCGACCTGCCCGACCACCAGCCAGAGGGACACGGTGCCGCCCGCCGCCGCCGCGAGGCGGGCCGACGTACCGTGCTCCTTGAGCAGCGAGGACGCGACCAGGAACGCCCCGGCGGACGCCGACAGCAGGAAGACCAGCTTGCCTTCGCGTTGGCCGATTCCCGACCCGTAGACCCACGGCAGGAAGGTCGAGACGGCCAGAACGAGCAGCCCGACCAGCCCGGCGACCACGAACGCCTGGCCGCGGTCCAGCCCCGGCACGGGCACGGGCGGCGGCGTGCCCTCGCCGGTCGCAACCGGTGCTGGGGGTGCGGCGGGCGGCAGCAGCCCCTCGACCGCCTGGGCCGGTCGCCAGTCCGTCATCCCGTCGGCCCACACGAGGTCGCGGGGCCGCAGTTGGCCGCCCGCAGCGAGGTCGCCCAGTTCGGCCCGCGTCACCGGCCCGTGCCGCTGCTTATCGCGGGAGTAGTACCACTCTTCGGCCACGTTCACCTCGCCCTGTCGGTTAAGAGTTCGCCCGCATCCGCCCCGTCACCCGCTGCTGTCGCCTGTCCGCCATCGGCCCCTTCGCCGCCATCTGCCGGGCCTTGCCGTCGGGCTTGTGCCCCGCGAAGAAGATGACTTGTTCGGTCGCCGGGCTTCCCCCCGTTTCGGCCAGGGTTGCTTCCCAACCCACAGCCCGACGGCCAGGCTAGGGCGTGCGTTCTCGCCCCCGATGGCCTGCCGCTTTATCTCGCTCTCGGCCCAGGCCGGGGCGTCGTC
>JANYHV010000011.1 GCA_025362195.1 Fimbriiglobus sp. | reverse complement strand
CCGTCGTTGAACGCCGGCCACAGTCGGTGAGGGCCGCGAGTCTCGGCCCGGACGATTCGCAAGATCATCGCTCGAAACTCCTGCGGTGGATCGTGCGCCGGCGAGCCAGGAGCGTGAGCGACTGGAGGTCTACGCAACTCCAGTCGCTCACGCTCCTGGCTCGCCGGCGCACGATCCACCGCAGGAGTTTCGAGCGATGATCTTGCGAATCGTCCGGGCCGAGACTCGCGGCCCTCACCGACTGTGGCCGGCGTTCAACGACGGCACCTGCGGCGTGACCGACGTGCTCCCGTTGCTGGACGGCCCCGTGTTCGAGCCGCTCCGCGATCCGGCGTACTTTGCGCAGTTCGCCCTCGACGCGGACTGCGCAACGGTCGTCTGGCCGAACGGCGCGGACTTCGCCCCCGAAGCCCTTCGCGCGGCGGTCGAGTCGGACGCAGCCTTTGCCTGAGTATGCAGCGAACTGGGGCCGGCTACAATCTTGCTGGCCCCCTGAGCGAGAACCCGATCGACACCGGGCTGTACGAGTGGGTGAACGCTCGCAGGGCGTCGAAGCCGGAATGGCCCTGGCCAGCGTAGAGAGGTGGCGTATAGTGGTCGTCTGGGTGTTCAACGGCGGGGGCCACTTCGCGTCCGGCGTGTTCACGACCCGCGAACTCGCCGAGGCGTGGATCGCCGGCCACAAACTCACCGGCATCCTGAGCGAGTACCCGCTCGACACCGGCCTGTACGATTCGGCCGTCGCCCGCGGGGTCTTCAAGCCGAAGCGACCGGAACACTATGAACCGCAGCTCATCGGGCGGTTCAATTCCGCGTGCTTCGACCATTACCACTACGAGAATGGCCATTCCCCCTCGGGCGGCGAGATTCCCGATTGAGCCGGGTCAAACCGCCCGCCCTGAAACGGTGCCCGTGAGCCGTCCATTGGGTTGAATATCGTCGAGGAGGGCAGGGACCGTGGAGTACTTCACGCTGCGGAACGCGGCGATTGCCGGCCTCGTGCAGACCGGCATCGTCGTCGCCGGGGTGCTGGCCGCCGGGGCGTGTCTCAAGTGGTCCGCGACCATCGGGCTGACCCCGCCGCCGCGAACGGTCCTGGTCGCCGAGTACGGGTTCCTGGCCCTGGCCTTGCCGCTGGCGTGGGCGAGTGCGGCCGTGGTCGCCCTGCGGCGAGCCGACCACGGCGATTTCGAGGCGACGGGCGTCGTCGTCTTTTTCACGGGGGGCGGCCTGACCCTGGGACTCCTTGCCGTCGCGGGCCACGCCGCATTCGGACCCCTGTTTCGGACGATCGCCGGCGGGTGCGGCATGACCTTGGGAGTGGGGACGTAGTTTCGGCGGAAACCTCAGCACGGGTGGTGGATGGACCAGGTTGTCGGCCGAGAGATGGTCGCGGCGTTGCTCGCCCTCGCCGCGTCACAAGACTTACGGGCGCGGGCGGAAGCGGGGTGCCGCGAATGGTTCCGTTACGCCCTCGCGGACGGCGACGACCTCCGCGGTTGGTCGGTCGAAGAGATCGAATTGCACTTCCACAAGACTGCGCTGACGTTCGATCACGGCATTTTGGACTACCCCTTTATCGACACGCGATTGGGGCTGTACGTCCGCGATCTGTCCGGCGTCCACTTCCGGGGGCTGCGTCCCATCGGCTACTACCGGCTCATCACGCTGCTGGACGGCACCGACGACGACGATTACTTCGTGCTGGACACCGACAAGAGCGCGGCCGAGGGTTCCTCCGGCGAGCCAGGAGCGTGAGCGACTGGAGGTCGAGGAACCTCCAGCCCTCACGCTCCTGGCTCGCCATTGGCTCTTGCCTACGCCCGGTCGCCCGGCCGGCGGCGGAGTTCCTGGGACGACCCGCGGCCCGGGCGGGGCGGGGGCAGGGGGCCGCCCATCGACCGCGTGCTCGGCAGGGCCGGGGCCGTCGCCGGGCGGGCGACCCAGGCGTCGCCGGCGTCGCCCGGGGTCGTCTCGGCCACGGCCGTGGCCCGCCCGGTCGCCCACTGGAGGACGCGGCGGGCGACCTCGGCGGCCACCTTGCTGTTCGTCGCCACCGCGCCGGCCGGCAGGCCCATGTCCTGCTGGAGGTACTGCTGCACGAGCCGGGCGATGACCAGGGCGGTCTCGCGGTTCGGCTGCCGGCCGAGGCCGCGGAGCACGTCGATGGCGTCCGGGTTGGTCGGGTTCCAGGCGAGGAGCATTTCCGCCGCCAGGATGCGGATCGCGCCCGGCTGGTCGATGTCGGTCATGCGGTCGAGCAGGTCGGGCGTAATCAGGCCCAGGCCGCGCAACAGTTGGGCCAGTTCGACGCGGAGTTGCGGGGGCATCTGCGCGTCCACGACTTGCTGGCAAATCTCGGAGGTCAACTCGGGCCGGGTGCCGGCGTGCAGGACCACGCCGTAGTGGCCGACGAGGGTCTGCAGGCTGCGCTCGCCCAGTGCGCCCGGCTCGGCGGCCCAGGTGGTCAGGTCGCACACGGCGACGGCGTCGATGGCCCCGGGGGCACCGGGCAGGGCACCGTCGCGGGCCTGCACGGGGTCGGACAGGGCGGCGCGAATCGCCTCGCGGACCAGCAGCCAGCGGCCCGGGGCGTCGGCCATCAGGGCGACGGCGGCGGCCCGCCGGACTTCGGGGGCCTTGTCCCGCAGGTACTCGCCGACGACGCCCAGGACCCCGCCGTCCGTGGCCGAGGCCAGGGCCTTCAGCCCGGCCGCGCGGACGGCCGGGTGCGGGGTGCGGTCGAGCGCGTCCAGGACGAGATCGGCCTCGCCGTCCCGCCAGTACGTCCGCTGTTGCAGGGCCGTCAGGGCGGCCAGGCGGACCTCGACGCGGCCGTCGGCGAGGAGTTCGGCGGCCGGACCGGGGTCGTCCTGGAGGACGTCGGCCAGGGCGCGGACTTCGGGCAGGTGGGCGTACTCGCCGGAGTGGACGGGCCAGGCCGTCCGCCGCAACAGGTGCCGGACGATGGCCCGACCGCGGCGGCGCGGCTCCAACCCGGTGCGGATCAGGTCGTGCCCGACGAACAGGGCCATCGCCACGAAGAGGAGGACGCCGCGGCCGAGGCGGGCGACGCCGTCCGGCTCGTGCCGGGTGACGAACCACAGCCAGCCGAGGGCGATCAGGTACAGGGCGATGAGCAGGCCGCTGGCCGGCGGCCGCCAAACGTGCCGGTGGCGGAGCAACAGCAGGCTGCCGAGCAGGCCGGCCGACGCGCCGACGACGGCGAGGGCGGACTCGTACCCGGCCGCGGCGACGCCGAGGACCGCGGGCGGGAGGAGGAGCAGGCCCAGGCTGACCGTCCGGTCGCGGACCAGGCCGAGCGGGGTCATCTCGAAGGGGGTCGCGTCGCGCATCGTGAGCCACCACCCGCGGACGGGTTCAAGACCACCGGGAAAAAACAGGCCGACGCCGCAAACGTAGGTCACACTTCGCCCTGACGCCGGCCCGTCCGGCAAGAAGAATTCCCTTCGACCGCGCCCCGCCGACCGTCCGGACTGAAAAATCCTCCGTTTCAAACCGACAACGTCTTGCGGTGAACTAGGTACGGCCAACTTTCTGCGCCCGGTCCTCGTCGAATTAGTGAGTTGGGGTTGCGCCGCGCAAGCCGGTTGGATTTGCGGCGTGGCCCGAGGATTCCGACGCGGGCGAAAGTAACAGCAGGCGCGGCGGACATTGTGTTTTAAGCTGGCAGTGGAAAACTTCGCACCGAGCGATGACCCGTCGGCTCATTGTTAGACAATCTCAACGACCGTTTCCGAATACCCCGACGGCTGAAGCGACCGTAGCGACCCAACGGCGTTCGTCCGCGATGGAGGATTGCAAGTGGCACGGAATTTCTGGCAGCGCTCGGTGTCCGTTTCCCGCCACCCGCGGCTCCAAATCGAGTCCCTGGAAAGCCGGGTGGTTCCGGCGATCGTCCAGACCGGCCTGCCGACGTGGCTGGCCGCCGGCCCGTACCACGCGGTGGACGGCCAGGTGACGGCCATCCAGGGGACGTTCAACAACCCGACGACCGGGGCCGTGGTCGGCGTCGCCCCGAACCCGCTCGACGCCAACGTGGCGTTCGTCGCGGGGGTGAGCGGGGGCATCTGGCGGACGACCAACTTCCAGGCCGCCGACCCCACGTACACGCCGCTGACGGACCAACTCCCGTCGCAGTCGATCACGTCGATCAGCCTGAACCCGGCGAACCCGAACCAGATTCTCGCCGGCCTGGGCAACAAGTCGGCCGCCTCGAACGCGGACGGCCAGGTCGTCGGCGACCTCATCGGGCTGTACGCCAGCGACAACGCCCTCGCCCCGACGCCGACGTTCCGCGTCATCGGCGGGCAGAACTCGCAGTTCGTCAACTTGAGCATCCAGAGCGTCCTCGTCCGCAACGGGTACATGCTCGTCACGGGCCTGGACAACGACGGCGCGACGGCCCGCGAGGGCGTGTTCCTGAGCACCGACAACGGGCAGACGTTCCGCACCCTGGACGGCGTCGGCGGCCTTCCGGCCCAGGTCGTGGCCGGCGGCGGCAAGGGGTATTACGAACTCACGGCCGACCCGGCCAACCCGAACCGCGTCTACCTCGGCGGCCAGTCCGGCCTCTTCCGCACGGACAACATCCTGGCCCCGACCCCGAGCTGGACCAACGTCACCGACACCCGCATGTTGGTCGGCCTGGCGACCGTGAACGTCAAGTTCGCCGTCCACAATTCGCCCGGCATTAACATCGTCTACACGGCCATCGCCAACGCGGACGCGCTGTCCGGCGTGTTCTGGTCGGCCGACTTGGGGCAGACCTGGAACCTGATGGACATCCCCACGTCGCTGGGGACGATCGTCGGCATCCAGGACGCCACGAACGCGACCCCGATCGTCATCACCGCCGGGGCCGGGCTGGGGACCGGGGACGAAGTCCTGATCCAGGGCGTGACCGGCAACCTGGCGGCCAACGGCATCTGGAAGGTCACGTCCACCGGGGCGGCCACGTTCAGCCTGGACGGGTCGGTCGGGACCGGCGTGTACACCGGGGGCGGGATCGTCCAGAAGGTGTTCGGCGTGAACTCGGGCACGCAGGCCGGGTTGCACCTGTCCCTGGCCGCCGACCCGACCAACCCGAACCTCGTGTACGTCGCCGGGGACCGCCAGGACCTGCTCGACTTCGGCACCCCGAACGGGGTCGGGGCGCGGAACTTCACGGCCAACATTCTGCGCGGCAACCGCTCGACGGCGAGCGGCAACAACGCCTTCGCGCCGTCCCCGCAGTGGCAGGCGATCACCGACAACAACGCCCTCGGCAGCTCGCCGCACGCCGACTCCCGGATGCTCGCGTTCGACGCGGTCGGGAACCTGATCGACGCCGACGACGGCGGCATCTACCGCCGGTCCGCCCCGCAGACCGACAACACGGCGTGGACTTCCGCCATCGGCGACTTGAACGTCGGCCAGTTCAACTCGGTCAGCCACGACACGGTCAACAACGTGTCCTTCGGCGGGACGCAAGACACGGGCGTGGTCGAGCAGTCCACTAACCAGCCGCTGGCCGGCGACACCCTGTGGCGGAACGTCGGCCTGGGCGACGGCGGCGAGTCGGCCGTGGACAACACGTCGTCCCCCGGGGCGTCGGTCCGGTACACGCTGTTCGGCAACCTGGTCGGCCTCGAGCGCCGCGTGTTCAACTCCAAGAACGTCCAGGTCGGCCCGACCCGGAGCGTCCGGTTCGGGTCGCCGACCGACCCGTCGCCGTACAAGGGGATCGACAACGCCGGGTCGAGTTTCAGCTCGAAGTACGTGCTCAACGCCGTCGACCCGCGGCTCATGCTGGTCGGCCAGGACAAGGTGTACGAGGACAACGACCCGGCCGGGTTCGCCGGCGACGTGGTGGCCAAGGTCACCCCGCCGGGCATGAAGGGGTACTCGACCGCGCTGGCCTACGGCGGCCGGCAGAACGGCATCAACATCCCGCGCATCGCCTTCGTCGGGACCGACGCCGGCGAACTGTTCATCCGCGGGGCGGCCGGCGGGTTCAACCCGGCGACCGTGCCCGGGAGCGGCGACATCCGGTCGATCGTCCTCGACCCGGACGACTGGCGGACGGCCTACGTCCTCCGCGGCTCGACCGGCGTCCTCGACTACTCGCGGCCGTTCGCCTCGTCCCAGGTGTACGTGACCCGCGACGGCGGACTCACCTTCACCGACTTGACCGAGAACATTTTCAGCAAGACGTACGACCTGAACGGCAACGTCGCCGGCGGCCTGTCGTCCAACATCACGTCCCTGGCCCTGTGGGACTCGACGCCCAACGGGTCGGGGCCGGGCGGCACGACCTTGCTCGCCGGCGGGGTCGGCGGCGTCTTCCGGTACGTGCCCAGTATCGTGGACCCGGCCGTCAGTGGGGGCGGGTGGACGCAGTACGGGACCGCCCTGCCGAACGCCTTCGTGTCGGCCGTCAAGGTGTCCGGGAACCGGCTCACCGTCTCGACGATGGGCCGCGGCGTCTGGCAGATCCCGGACGTCTCGACGACGATCACCCAGGCCGCCCGGGTGACCGTCCAGGGGACCGACGGGAACGACACGTTCACCTTCGGCGGGGCCGGCACGACCGCCGGGTCGGTGTTCGTCTCGGACGGCATGGGCAACTCGCTGTTCGTCAACCGCAAGACCGGGGCGTCGTTCAGCTTCGTCGGCGGGACCGGGGCCGACACGCTGACCGTCGGCACGAGCGGCGCGCCGGGCGCGGACTTGCAGTTCCTGAACGGCCGGATCGTCGCCGACCTGGGGAACAACCCGGGCGACACGATCGTCGTCAACGACCAGGGCCGCGCGGTCCCGACGAACGTGACCGTGACGGCCACGACGATCGGCGGCGGGGCGACGGACAACATCTTCGCCCCCGGCGCGGTCCTCGTCTACTCGGGCCTGTCCCAGGGGACGCTCCGGGTCGATCTGGGCACCCAGACCGTCGGCGGCAACCTCGTCAACGTCCAGTCCACGTCGGCCGCGACGACGCAACTGTTCGGCACCAACGGGGCGGACAACTTCGTCCTCAACGGCAAGGCCGGCGGACTGAACGAGAACGGCGACCTGTCCGGGTTCTTCGGCACCGTGACCATCGACGGCCGGTCCGGCGGCCTGTTCGGCGTGGGCAACGCGCTGACCATCAGCGACGTGGGGGCGGCCGCCGGGAACGCCAACGTGAGCCTCGTCGGCAACCAGGTCCTCGGCTTCGCCGGGCCGACCGACGCGGCCGTCATTTCGTACTCCAACGTCACGGCCTTGAGCGTGGTCGGCGCGGACAGCGCGACACTGTCCGAGAGTTTCCGCGTCGAGAACCCGGCCGCCGCTTTGACCCTGGCGAACCGGAGCGGGCCGGACTTCGTCAACGTCCGCGCGGCCAACAACCCGGTCACCCTGACCGGCGGCCCGGGCGCGACGACTTTCCGCGTCACGAGCACCGCCGGGGACAACCTCGACGGCGACCTGAACGGCATCGTCGCCCCGCTGGCGATCAACGCCGGGTCGGGCGACAGCCAACTCGTCGTGAGCAACTTCGGCAACACCCTGGGGTCGCAGTACGCGGTGACCGCGACCTCGGTCGCCGGGGCGACCCCGCAACCGATCACGTTCTCGACGACCGGCCGGTTCGCCAACGCCGACGGGACCGGCTTCTGGCTCCGCGGGTCGAACCTGGGCGACGACAGTTTCAACGTGGTTTCGACCCGGGGCAACGGGTCGCAGACGACGATCGACGGGGACGGCGGGAACGACGTGTTCAACGCCGGGGCGGACAACCTCGGGTCGGGCGGCACGGTCGCCCTGCGGGGCGGGGCCGGGGCGAACCTGGTGACCGTCGATTCGGGCATCTTCGGCGTCACGGCCACGTCCCTGGCGATCGGCGGCGGGGGCGGCGGCACGACCCGCGCCACCGTCCTCGGGTTCGTCATCGGGGACAAGGTCACGCCGACGCTGACCGTGACCGACACGGTGAACGGGAACTTCACCGGCATCGGCAGCCCGATCCTGATCAACACCCTGTCGTTCTTCGACTACGACGGCCGCGGCGGCCGGAACAACTTCCAGTACCGCGACGGGACCAACGTGTCCTTCGGGTCCCTGGCCAACCCCGGGGCGGGGATCGTCTACCAGCCGACCGGCCCGGCCAGCGGCCAGATCCGCCTGGCCGGGGTCGGCCCGGTGGTCAACTTCTCGAACGTCAACGGCACCGACGCCGGCGGCCTGCTCATCGACGGCGACGCGAACCGCACCGGTAGCCTCGACACGGTCACCGTGGTCGGGGTCAGCGACATCAACGCGCCGACGACCGGGGCGCTCGCCGGGTCCACGGCCGACAACGGCGCGGACACGTTCGAGGTGAGCGACCAGGCGGTGACCCTGTTCAACCAGACGCTCGGCCAACTCCGCAGCCTGGCCGTGGTCCCCGGGACCGTGCGGACGCTCATCGTCCAGGGCGGCAACGAGACGATCCAGGGCGACGCGTTCACCGTCACCCCGTCGGCCAAGCTGGACATCTTCGTGGACGGCCAGGGGCCGACGCGGAAGCGGAACGGCAACACGCTCACGGTGAACTCGGCCGAGGCGACCCGCGTCGAGCGGGTGCCGAATCCGACCACCGGCGAGCCGCAGGTCCGCATCGTGACCGACAGCGGGGCGAGCTTCGCGTTCAAGAACTTCCCCACCGCGGCCGGCGTGCGGAGCATCTTCGCCGTCGGGGCGGACGCCGGCGGCGGGCCGCGCGTCCGGGTGTACGACGCGGTCACCAAGGAAGTCCTGTTCGACCAGTTCGTGTACGACTCCGGGTTCACCGGCGGCGTCCGGGTGGCGACCGGGGACGTGACCGGGGACGGCGTGCCCGACCTGGTCGTCGCGGCCGGGGTCGGCGGCGGCCCGCACATTCAAGTCTTCGACGGCATCAGCTTCCAGCGGGTGGCCAGCTTCTTCGCCTACGAGAGTTCGTTCCGCGGCGGGTCGTTCGTGAGCGTCGGCGACCTGAACGCCGACGGCGTCGGGGACATCGTCGTCGGGTCCGGCCTGGGCGGCGGGCCGCTCGTCAAGGTGTTCGACGGCACCGGCCGCGCGCTGACCGCCTTCTTCGCCTACGACAAGTCCTTCCGCGGCGGCGTCCGGGTCGCCGCGGGCGACGTGAACGGCGACGGCAAGGACGACATCGTCACCGGGGCCGGCCCGGGCGGCGGGTCGCACGTCAAGGTGTTCAACGCGTCCGACTTACGCGTCCTCGTCCAGTACTTCGCCTTCGACCCGGCGTACACCGGCGGCGTGTTCGTCAGTGCCGGCGACGTGAACGGCGACGGGGCCGCCGACGTGGTGGTCGGCCCGGGCGACAACAGCGTCCCGGAGATCAGCATCCGGGACAGCCGGAACGGGTCGGTCACGCCGCTCAGCGTGTTCGACATCGGCGTCCTCTCGAACCCCGACCCGCTGCCCCTGGTGGACAGCAGCGTCCTGAGTGCCGAGGGCAGCCAGAACACCGAGTCGGGCGGCATCCGCGTGGCCGTGGCCGACTTGAACGCCTCCGGCACCCGGCAGATCGTCGTCAGCCGCGGCCCCGGGTACGTCCCGCGGATTCGCACCTATACTGTCAACCCCCTGGCCGAGGCGGGCAACTTCCTGGCCTTCGAGCCCGAGTTCACTGGCGGCATCTACGTGGGGTAACGATTCGCCTGCGGCGGAGCCGTGCCCCCCACCCGAGTTTTGGACCGCCGTATGGACTTCGAGCGACCCAAGAACGGCGGCGAGCCGATGTTGCCCGGCGGGTTTCGGGCGGCCGTCGCGCGGGAACTGCAGGCCCACGACCTGACGCCCAAGGCGTGGCACGCGGCCGGTGTCGATTGCCACACGCCGGCGGGCGAGTCGCGGTACGTCGGGCTGGCCAACCTGTACCGCCGGGCCAAGTCGGTGCCCCGCGACGAGTGGCCGGGGATGATTCGGCACTTCATGCGCGTACTCATCGATTCGACGAGCGCGGACGACCTGCCGCCCGAGTCGTTGGCCGTGTTGCGGGACCGCCTGCGGGTCCGCGTCGGCACGCCGTTCGACCTGGCGGACGCGGCCCGGCCGTGGGGCAGCAACTGCTCCCCGGCACGCCCCTGGCGGTCAACCTCGTCATCGACTCGGCCGAGTTCATGACCTACGTGACCGACGGCATGATGGTGGCCGCCGGGGAGACGCCGGACCACTGGCTGGCGGTCGGCCTGGCCAACCTGCGGGACGCCACGCCGGACGACTGGTTGGGCGTCTTCCACGCGGACACGGGGATGCTCGGCGGGCACGCCGGGGACTCGTACGACGCGGCCCGGGCGCTGGTCCTCGAACAACTCGGCGACCCCAGCCCGGCCGGCTGGCTGGTCGCCATTCCCGCCCGCGACTGGCTGTTCGCCCTGCCGGTGACCCCGGAGAGTATGCCCGGGGTGCCGCTGCTCAAGGTGCTGGCCGAGAAGAGCTTCGCCGAGGACGCTTACCCCATCTCCGCCGAGGTCTTCTGGGTCCGCGGCGGGGTATGGGAGCGGTTCCCCATTACGCTGACCGACGAGCGCGCGGACGTGTCGCCCAGCGACGCCTTCCTGGCGGCGTTACAAGAGTTGGCCCCCGGCGGCGCGGGCGACGGGGCATGAGCCTGCGCGTGGTCGCACCGGGGGTGTACTCGCTGCCGGTGGACCTCGGCCGGCCCGGGTGGCGGTCGCTCGGCGTGCCCGCGGGCGGGGCGGCCGACCGCGCCGCGCACGCCCTGGCGAACGCGCTGGTCGGCAACCCGCCGGACGCCGTGACGCTCGAAGTCACCCTGGCCGGGCCGACGCTGACCGCCGACGGGCCGACGGCGTGCGTGGTGTTCGGCGCGCCGTTCCACCTCGACTGCCCCGGCCGCGCCCCGCCGACCGCCGGCACGACCTTCACCCTACACGCCGGCGAGACCCTGCGAATCCTCGGCACGCCCGTCGGTGTCCGCGGCTACCTGGCCGTCCGCGGCGGGTTTGACCGGCCCGATGTGATGGGCAGTCGGTCGGCGCTGGACCCGGTGCGGGCCGGCGACGTGCTGGCGTGCGGACCGTCCACGGTGCCCGGCCGGGCGTTGCCGTTCGTGGCGTTGCGCGACCTCGGCGGCGACGCGGTGTTGCGCGTCCTGCCCGGCACGCAGGCCGACTGGTTCCCGCCGGGGGCACTCCAAGCGGGGCGGTTCACCGTTGCGGCGGCGAGCAACCGCATGGGCGTGCGGCTGGCCGGCGACCCGCTGCCGCGCGTCTCCGGCCGGGTCAGCGCCGAGATGGCCAGCGAGCCGGTCGCGCCGGGGGCGGTGCAAGTGGCCAACGACGGCCGGCCGATCCTCCTGGGCGTGGACGGCCAGACGATCGGCGGCTACCCGCGCCCGGCCCACGTGATCCGCGCCGACCTCTACGCGCTGGCCCAACTGCGGCCGGGCGACGGCGTGCGGTTCCGAGACGTGACGGTCGCCGAAGCGGAGCAGGCGGCGCGAGTCGCTTCGGCCGAACTGGCCGACTGGTGCCGGCGACTGGCGTGGACGTGACCGGCGCTTCGACTACCGCGGGAAGCGGGGGGTGAAGCCGGGGCGGACGATGCTGGGGTCGGCGGCCGGGACGACGGGGACGACGGCCGGCACTGCGGCGGGGAGGGGGGCCGGCGGGGGCGGGAGGGTGACGACGACGGCCGGCTTCGGCGGTTCGGGCGTCGGCACCGGGATCGGGGCGGGGGCCGGGACGGCCTTGGTCGTCGGGCCGGGGGGCGGGGTCGGGCCGGGGCCGTCGGACTTGGGCGTCGGCCGCGAGAAGTCCTTGGGCAGGCTGATCGCCGGGCCGCCCTTGGCCTGCGACTCGAAGTCGTAGTCGCCGCCGAGTTCGAGCACGAGCACGACGATGCCCAGGAGCATCGCCAGGGCGGTCAGGCCCAACATGCCGACGTACACGTCGTTCCGGGGCGGCGCGGTCACCAAGCGTTGGCGGGCCATCGGGGCGTTCCTTAAAGAGCGGGCGCGGCGGGCGGCGTGGCCAGGGCGGGGACGGTCACGGTCGGGTTGACCAGCGGGGCCGCGGTCATGTCGTTCGAGTCCAGCAGCAGCAGCACCGTCGCCCCGATCAGGCAGACCAGGCCGATGAGCAGCATCCCGGTGTACGCGTCGTTCCGCGACGGCTTCCGGGGCGCCACGAAGTCGTCCCCGTCGCCGTCGTCGAAGTCGTCGTCCTCGTCGTCGAGCTCGACGGCCCGGACCTTCTTCTTCGGCTTCTCGCCGGCGGCCTTCTGCTTCTTCTTCGCCATGACGCGCCTCGGGTCGGTGGGGCAAACTCGCGGGGCCGGGGGTCAGTACGCCTTGACCGCGTCGCCGGCCTTGGGCAGCCGGTCGGCGGTGAGCGCCGCGGCCTTGACGGCCGGCTCGAAGACGCCGACGCCGTTCTTACCGTTGACCAGCGTGACGGTGAGCTTGCCCACGAACACGCCGGCCGGGGCCAGGCGGTCCACCCGCAAGATGGTGCCGACTTGCAGGCCCGTGTCCAGGCCCGGGGTGAACTCGACGTACACGGTGGGCGTGCGGGCATCGACCGTGACGACAGTCCCGTTGAACCCGGCCGGGGCGACCGGCGTCCGCACGCCGAGGATGCCGCCGTTGCCGAGTCGGGCTTCGGTCAGTTGGTCCTGGAGTTTCTGAGCGAACTCGGTCTTGGCCTCGGCCTGGAGCTTGTACCGGTCGCGTTCGATCTCCGCCCGGGACTGCGCGGCCCGGGCCAGGTTGGCGGCGACGACGAGCTGGTTGCCCTTCTCCTCGACCTTTTTCAACTCGTCGTCGATCACCTTGATCTGGCCCGACAGCTTCTCGGTCATCGCCTGGAGTTGCGCGGCGGTGGCGGCCTTCTTCTGGGCCTCCGAGAAGGCGACGTTGTACTGCTGGTTCAGCGTGTCCCTGACGGTGACGAGTTGGGCGACCTGCGTGTAGTACCGGTCGCGCTCCTGCTGCAAGGCCCGCTTGGCGTCGTCGGCCGACTCGGCCTCCACGTCGCGCAGGGCCTTCATCTTGGTCGCGGACTCGGCCGCGGCGACCGCCTCGGCCTGGTACTTCTTCGCCTCCTTCTGCCAGTTCGTCCGCGCGGTGTACGCGTTCAGGACCAGCGCGTTCCAGATCAGGCTCAGCACGAGCACCAGGAACACCAGCATTTTGCCAATCGCGGTCATCGCTGTCCTCCGTCGGGCACCGGTCGCCCGGGCGGGTCAAGGGGGGGAAGTCGCGGGGTCGGGTTACAGTCCGGGGCGGGTCTTGCCGCCGGCGGCCTGGATGCGGCCGAGCAGTTGCCGCTCGCGGCGCTGCAGGGTTTGCAACTCGGCGAGCCAGTTCACCCGCTTCTCGCTCAGGTACGCCGACTCGTCCTTCAGGTTCGCCTCGATCTCTTTCAGCTTGCCGACGGCCCCTTGATCGCGGTTGATCAGGTCCGACAGGGTGACGTGCAGGCGGCGGAGGTCGGCGATGCCGAGCTTCGGCGTCAACTCCGCGACCTGGGGCAGGGTGGTCGTCCCGCTGATGATCTCCATCCACTGCGCCTCGGTCGTCAGCCCCTGGCCGTTCTGCAGCTGCTCGATGGTGCGGACCTCGGCGGCGAACTCGTTCTGCAGGGTCTGCAAGCCCCGGAGCGGCTTGTTGTCCGGGCCGAGGATGTCGATCCCTTCGCGGTCCACGTCGTAGATCACGCCCTCGCCGAACGCGCCCTTGTCGGTCGTGAGTTGCACTTTGAAGCGGCCGTTGCGGGCCTGGTTCAACCGGGTCGCAAAAACCCGGGCGCGGGTGTCGAGGCGTTCTTCGCTGGCGGCCAGGGCGTACTTCTTGCCGGCGTACCCGGTCTGCGTCTCGCCGATCGCCTTGGTCAGGCGGTCGATCTCCTTCTTCAAGAGCGCGATCTGGCCGTCGGTCTTGCCCTCGGCCGTGGTCACGTCGAGCCAGTCGATGCGGTTGGTGTACAGCGACAGCGCCCAGGCCAGCAGGCCGACGCTGGCGACGAGGTTCACGAACACGAGCAGCTTGCCGATCTTCGTCGCCATGATCATTCGCCCTGCGGTGTCGCGGTCTCGGGTCGGGGCGTTACTTGTTCACTTCGGCGGCGGCCAGGTCGGCTTCGAGGTCGAAGCTTTTGCGGAGGGTGTCGCCGACCGCCTTTTGCACGTCGAACAGCCGGCGCTCGGTCTCGCCCTGCGCGGCGAGTTGGGCGGCGACGCGCTCCTGGGACGCGGCCAGCGTGGCCCGCCGGTCTTCGAGCAACAGTTGCCGCTGGGTGACCGCCTCGGCGTCCTTGGACCGCTGCACTTGCAAATCCCCCCGGACGGCGACCTGCGACCTCAGCAGCAGCGACTGGCCGATGGCCAGGTTCTTGAGCAGGTCGTACTCGTCGGCGAACCGGGCCTGGTCGAGGATGATTTGTTGCTCGGCCGACCCGGCCATTTTCTGGAACCGGTTGGCCTGGTCGGACAGAGCGGCGAGGTACGTCCGCAGGCCGACCGTCAGGGCCACACGCTTCTGCCAGCCGGCGTTCTCGGCGAGGTTCATCAGCGTGTGGGCGATCCGCTTGCGGCGGTCCCCCTCGTCCCGGCTGGCCGTGGTGCCGACGGTGGCGAGGACGGCCTGCAACCCGGCGTAGGTCTCGTTCAACTTGTCCAGCGCGGCGGCGGCGGCGGTCGCGGCGGTCGTCGTGGCGGCCGGGTCGGCGTCGGGGGCGGCGATCAGGGCCGTGTACGCGGCGTACTTCCGCTTCGCCTCGTCGTTGGCCGTGCGGACGGTGTCGGTCGCCCCCTTGATGGCGGCGGCCTCCGCGTCGGCCTGCTTGGCGTCCACCTTGTTCAGGGCGTCGAAGCGGCGCTCGAACATGGCCAACAGGGTCTTCGCGTTGGCTTCCTTCTTGTCCGGCTGGCGCTCCCAGGCGGTCGGGTCGGCGAGCTTGCGGACGACGGCCCGCTCGGCGTAGGTCTCGGCCATGTTGGCCAGCCAGCCCGGGGTGAAGACGACCCGCTTCGTGGCCGGGTCGGCGGTGTACCGGCCCCCGAGGGTCGCAATCTGCTCGACGGGCGGCAGGCCGGACAACTTCGCGTCGGCCTTCCGCTTGGCCGCCTCGACCGCTTCGACCTGCGTGCGGGGGAACGGCGTGCCGGCGAACTCTTCGCCGCTCGTCCCGGTGAACAGGTCTTCGAGCAGCTTCGGCCGGACCGAGTCCACCGGGTAGAAGCCCGAGACGACGGTGCCGAGGGCGACGTTGTCCGACCCGGCGTCGATGCCGGGGGGCGCGACGACCGGCACGCCGACGATGGCGAGCTGGTGCTTGAGCGCGTTGGCGGACGCGGCCTGGCGGGCGGCCCAGGCGTTTGTGGCGAAATACATCAACCCGCCGAAGGCGACGAAGTTGACGAAGAGCAGGATCTTTCCCAGCGTCCCCATGAGGGCGGTCCCTGTCGCGTGTGGCGGTCCTGTCGAATCGCGGCCGGCCGGGCAGAGCCGGGGACGTTCCCTGATTGTGAGGGCGCGCGCCGCCGGACGCAAGAACTTTGGCGCGGTAAACCGCGCAGTTTTGGCACTTCCGGGGGGCGCGACCGGCACGGCCGCTCCGCCGGGGGCACCCGCCGGGCCGGTCGGGACCGGAGAACGGGGCCGGACCGGCTTTCCGAACAGTTCTGCCGCGCGGGGCCGGTATTTCGCTCGCGGCCCTCCGGAATAAACTATATCCTCGACAGGATTGCCCGTGCGAGTTTTCGCGCCCCTCGCTGCCCGACCAAGCCCCCGCCTCGCCCCCGACCGGCCCCCGGCCGCGGGACGGGGTGCGGCGGCCGGAGTTCATAATGTCCCCGGATACGGCTCGGATGACTCGGCAGATCGGCAACTACGACCTGATCTCGAAGATCGCCGAGGGCGGCATGGGGGCGGTCTACAAGGCCAGCAACCGGACCACCGGCCAGATCGTGGCCATCAAGATCATCCCGCCCGAAACCGCCCGCAACCCGCTCCTGCTCAAGCGGTTCGAGCAGGAGTTCAAGGCCGCCAGCCTGATCGACCACCCGAACGTCGTCAAGGCCATCGACTACTGCGGCACCGGCACGCCGTTCCTCGTCATGGAGTTCGTGGACGGCGAGTCCCTGGGGGCCAAGATCGAGCGGGACGGGGCGCTGCCCGAGGCCGACGCCGTCCGCATCATCGGCGAGGTGTGCGAGGGCCTGCACCGGGCGCACAAACAAGGGCTCATCCACCGCGACGTGAAGCCGGACAACATCCTGCTCACCCTCGACCTGACGGCCAAGTTGACCGACCTCGGCCTCGTCAAGGACGTCGAAGGCGAGATGAACCTGACCAAGACCGGGCGGGGCCTGGGCACGCCCCACTTCATGGCCCCGGAGCAGTTCCGCAACGCCAAGAACGCCGACGCCCGGTGCGACGTGTACAGCCTCGGGGCGACCCTGTACACGATGGTCACCGGGGAAATCCCGTTCGACAAGACCAGCCCGCTCGACTGCTGGTTGAAGAAGACGAAGAACGAGTTCCCCGCGCCGAAGGCCCGCAACCCGAAGTTGAGCGACCGGGCCGACTGGGCCATCCGCCGGGCGATGCACCAGGACCCGGCCCAGCGGCCGGCGTCGTGCCGGGAGTTCATGGAAGACCTGCTCGGCACCGCGTGGCGGGTCCAGGGCAGCGGGCCGCTGTCCGGGCAGTTCGCGGTCGGCATGGCGGGCACGAGTCGGCCGCCGCACACCGAGATGCCGCCGCCCCCGACCGACGACTTGTGGTACATGGTCTACCGGGACGCCGCGAACAAGACGCACACGGTCAAGGGCGCGACGGAGAGCATCCGCAAGAACCTGATCGCCGGGGCGCTGGGCGACCTGGGGACGATCCTGGTCAGCCGCACGAAGGCCGGCCAGT
>JANYHV010000323.1 GCA_025362195.1 Fimbriiglobus sp. | reverse complement strand
AGTCAGGGGGTTCATGGACGTGCTTCGCGGGCGTTGTGAGAGCCGGTTTACGCCCCAACCTACGTCAAGCCTGCTTGCTGTGGCCACAATTCCGCAACAGTAGTCCGAGACTCCTGTTAACCCCCCGGCACAGCCCCTCGGTGAGACTTTGAGACTTTGGGCAATTCGCGCGCGTTTTCGGTGCCGTCCGCCTCGGGGCGGCGAGCTAACGCTGCAAACCCGAGACTCGATAGCGGCCTGGCGACCGACGCCGAAACGCTGCATTATGCAGGGCGGAACGCATAAACGCCGCCCGTGTCTCGGGCGGCGGGACGCGTTAACTCGTTGCGAGAGTCGGGTTCGAAGCGGAAATGTTCAGCTCCCCGGCTGAGACGGCCCTCGAACCGAAAGACTCTCAGCTAATGGAGAGCATTCTTCGCCACGGCAGACGGAAAACCTCGATTTCAGGGCGATCGGGGCAAAAGGACGAACCGGCGGTAGGGTCGCGGCCTCGACGCGTGACGGTATTCCGAAGGGGACTCGACGGGAGTCGATCGCGGGCGACGAGGCCGCCACAGATCAGTCCGAGGGAGTAGACGACGTGGCGGCCTCGGGGACGACCCAGGCGGTGGCGAACGTACACGGTGACGTGGGGGAGGACGGGCGGGCATTCGACGATCTGGTGGGCGGACGAGTCGGGAGGCGTCACGGGCGAAAGCGGGGCGAAAGCCGGTGCAGGCGGCGAGCGGGAGTTCGACGACGTCGCCGGGGGCAGGATGGGGCGGTCGTTGCGGGGGTGCCCGGGTTGTCCGCCCTTGGCCTTGCCGGACGGCGCCTTGGGCGGGGTGGGTTCGACATGGGGCCCGTCGGACGACGGCGGCCGGGCCGAGTTGGCGGAGGTCTGGCCGAGGCGGGCTTCGAGTTCGGCGACGCGGGCGGCCAGCCGGGCGACCTGGGCGGCGGCGACGGTTTCGAGGGCGCGAATGTAGGCGAGCACAGCCGGGGGCAAGGTGGCGAGGAGTTCGTCGGGCGGAGGCAGCATGGCTGAGCCATCGAAACCACCTTCCAAGAGGTGCGAGCGCACCTCAGTCTGGAGGCGACGCGCGGCCGCCGCGCGAAGACAGTGACGCGGGCCGCCCGGTGCCCGTTCGGGCTGGACGCGGTGGTGGCGATGCTCTGCGACGCGCCCCCGGCCGCCCTGCGCTCGAGGGCGATCGCGTGGCCGGGGGGGCCGACCGTGACCTTCTCCAACGCGCTGGCGTGCGTCCGCTGGCGGAAGTGCTCGGAGGGCGTTCTGCGACAGGCGGGGTGCGGGACGGGTCTCGCGGACCTCCCCAAGCAGGTGCAGAAATCCTGCTCACCACGCTGGCCCCGGCCGCATGACGGGCAGTGAGTCGGCACCAGCCGAGTTAAAGAAGCTCAAGTTCTTTACTTGCACGATCCCATAGAGCTGAGTTAGACTACGCCACGGCGGATCGTACTCCCGCTCCGGAGGCAGACAATGAGCAGTCGCGGATCCCGGCCGGACGACGAATACGTGTTGAACGAATGCGTCAAGCACCTCAGCCGGGCCGGCGACCCACCACCCGCGGGCGACGAGGACGCGGCCTCTGCCTTTCGAAGTCGGGTTGCAGAAGCGTGGCGATTCCCCATGATTGGTCTCCCGCGAGGTGTGCCAGTGGACACCTCCGCGTCAGCGGAGAGTCAAGGGAACACTTCCGGACCGGAAAATCTGGTCACATTCGTCTACAAGGCCCGGCCCGGAGACCGCACGGAGGTCGCAGTCCTCGGCACGTTCGCTACCCTTTTCGACCCCTTGCCCCTGCGGGAGGTCTTGTTCGACGGCGAGGACACGGGCTACCGGGCGCTGTCGTTCACCGTGCCCGCGGGCCAAGTTCACACGTACAAATTCCGCGTCGGTAGCCGATTCGTCCTCGACCCCGTTAACCCCCAGCGGGAGCGAACCGGCGACGGCCGCCTGTGGTCCAGATTCTTCACCGAGGGCTACCTCCAGCCCCTGATTTTAGAGCTCTGGGAACTGCGACTTCTGTACCGGCTCGTCGAGCAGATCCTGCCGTTCCGGACCGCCGAGGCCGAGAACTTCCTGCGGCGGTACTACTTCGGCCTCGACAAGGCCGCCCGGAACTCGGCCGTGCCCGCCGCGTTCCGGCTCGACGAGTCGGTGGGTGAGGTGAACGCGATCGACAAGCTGCTCGCCCGCGAGGAGGCGCACCGTCTGGCCGACTACCGCGTCTGTCTCAAGCAGATCGACCGCGTCCTGCGGCTGCGGAACTCGGCGACCGACCCTTACGAGATGCCCGCCTCGGACTACATCGACCTGTACACGGACATGGCGTCGGGCGGGCCGATCGCCGGCTGGGACTACGCGGCCTACGGCAACCCGGCGTTCTTCATCGCCCTGCTCCGCCGCCACGCCGTCACGACCGCATTCTCGCACCCCAAGTACGCGGGCAACGTCGGGGCGGCCGGGTGGGCGTACCTCTCAGAGCGGTACGTCGATCCGGTGAAGCGGGAGACCCTGTTCGACTGGCCCGCGGCCCTCGAGCGTCCCCTGGGCACGAGCGACTATTACCGGTGACCCGCGGCGAGGGCCAAGCGTGCAAGACCGATTCGACGTCGTCATCATCGGCAGCGGGGCCGGCGGGGCACCGATCGCCAACCGACTCGCGCTGAAGGGGAAGTCGGTGCTCGTGCTGGAGAAAGGCCCGCACCTCCGGCCGCACTACCAGCTCCCCGGGAAGCGGAGCGACTTCCGCCGCGACGAGTTGTACGCCTCGGGACCGGAGAAGGTCCTCCGCGTCCCCGGGGTCGCCAACGCGGGCGAGTCGTACTACGGCAGCCACGCCGAGCCCGACCTGAACGACGAGCCGCACGTCTACCGCGGGGCCGACGGCCGGGACCGCGCCACCATTGAAGGGTACACCGCTCAACTCGTCGGCGGCGGCACCCAACTCTACGGCGGCGTCTCCCTCCGCTTCACCCCGACCGACCTCAAGCTCAAGACGTTCAACACCGGCCGCGCAGGCTTGAAGGGCGACCCGGCCGGCGACGTGGAGCGTGAGGCCCGCGACTGGCCGGTCGAGTACTCGGAGCTGGAGCCCTTCTACAAGCTGGCCGAGGAACTCGTCGGCATCAACGGCACGAGCGCGAACCAGCAGAAGCCCTTCGCCGGCGGCGACGGCTACCAGCCGCCGCTGACGCCGAACCCGATCAGCCGGTACGCGCACGACGGGATGGTCGCGCTCGGCCGGCGACTCGGGTCGGACGTGTTGCCGTACCGCGCCCCCCTCGCGGTCATCACCCGCGACCACGCCCCGAGCGGCCGGGAGGTCCCGCGGACAGCCGCCGGCGTCCCGGATCCGGAGGCAGCGCGGACCAGTTTCGTCAACCGCTACGGGGACCCGCTCGGCCTCAAGTCGAACACGTGGGTCGCGTTCCTGAGTCCGGTCGCCGACCGGGAGAACTTCACGCTCCTGGCCAACTGCGTGGCCACCCGGTTGTCGTCCGCGGGCGACCGGGTGACCCGGGTCCACTACCTGGACCCGGCCGGGGCGGAGCGGGCCGTCGAGGGCCGGTACGTCGTCGTCGCCTGCTCGGCGATCGAGTCCGTCCGGCTGCTCCAACTGTCGGCCCGCCAGGACGCCAACTTCAGCCGGCGGATCAACCACAACGATCTCTTGGGCCGCTACTTCCTGACCCACTGCTTCGGGGGGGCGCGGGCGCTGGTGCCCGGCCGGTTCGACAAGTCGAAGGCCCTCGACGCCGACTGGGCGACCGATTGCTGCGCGACCGACGCCTTCCTTCGGGCCGAGGGGCTTTGGGCCGGGGGCGCGATCTACAACAACACGTCCGACCAGGCCCTGCCGTTGTCGCTCTTCCGGACCCACGGCAGCCAGGACCTCGACACGCTCTGGAAGGGGTTCGCGGGGGACGCGGCGATGCGGGCGGACGGCTTCATCGACTTCCTCGACCGCGAGTTCGGCCGCGGCCTGTCGGTCAGCTTCATGGCCAACCAGGTGCCCCAGCGGGAGAACCGCGTCGGCCTGCACCCGTCCGTGGTGGACAAGTGGGGCCGCCCGTCGGCTTACGTCGTCAAGACCTGGCACCCGCACGACGAGTACCTGATGCGGGTCCTGGCCGAGCAGTGCGCGGAGGTCCTCCGCGCCGGCGTCCGGGCGAGCGACCCAGGGTACGACATCGAGCGCCGGGGCGCCGGCGGCCTGAGTTGGGGCGGCATCTACCAGGCCGAAAACGCGCTGGCACGCATGGCCAACCACATCCTGGGCGGGGCCCGGTTCGGCGGCGACGAGGCCGACTCCGTCCTAGACCCGACTTGCCGGGCGTGGCGGCTCGACAACCTGTACGTGACGGACGGGTCGTTCATGCCGACCTCGGGCGGCGGGAACCCGACACTGACTATTCAGGCGAACGCCCTGCGGGTCGCCGAACACCTGTTGGCGAGGCTTTAGCCGATGGACCCCCGCCTCAATGCCGTCAACGACGACGCCGTCATCCCGGTCCGGTACCGGCTCACCCGGCCGGCCCTCGCCGCGCTGCGGCCCGCCGGGCTGCCGGACGCGACCCGCGACAAGCTCGAGCCGCTCCTCGGCCGGCCGTTCCCGGACCGCGTCGCCTTCCTGGCTGGGGCGGCAACGCTGTTGAGTCCCGCGGAACTCGACCCGTTCCGGGACTTCCTCGCCGGGCGCGCGGCGGACCGGTCCTCGCCCGCCGCGCCGCCCGGCGGCGACAACCTCGACTTCGCCGCGCCCGGCGGCGAGGGGGCGGAGGCGGCCGCCGCGTTCAACCCCAACTACAGCGCGCCCTGGAACCAGGTCTTCAAGATCGTCTTCTTCCCGGACCGCATCTACCACGCCCAGTACCTGAACGCGACCCGCAGCCCGCGCTACCGGTACAACGTGCTCGAGGTCCGCGGCCGGGCCGACTTCCTCGTCCTCAAGGCCGAGGTCTACCTCGACGGCAAGTTCCTGTGCAACGCCCTGCGGCTGGAGTACCGGGCCGGGCGGCTGGGCGAGCAGGTCCGGGAGCGGGGCCGCCTGCTCGGCGACGAGGTCTTGGCCTGGGTCGAGCTGCGGCACAAGGGGAGGCAGGACGGCGACCCGCGGCTGATGCGCTACGTCAAGATGTTCTACGACGCCTACGTGAACGCCTACCAGGTCGAAGTCTGGGGGACGCTCGAGGCCCCGCCCACCGGGTCGCACTCGTTCAAGGTGCTCGACCAGATGGGGCTCCACAAGCCGATTACGTTCGTCCCCGAGTTCCGGCCCGCGCTCCGCGACCTCAGCAGCCTCGTCGAAGTCCGGCTCGCCTTCCGGGAGACCGACCTCGACCGGCCGCTCAACTACCGCATCGACAACCCCGGCTGGGACAACGACTACACCCGCTCGCACCAGGAGCCGCGCCACGCCGCACCGAACTCCCCCGGCAACACCGTCGAGGACAAGAACTACTTCGTCGACTTCCAGCGCGGCTGGGTGATCGACGCGAACGCGGTGCCGCCGGTCCTATACCAGAACGCCATGATGGAGCCGGCCAGCCCGGACTTCCGCCCCGTGCCGGTGCCCGACCCGGGGGAGGGCCGGGCGATGGACGGCGGCCGGAACGTGATGGGGATGCGCTGGGTCATCCAGCGGGAACTCGGCGGGACGATCGTCTACTTCCACCAGGTCGAGCTGCCGCCGGGCGCCGTCGAGGGGACGCACCAGCACGTCGGGTCGGAGGAGCTGTACTACTTCACCGAGGGCGAGGGGGTCGCCTACGTGGGGGACGGCGACGACCCGACGATGGAGGGGAAATACGACCTGGTCGAGCCCGCCCCGGAGGTCTACGGGCTGGGGCCGAAGCCGTGCCGCAAGGTGCCGGTCTACCCGGGCATCACGATCTTCACCAAGAGTGGCGGCATCCACGGGGTGAGGAACCCCGCGACGAACACGAAGCCGCTGAAGTTCGTCGCGTTCGGCTACCACTCCTCCTGACCCGACGCCTCGTACCGACTCCTCGTGGGGTGCCCCGCCGATGCCGAACCTCGTCCCGTCCGACGCCGTCACTCGGGTCGCGCCCGGCACCCCGCCGGACTACAACGCGAACAACCCCCTGATGAAGCTCCTGGCCCTGGTGCAGGAGCACCGGCTGGCCGCCGGGCGGCACTACTACCTGACCGACCACCTGCAGTACCTGGTGCCGTTCAGCCACCTGGACCTGTACGGGCCGTCCGGGGCCGACTCCGACACCCTGGACCCGACCCGGCAGGACGCCAAGACGGACTTCCAGAAGCAGAACGTCCGCGACTTCCGGGCGACCGACACGTACGTCCTGCGCGGGTGGGCCGCGGCCACCGCCTGGGCCGACCCCGCCGCCTTCGAGCCGTCCCCCGCGCGGACCGTCCCGTTCGTGAAGCTGTCCTACCGCGCCGGGCCGGACTCGCGCCTGGCGGAGGCGATCGGCGGGCTGCCCGGCGAGCGCGTCTGGCTCTGGCTGAAGGTGAACGGGCGGGAGGTCCGGGAAGCGGACGGGCGATTGATCCCGGTGCCGTACAACCGGGCGACGCACCGGTACGAGCTCGAGCTGTGGGGGGACCCGGGGGTCGACCTGGGGCAGGCATTCACCGCCGCCGGCGACGACCGCGGGCTGGCGTCGCTCGCCTCCGGGGAGCTGCGGACGTTCCCCGACGCGATCCGGGGCACGTTGGCCGATTTCGCCCGCGAGGGGAAGGACGACGCCGACGTCCGGTCCGCGTCCCCGGACTGCGCGATGCACCCGGTCAACCCGCTGCACCTCGAAGTCGCGTGGGCCGACGCGGCCGGCGGTGACGCCCACTGGGACTCCCAGGGCGGGGCGAACTACCACTACGAGTTCAACATGGCGGTCCGCGGCTGGGACGCGTACCTGAAGGCGGGCGTGAGCGCCAACCCGCACGGCGGCGTCGGCCACCTGCACTACCGCAACCTCTGGTCGAACTACTCCGGCCTGGCGGGCAGCCGCGGACTCGGCCGGGTCGTCGAGCCGTGGCAGTTCGACGCGGCCGGGCGGAAGGCCCCGGGGGAGCGGTGGGAGGAGTTCTTTTCCGTCGATTACATGGACCTGCACGTCCTCAAGAACAACTGCGGCATCGGCCTCCACCGCCACCGGGACAACCAGGAACTCTTCTTCCTGCTCGCCGGGCAGGCGGTGATGGTCACCGGCGACTGGTGTCAAGAGCCGGGGCGGGAGCGGTGCTTCGAGGTCCGCACGCTCCGGGCCGGCCACGGCAGCCTGCTCAAGCCGGGCGGGCTCCACGCGCTCATGAACGCGACCGACGCCGACATCACTCTGCTGATGTTCGGCGGCTACGACTGACCGGGCAATCCGGAGGGGGCCGAAATGCCGGCGGATCAAACGCACGTCGGGCCGGACACGCCGATGGGGGCCAACCTGGTCCCCGGCGGCTGCACGTTCCGGGTCTGGGCCCCGCGGGCGGTCGCACTCCACGTGACCGGCTCGTTCAACGGCTGGCAGCGGGACGACGCCTCGCGACTGGTCCGCGACGCCGCCGGCTACTGGGGGGGGTTCGTTGCGGGCGCGGCCGACGGCGACGAGTACAAGTTCTACGTCGTCGGGGCGGGGTCCGAGGGCCACAAGCGCGACCCGTACGCCCGGGAGGTCGTCGCCCCGGACTGGAACTGCGTCGTCCGCGACCCCGGCCGTTTCCCGTGGCACGACGCCGGGTTCCGGCCCCCGGCGTTCGAGGACCTGATCGTCTACCAGTTCCACGTCGGCACGTTCTACGCGGCCGACGCGGCCGGGAACGACCGCCGGGTCGGCCGGGTGGCGAAGTTCCTCGACGTGCTCGACCGGGTCGGGTACCTCGCCGACCTCGGGGTCACCGCCGTCCAACCGCTGCCGGTCGTCGAGTACCCGACCCCGTTCAGCCTGGGGTACAACGGGACCGACTACTTCGCGCCGGAATTCGACTACGCCGTGCCGGCGGCCGAACTCGGCCCCTACCTGGCGCGGGCCAACGCCCTTCTCGCGGCCCGCGGCCGCGCGGCCGTCACCGCCCAGGACGTCCGCGGCCAGGCGGACCAGTTGCGGCTACTCGTCGACGTGTTCCACGTCTACGGCATCGCGGTTGTCTTCGACGTCGTCTACAACCACGCGGGCGGCGACTTCGGCGACCAGAGCCTTCACTTCTTCGACCGCCTGCCGCCCGGGGACCAGAACGACAGCCTGTACTTCACCGACCGGGAGTGGGCGGGCGGCCTCGGGTTCGCGTACTGGAACGCCGGGGTCCGCCAGTTCCTGATCGACAACGCGGCGGCGACCCTGGCCGAGTTCCACGCCGACGGCCTGCGCTACGACGAGGTGAGTGTGATCGACCGCTTCGGCGGGTGGGGCTTCTGCCGCGACCTGACGGGGACGGTCCGGCACGCCCGCCCCGCGGCAGTCCAGGTCGCGGAGTTCTGGGACCCGGACCAGGGGGCCGCCGTCCGGCCCGTCTCGGCCGGGGGGGGCGGGTTCGACCTCGTCTGGCACGCGGGCCTGCGCGACGCGGTCCGGGGGGTGCTCGGGCAGGCCGCCCAGGGCCGGGACGCGGCGGTCGGCCTCGGCCCCGTGCGGGACGCGTTGACTCGCCCGCCCGGGTTCGACTCCGCGTGGCGGGCGGTCCAGTGCCTGGAGAACCACGACCTGCTCCTGCTCGCCCACTCGCCGCGCGACCGCCGGCCGCGCGTCGCGGCGCTCTGCGACCCCTCGGACAGCCGGTCGTGGTACGCGCGGAGCCGGGCGCGGGTCGCGGCCGGCGTCCTGCTGACGGGCCCGGGCGTGCCGATGCTGTTCATGGGCCAGGAGTTCCTGGAGGACAAGTATTGGAGCGACTCGCCGGACGATCCCGACCACCGCGTCTGGTGGGCGTCGCTGGCGTCCGACCGCGCGTCGTCCGACTACCTGCGCTTCACGCGAGAACTGATCGCCCTCCGTCGGAGGCTGCCGGCGCTCAGCCGCGGCGAGGTCAACGTGTTCCACGCACGCGACGACACGCGCGTGCTGGCGTTCCACCGGTGGCTCGAAGGCTCGGGGCAGGACGTGGTCGTGGCGGTGAGCCTGAGCGAGTCGACGCTCTACGGCTACCGGCTCGGGTTCCCGGCGGGCGGGTTCTGGACCGAGGTGTTCAACGGCGACGTGTACGACAACTGGGTCAACCCTCAGGTCGCCGGCAACGGGCCGGGCGTCACGGCCGCTGGCCCGCCGCTCGACGGTCTCCCGGCATCGGCCGGCATCGTCATCCCCGCCAACGGCATTGTCGTGTTCGCCCGATGAGGGCGACAGCACACGCTTCCCGCCTCGATCGAATCGACGTGATGCCTACTGACCGGCAGGTAAGCAAAGCGATTCAACCTCGCCAGCTTTATAAACTGCCCCGGATGAGAAGCAACCGCACGGCGAAAGCACTCGAGGCCCGCCGGCGGCTGGCCATAGAGCGGATGGAGGGCGGGCGGTCCCAGCGGGAGGTCGCCGCGTTCCTCGGCGTCCACCCTGTCACGGTGGCCAAGCGAGTGGCCCGGTTCCAGGCCATAGGTGACGCCGGGCTTGCGACTAGGCCGACCCCCCGGGCGGCCTCCGTTCCTGAGCCCCGAGCAGGAGAGGACCGCCCTCGGCTGGCTAGGCCGTGTGGACAGACTACGGTTTTTCGCTAGTTTTAGGCACTCCCCGAGGGTTTGCCATGCGCCGCCACGAGATCTCGGACGCCGACTGGGAGCGGGTCCGGGCGTTGCTCCCGACCCGCCCCGGCCCCGCCGC
>JANYHV010000009.1 GCA_025362195.1 Fimbriiglobus sp. | reverse complement strand
GGGGTCCATGAGCAGGATGTGCCGCTTGCCGGGGAGGGTGGCCGCGTCGATGAGGATTTTGTCGCGGCCGGCCAGGACGAGTGTGACCGCGTCCAGGGACAGGCGGAAGTCGGTCAGTTGCCGGCGGTCTTGAAGCAGGCGTTGCCGGCGGGCGTCCAGGTCGCGGGCCACGGCGGCGGCGTCTTGCCCGGCCTTGACGCGGGCGGCGTGCTCGGCGGCGAGCGCGGCTTCGACGGCCGGGGGCAGGGTGTTCCGCGACTTCGCCCAGGCCGCGAAGGTGTCCCGCGCGGCGGTCGCGTCGGCGGTCTTGCGGGTCGCGGCCGCCTCGGCCTGCCGGGTCGTCCGCAGGGCTTCCTCGGCGGCCCGCTGCCTCACGCGGACGGCCTCGGCGTGGGCGTCGTTGACGGTCTTGTCGCGGCGCTGGATCGCCTCGGCGACGGCGTGGTACGCGCCGACGACCTCCTGCGGCGGGTGCAAGTCGTGGACCGTCAGGCCCAAGATTTCGACGCCCAGGTCGTCGGTCGCGGCGGCCGGCAGGCGGTCCACGAGGCGAACCGCGGCGCGGCGCTCGAAGTCGCCGCGGGTTGTCGTCAGGATGTCCAGGTAGACCTGGCCGGCCGCCAGTTCGCGGAAGGCGGCTTCGGTCGCGCGGCGGACTAAGGCGTCCGGGTCGCGGGCGGCGAACAGGTACCGGCGCGGGTCGCGGACCCGGTACCGGACGGTGGCGAACACCTCGATCAGGTTGCCGTCGCCGGTCGCGTACAGGGATTCTTCGGTCAGCCGCTGCACCCCGTCGGCGTGCGCCGCGGCCCACGTCATCGACGCGTCCGCGCTCAACGTCCCGCCGGTTTTGCGCAACGCCACCTGGTCGAGCCTCGCCGCTTCGAGGGCCTTCACCCGCTCCTCGGGGAGCATCCGAAAGCCGATCTCGACGAGGCGGACTTCGGCCGGCCGGAGCTTCGTGACCGCCTCGACGGGGTACGGCCAGCGGACGTGCAGGCCGGGGGCCAGGTCGTCGCGGACCGCGCCGAAGCGCTGGACGACGGCGACCTCGGCGGGGTTCACCTGCGTCACGCCGGACGCCAGCCAGACGACGGCGACCAGCGCGACGACGGCGAGCGCGACGCGCTTCCAGTGGTGGCCGATGTCGTGCAGCAGTTCGTCCGGGTCGAAGCGGGCGAGCAGGCCGTCGAGACGGCGGGCGGCGGAGCGGGCCGAAGCGACCCCGCGGTTGGTGCTTGTCCGCTCGAAGGCGAGCAGCCGCATCGAGTTGAACAGCACGAGCAGTGCGCCGAGTTGGTGGTAGATCACGCCGGCCAGCGGGGCCTTCTCGAACCACTCGGCGGTCGGCGCGAAGACCGGCCAGAGCCAGCCGGTGAGCAGCACGCCGAACAGGTTCATGCCGAAGCCGAAGCCGTAGATGTTCTGCCGGATGACGCGGACCGTCTGCCGGGACAGCCGCACCAATAGCGGCAAATTCCGCAGCGGTTCGCCCAAAAGGATCACGTCCCCGGCCTCGGCGGCGGCGTCGGTCCCGGTGCCGATGGCCAGGCCGACGCTCGCCGTGGCCAGGGCCGGGGCGTCGTTGAGGCCGTCGCCGACGAAGGCGACGCGGCCCGGTTGCGCGGCCACCCACTTGGCCTTGTCGCCCGGCAGTTGCTCGGCGTGGACCTCGACGCCCGGCAGGTTCAAACTCACGGCGACGGCGCGGCGGTCGCCGGTCAACAGGGCGATCGGCGCGAGGCCCAAGTCTTGAAGCTCCGCGAGCACGCCGGCGGCCTCGGGGCGGACGCGGTCGCGGACGCCGAGGACCCCGCGGAACTCCCCGGCCGACGCCACGAGCAGGGTCGATTCCCCGGCGGCCGCGAGGTCGTCGAGCGCGGCCGCGAGGTCGGCCGGCAGCGGAATGCCCTGCGCTTCGAGCAGTTTCGCCGTACCGACGACGACGGACACCCCGCCGACACTCGCCGTGACCCCCGCGCCGGGGTGGGCTTCGAACGCCGTCGGGGTTTCGACACCGGCGGGGCCGGCGGCGAGGACGGCGCGGGCGATGGGGTGTTCGCTGCGCGACTCGGCAGACGCGGCGAGGCGCAGTAACTCGGCGCGCGGCGTGTCGCCCCACGGCCGGACGGTGGCGACTTCGAGCCGGCCTTCGGTGAGCGTGCCGGTCTTGTCGAAGGCGAACGCCGTCACCTCGGCCAGGCGTTCGAGGACCGCGCCGCTCTTCAACAACACCCCGGTGCCGGCCAGGCGGGCGAGGGCGGCCATCACGGCGGCGGGCGTCGCCAACACCAACGGGCACGGGCACGCCACGACCAGCACCCCGAGCGTCGGGTACGCGGCGACGCGGGCGGCGGCGGCGACGCTCAGCCGCTTGCCGTCCGGGCCGACGGGGCTGCCGAGTTGCACGGCGACGTTGAACGCGAAGGTCAGCGCGGCCGCGGCCAGTACGACCGGCAGGAAGTACCGGGCGACGCGGTCGGCCAGCCGTTCCGTGCGGCCTTTCTCGGCGAGGGCTTTGGTGGTTAACGCGATCACCTGCCCGGCGACGGTCCGCGCGGCGACGCGGGTCACCTCGAAGGTCAGCGTCCCGGTCGGCACGAGGCAGCCGGCCAACACTGTGTCGCCGACGGCCTTGTCCTGCGGCACGCTCTCGCCGGTCAGGGCCGACGCATCGACGGCCGCACCGCCCTCGACGACGGTGCCGTCGGCCGGGATTTTGCCGCCCGGCTTGACGACGACGCGGTCGCCGACGGCCAGGTCGGCCGTGAAGACGCGCGTCTCGACGCCGTCGCGCAGGACCCAGCAGCGGAGCGGGAAGAGTTCGTTCAACGAGTGCAAT
>JANYHV010000004.1 GCA_025362195.1 Fimbriiglobus sp. | reverse complement strand
CCCCCTCACCCCTTCGGCGTCAGCAGCGTGATCAGGTCGTCGCGGCCCGGCCAGCGGGCTTGCAGGTCGGCGCGGCGGCCGGTCGTGTAGTCCTCGTAAGCGAAGCCGGGGGCCATCGTCGCGCCGATCAGCGTGAAGCCGTGCGGCCCCGTCAGTCGGCGGCTGCCCTGCCAGACGTTGCCGGGGACGACCAGTTGCGGCGACTGCCCGGCGATCAGGTCGGGGCCGAGGAGCAGCGTCACGCTCGTGCCGTCGGGGCGGAGTTGCAGCATCTCCAGCGGGTCGCCCAGGTAGAAGTGAAAGACCTCGTCGCCGGGGAGGACGTGCATTTCGGACACGGCGTCGCCGGTCAACAGGTAGTAAATCGCCGTGCCCACGGACCGCCCGCCGCCGAAGGCCGACAGGCCGGCGGTCGTGCGGTGGGTTTCGCGGAAGTAGCCGCCTTCGACGGGGTGCGGCTGCAACTCCAACAGGCGGATCACGTCGGCCGCGGTCATCACTTACACCCTTGCCACGAGCACGGTGTAGCCGCGGTTGTCGATCGATTCCACGTCGCCGAAGGTGTCTACGACTTCGGGGATGGTTTGCACCGGCATTTTCGTCACCAGGTAGAAGCGGCCGCCGGGCTTGAGCAGGTCGCGGCCGCTCTCGATGAACATCCGCGCGACCTCGCTCTTCGCGTAGTACGGCGGGTTCGCCAGGCAAATGTCGTACACGTTCAGCCCCACCCCGTCGAGCCGCGCGCCGGTCAGGATCGTGTAGTTGACCAGGCCGTTGGCCTTGGCGTTCAACTCGGTCAGGGCGGTCGCGCGGACGTTCGAGTCGATGAAGGTGACGTGCCCGCCGGGTTGGGTCCAGGGGTAGGCCAGGATGCCGACGTTGCCGTTGCCGCAGCCCATGTCCAGGATGTGATCGCCCGGTTTGACGCCGGTGGCGAAGGCGACTTCGAGCAGCGCCCGCGCGCCGCCGTCCATGCGGCCGTAGCTGAACGTGCCGGGGTACGTGTCGATGTTGATCGACGGGCTGTCGGCGATGCGGGCGTGGAAGTTCTTGGCGTGCCGCCGCCGCGGCTGGTCGCCGGTCTTGACGCTCCAGAAGGCCATGCCGGCCTCACTCGTCGGCGACTCGCTGCACTTGCCGAACACCTTCTTGTGCCATTTGGCGAACTGCGTGTCCTTCTCGTACTCGGACAGGCTGATGAACAGCCCGCCCTCGCGCAGCACGTGGAAGCCCTGCTCGACCACGTCGAGTTTCAGTTGAAGGTCGGTGAACGCGGCGGCGGGGAAGAGGACGGTGTTAAACTTCGCCGGCAAGTCCCACAAGTCGGGGGCCATGACGACGGTCGCGGTCACGCCGTTGTCGGTCAGTTTGTCGCGCAGGCGGTCGGCCTGGAAGGTATCGAACTGGAAGCACGTGACTTCGCAGTCCGGCTGCGCCTCGCGCAACGCCTGGATCATCTGGACGACGGGCCACGGTGCCCCGAGGGCGATCAACACCGGCGAGACGACGCGGCCCTGGACGGTCGGGAACAGTTCGAGAAGCGTTTTCATCCGTGTAGTATAGCAGCCGCCGATACGCCGGGTCGCGGGGAGAACCAATAGCAAACCGTTTACCGTAGAGGGCACATGAGGGCGCGGAGAAAGGCATTCAGCAGAGCTAAAACCGAAACGACCTCCCTCAAAGACGCCAAGGTGTGAAGGAAAATCCGAACTCAGGATTTGGCCTTTCTCTCGTGCCCTCTGCGCCCGCTGCGGTGAACTGTTTTGTTTTGGCCTTCTCGACAACCCAACGGGGTCATTGGTCGGGGAACATTTCCGGGGTCACGCCGGCGGCGATGATGCTGCACCCGGTGACGACGTTCAGGCCGAGGTGCTTGGCCCGGGCGACGACTTCGGGGGACTCGGTGCCGGGGTTCAGGATGAGCATCCCGCACGGCTTAGAAGCCAGGCTTTCGAGGAGGTGCAGGCCGACGCCCGGCGGGACGTACAGGGTGATGCGGTCGAGGCGGTCGAGGGGCAAGTCGGCGACCGACCGTAAGGCGGGCAGGCCCTCGACGGTCTCTTCGGTCGGGTGAATGGGGTACACGTCGAACCCGGCCTGAACGTGGGCGCGGACCGCCTTGTTGCCGAACTTGCGGCGGTCGGAACTGGCCCCGACGATGGCGACGGTCGGGCGGTTCTTCGAGTCGTTCATGAGGGCACGCATTCGCGTCGGAAAGAGTGCAGAAGTCAAATTGCAAAGTGCAAAATTACGAGCCGGTGCCGTTGGCTTCGGCGGGGTTCGCCGGGGCGTTGACCGGCTTGTGGCCGTGGATCGCTTCGTAGATTTCCTCGCGGTGGACGGCCACGTCCTTGGGCGCGACGATGCCGAGCCGGACTTTGTCCCCGCGGATCTCGACGATGGTGATGACGATGTCGTTGTTGATGACAATCGACTCGTCTTTTTTCCTGGACAGTACGAGCATAGCGACCTATCTTTCGAGCGTCGGGCACTCCGCGTGCCGGTCCCTCAGCGTGCTATTCACAAGTCGTCCGTTCGCAACCGCCCGGTGCAGTTTCTGGACGCCGCGCGGGACATTTCCGCCCGTCCTGTCGCGGATCTTCCGCGCAGTCGCACACGCTCACACCTTTAGTGTAAAGCCGGGTAATTTCGTCCGTCAACAAGATTTCCACTTTTTGAGGCGATTTCGTGCGCCGTAAGCGGTGCGTTTTCAAGGCGTTACGCCGCCGCGCCCGAACTCCTTTTCTCCTCACCCTTGCCGACCGGACAGCCAGTTTTTCCCGCCGTGCAGCCGCTCGAACGGGCGGAAATTCGCCTTGTACTCCAGCGACCGGCAGCCCTCGACGTGGTACCCCAGGTAGGCGTAAGCGTCCCCGCGGTCGGCCGCCGCGGCCAGCAGCTTGAGCACGTTGTAGGTGCCGAGCGAGTGGACCCGCTCGGCCGGGTCGTAGAAGAAGTAGATCGCCGACAGGCCGACCGGCAGGGCGTCCACGTAGCCGACGCCGACGAGCCGGCCGCCGCGGTAGTAGCACCACTCCTGGACGAGGAACGGCTGATCGACGAACGCCTCGGCGTAGTCGCCGGCCGCCTTCGGGCCGCGGTCGGGCCAGCCCTGGTGGTCGTGCTGGAAGTCGTGGAACAGGTCGTACAGGGCCAGCTTCTCGGCCGTGACACGCGGCTCGCCGACGCGGAGTTCGACCGCCCCTTCGTTCGCCTTCGCGGCCCGCTTCTGGCTGGAGTTGGGGCGGAACGCGGCGACGTCGACGCGGATCGGCCGGCACGCCGTACACGCCTCGCAGACGGGGCGGAAGACGGCCCGGCCGAACCGTCGCCACCCGGCCAGCATCAACGCGCCGTACTCCTCGGGCGACAGCGCCGCCACGAACACGTACCGCAGCCGGGCGGTCTGGTCCGGCAGGTAGCTGCACGCGTGCGGCGCGGTCGTGACCGTCTGCAGGCTGACCACGGCTACTCCTCGCTCATCAGCACGACCAGCCCGAACGACTCGACCCCGACGGCACTCCCGGCCGCGACCCCGGGGCCGGGGCCGTCCGTTTGGAAGTCCCCCGGGCTGGCCGCGGCCGTGTCGATCAGGCGGTGCCACTTGCGGCCGGTCGGCGAGACCGGGACGACGAACTTGAGCGCCTCCGGGCCGACGTTGAAGGCGACGTAGAAGTCCCGGTCGGCGTGGTAGTCCGGGTCGCCGTCCCGGCCGGTGAACCGGCCGTCCAGGGTGTACGCCAGGGTCCGGCTGTTGTAGCTGTAGTCCGGCTTGTACGGCTGGGTGCCGTGCCAGTGGACGTCCGCGAGGGGCACCGCCGGGCGGCGCGGGGCCGGCGTCCGCACGCCGGCCGGGTCGTCGGTCGGCGGGTCGGCCGGCTCCTCGGGGTGGGTCAACAGGCCGGCGTCCCCCGGGCGGACCGGGCCGCCGAGCGGGAACGTGCCTTCCCCGGCCGCCGCCTGGAGCGCCGCGGCCGGCGTGCCCAGGGTGCCGTTGAAGAACCGCCGCCGGCGGAACACCGGGTGCGCCTTGCGCAAGCGGATCAACTCGCGCGTGAACCGCAAGAACTCGGCGTTCCGGTCGGCCAGCGTCCAGTCCACCCACGACAGTTCGCCGTCCTGGCACCAGGCGTTGTTGTTGCCGTGCTGCGTCCGCAAGAACTCGTCGCCGGCCAGGAGCATCGGCACCCCCTGGGACATCATCAGCGTGGCCATCATGCCCTTGGCCCGGCGGACCCGCAGGCGGTTGATGTCGGCGTCGTCCGTCGGCCCCTCGGCCCCGCTGTTCCAGCTCTGGTTGTCGTCGCTCCCGTCCCGGCTCTGTTCGCCGTTGGCGTTGTTGTGCTTGCGGTCGTAACTGACCAGGTCGAGCAGGGTGAACCCGTCGTGGCAGGTGACGAAGTTGACGCTGTGCCGGGGCAACCGGCCGGACGAGCCGTACAGGTCCGACGAGCCGCACAGGCGGGTCGCCAGGCCGGCGGTCAGGCCGGGGTCGCCCCGCCAGAAGCGGCGCACGTCGTTCCGGTACTTGTCGTTCCACTCGGACCACCGCCGGCCGAACGGGAACCCGCCGACCTGGTTCAGCCCGGCCGCGTCCCACGGCTCGGCGATCAGCTTGGTGTCGGCCAGCACCCCGTCCTCGGCGATCATCTCGACGACCGGCGGCTCGACCATGACGTTGCCGTTGCGGTCGCGGCCCAGGATGCTCGCCAGGTCGAACCGGAACCCGTCCACGTGCATGTCCCCGACCCAGAACCGCAGGCAGTTCAGGATCAGGTCCCGCACGAGCGGGTGGTTGCAGTTGACGGTGTTCCCGCACCCGGTGAAGTTGAAGTTGCGGCCCTCGTCGTCGAGCATGTAGTACAGCTCGTTGTCGAACCCCCGCAGGGAGTACGTGCGGCCGCGGTCGTCCCCCTCGCCGGTGTGGTTGAACACCACGTCGAGGTAGACTTCGATGCCGTGCCGGTGGGCCGCCTGGACGAGGTCGCGGAACTCGTACACCTCGCCCTGCTGCCGCGCGGCCGCCGCGTAGGCGCTCTTCACCGCCGCGAACGCGATCGTGTTGTACCCCCAGTAGTTCGTGTGCTTCTCGCCCGTCTCGGGGTCGGTGAACGGGCAGTCGCACTCGTCGAACTCGTGGACCGGCAGCAGCTCGATGGCCGTGACGCCGAGGTCTTTCAGGTACGGCATCTTCTCGATCAGGCCGAGGAACGTGCCGGGGTGCGCGACCCCGGACGAGGCGTGCTTGGTGAACCCGCGGACGTGGACCTCGTAAATGACCGTGTCCTCGTGCGGCGTCAGCGGCGGGCAGTCGTCGCCCCAGTCGTAGGGGGTTTCCCGCTGCACGTACAGGCTGCGGCGGCTGGTCCGCTCGGGGTCCACCTCGCACGACCCGGCCCAGTCCTCGCCGTCCGAGACCGTCGTGGAGAACGGGTCGATGAGCACCCGGCTGGGGTCGAACCGGTGCTTCTTGCCCTTCGGCCCGTCCACCCGGTAGCCGTACCGGAACGACTTCGGCAGGCCCTCGACGCGGATGTGCCAGTGGTCCCCGGTGCGGTTGCTCCGCGGGTCGAGCGCGAGTTCGGCGACCGGGTGCTGGCCCGGCCCCTCGGGGAAGACGACGAGCGTGACCGCCGTGCCGTGCCGGCTGAGGACCGCGAAGTTCGTCACCGCGCCCAAGCGGGACACGCCGAGCGGCATCGGCCGCCCGCGGGAAGTCACCAGGTTCGCCATTCCCACCCCACCGTTACCGAACACCCCCGACACCGCCCCGGAGAGTGCGGGGATTATAGCGGCCCGCCGGCGCGCCGGGAGTTCGCCTGCGGCGGAGCGTCAGTTCCACTCGGCCAGGTGGCGGTGGGCTTGCTGCAAGAACGCGGCGACGACTTCGCCGTCGGCCGGGTCGCCCCGCAGGTACGCTTCCAGGTGGTCGATGGCCGCCCCGGGGTGGTCGGCGTGGACTAGGCAGACGCCCAGGTCGCGCCGCTGGGTCGCGTCGTCGGGCAAGAGTTGAGCCAGCCGGCGGACGGTGCGGGCGGCGCGGGCGTAGTCGGCCTGCCGCAGGTACGTGCCCTTCAAGTTCGTCAGCATCCGCAGGGCGAAGCACCCGGGCGGGATCGCCTCCAGGCAGGCGTCGGTCACCGTGTAGGGCTGGCCGGTCACCGTCGTCACGAGCATCGAGCAGGCGTCCCGGTCGAGGAATTGGCCGCCGTGGTACGGGTCGAACAGGATGTCGTCGGCCGACCCCACGGCCCGCGCGATGAAGTGCCCCGGCAGGCCGACGCCCTCGATCGTCAGCCCGCACCGCCGGCCGACGGCCATCGCCACCAGCGACAGCGTCAGCGGGATGCCGAGCTTACGGTCGAGCACGTCGTTGAAGTAGCTGTTGCGGGCGTCGTAGTAGTCGGTGGCGTTGCCGGTGAAGCCGCGCTCCTCGAACAGGAAGTTCGACAGTTCGGCGACCCGGCCTTCGAGCGACCCGACCAGCCGGGGCGACAGTTCGTCGGCCAGGGCGTCGAGCCGGGCCAGGCAGTCCGCGACGGCCAGGCCGGGGTACTCGTCGGCGGCGACGGCGAGGGCCAGCTCGGCCAGGTCGAGGTCGAGGTCCGGGTCGTCGGCCAGTCGGGGGAGGGTCTCGTCCAGGTTCATAGGGGCATGATACGCAGGGTCCGGGGCGGAAGGGTGCCCGGAAATGACCGACGGCCGGCCGGGGGTGCCGGTCGGCCGTCGGAGTTCACGGGGCGGCCGAATTACTCGGGCTTGCCGGGCATCTGGATGAGCGGGCCGGCCGCGCCGGTGCCGCCGCGCAGGTCGCGCCGCGGCTCTTCCCGCCGGGGCTTGCCGGCGTCGCCGCGGTCCGAACCGCCACGATCCCCCTGGCCGCCCTGACCGGCCGGTTCGTCGTCGGAGCTGAAGTCCGGGATGACCGCGTCCTCGGGCACGTTCGGGTCGTCCACGTTCCGCTTCGACAGGCCGATCTTGCGGTCCTTGGAGTCCACGCGAAGCACTTTGACCTCAATGTCGTCGCCGACCTTGACGACCTCTTCGGGCGACTCGATCTTGTCGTCGGACAGCTCCGAGATGTGCAACAAGCCTTCGAGGCCGGGTTCGAGTTCGACGAACACGCCGAAGTTGGTGAGCTTCGTGACCTTGCCGACGACCTTCTGGCCCGGCAGGAAGCGGCCGGGGATGTCGCCCTCCCACGGGTCGTTGGCCATCTGCTTGAGGCCGAGCGCGACGCGCTTCCGCTCCTGATCCACCGAGAGCACGACGCAGGTGACCTTCTGGCCCTTCTGCACGACCTCGGACGGGTTCGAGACCTTGCGCACCCAGCTCATGTCGCTGACGTGCAGGAGGCCGTCGATGCCCTCCTCGATCTCGATGAACGCCCCGTAACTGGTGAGGTTGCGGACCGTGCCCGAAATCTGCGTGTTCGGCGGGTACTTGCGGGCGACTTCGTCCCACGGGTTCTGGGTGCACTGCTTCATGCCCAGCGAGATTTCCTTCTTGTCGTGGTTGATGTTGAGCACCTCCACCTCGACCTTGTCGCCGATGCTGACGACCTCGTTCGGGTGGCTGATGCGCTTCGTCCACGAC
>JANYHV010000505.1 GCA_025362195.1 Fimbriiglobus sp. | reverse complement strand
CGGCCGAGGAACTGCCAGGCGGGGCTGTCGGGCAAGGCCCGGGCGACGGCCGGCAGGCGGACCACTTCGGCGAGCATGAGGAGCATGACGACGCCGCGGTAGGCGTCGATCGAGGTCAGCCGCGGCGCGTTCTCCCGGGCGGCCGGGGATTTGTGGCTCGAGTCGGCCATCGGGAAAGTCTCCTCGGCGGCGCGTGCGGGTGCAAGAGATTCACCCGGGGGCACGCGGCGGTGTCGGCTAACTTACGGCGTGCGGGCGCGAAGCGGGAGGCGGGGTGCGGGAGCGAAATTGTCGGGGGGCAGATTGGCGAACAGGGACGTGCGGTGGGCAGAAGTGGCAGACTCAAAAACCCGGGCCGGAAAGACCGTCCCCCGGGCGGGGGGCGGTCCTTCCGGCCCGTCAGACTCAGCTACCGAGGGCGGAGCCGACGCGGCTGAACTGCTGGTTGGCGGTCGAGCCGATCGTCGTCACGGCGGCGATGCAGACCACGATGATCAGGGCGAGCATGACGGCGTACTCGACCGCGGTCGGGCCGTCTTCCTTCTTGACGAACGCGACGACCGACTTGATGAGCTTGTTCACGAGAAACTCCTAAATTGTCAGGTGCCCGGTTGACGCGAGGACCGCCCCACTTCGGTTCGGTTCCGCTCGGGTCGCCGGTTGCACCCGCGACGTGATTCATGTAGATCACTCCGGGGGACCGTGCAAACGGAACAGACGGAATTCCAGGATTTCCCGGTTTCCCGTCCGACCGGCTCGGCCCACGACTCGACTTTCGCCCAGGACAGGACTCCCCATGCCCGAAACCCCTCCCCGCAAGAGCCTGACGACGACCGGCGGCCCAGGCCGCGCCCCGAACCGGGCGATGCTCCGCGGCGTCGGCTTCCAGGACGACGACTTCGACCGGCCGATCGTCGGCATCGCGTCCCTGCACAGCGACATCACGCCGTGCAACTCGCACCTCGACCGGCTCGTCCGCAAGGGCGTCGAGGGCGTCCGCGCGGCCGGCGGCGTGCCGCAAATGTTCGGCGCGCCGACCGTGTCCGACGGCATCAGCATGGGCCACCTGGGCATGCGGTACTCCCTGGTCAGCCGCGAGGTCATCGCCGACTGCCTGGAGACCGTCGCCGGGGCGATGAACCACGACGGCCTGCTCGCCTTCGGCGGGTGCGACAAGAACATGCCCGGGTGCGTCATGGCAATGGCCCGGCTGAACGTGCCGAGCGTGTTCGTGTACGGCGGCAGCATCATGCCCGGCATCGGCCCGGACGGCGAGGACGTCGACATCGTCTCGATCTTCGAGGCCGTCGGGAAGTTCCAGGCCGGCACCATCGACCAGAAGAAGCTGCACAAGATCGAGTGCGCCAGTTGCCCCGGTTCCGGCTCGTGCGGCGGCATGTACACCGCCAACACGATGGCGAGTGCCATCGAGGCGATGGGCCTGAGCCTGCCCTACGGGGCGAGCAACCCGGCCGTGACCGCGGCCAAGGACCGCGAGGCGTTCCAGGCCGGTCGGGCGCTCATGCACTGCGTCGCCGAGAACATCCGGCCTCGCGACATCATCACCCGCAAGTCCCTCGAAAACGCCTACACCTTCGTGCTCGCCCTCGGCGGCTCGACCAACGCGGTCTTGCACCTGATGGCGATCGCCCGCGAGGCCGAAGTCACCTGGACCCTCGACGACTTCGACCGCCTCGGGGCGAAGGTGCCGCACCTGGCCGACTTGAAGCCGGGCGGCAAGTACGTGATGTTCGACCTGTACCGCGCCGGCGGCACCCCCGCCGTCTTGCGGGCGTTGCTCGACGCCGGGATGCTGCACGGCGACTGCCCGACGGTCACCGGCCGGACGCTCGCCGAGAACCTCGACGAGGTCCCGAGCGTCTACGCCAAGCCGCAAAAAGTGGTCCGCCCGCTGGCCGAACCGATGTACGACCGCGGGCACATCGTCATCCTCAAGGGCAACCTCGCCCCCGACGGCGCGGTCGCCAAGATCGCCGGCTTGAAGCAGCGCAAGATCACCGGCCCCGCAAAAGTCTTCGACGGCGAAGAAGCCTGCGCGGTCGCCATCGAACAACGGCAAATCGTCGCCGGGGACGTGGTCGTCATCCGCGGCGAAGGCCCGGTCGGCGGCCCGGGGATGCGCGAGATGCTGTCGATTACCGGCGCGCTCACCGGCCAGGGTCTCGGCGAGAGTGTCGGCCTCATCACCGACGGCCGCTTTAGTGGCGGCACGCACGGCCTGGTCGTCGGCCACGTCGCCCCGGAGGCGTGGGTCGGCGGCCCGATCGCGCTGATCCACGACGGCGACAGCGTCACCATCGACGCCGAGGCGAAGACGATGACCCTGCACGTGAGCGATGCCGAATTGATGAAGCGCCGCGCGACCTGGGTCAAGCCGCCGCTGCGGGTGACCCGCGGCGTCCTGGCGAAGTACGCCAAGCTGGCCCGCAGTGCCAGCGAAGGCGCGACGACGGGGTGACGCCACTCAGCCCGCCGCTCGCCGGAGCGCGCGGCGGGCTGGCCTCTCGACCAGGAAGTACGTCCCGAGGCAAGCGAGCGTGATGGCCGCGAGGTACGCCGTCGCGACTGCGACCTTGACCCCTAGCGGCGACGCCTCGAACCGCGTCGCCGGCAGCAGCTTG
>JANYHV010000499.1 GCA_025362195.1 Fimbriiglobus sp. | reverse complement strand
CGGCCGAGGGTGTCGATGCCGGCGTTGCAATAGCTCCACTTGCTGCCCGGCTCGAAGTCGAGCGGCTGCTGCGAAATCACGAGGGTGGTGTCGGCCAGGGTGCGGTGCCGCCGGCCGTACACGTCGCCCAGCCCGGCCGGGTAGCCGCCGGGGAGACCGGAGGTGTGCGTCAACAGGTCGCGCAAGGTGATCGGCCGCTTCGGCTTGCCGAGGACGAGGTTGCCGCCCTCCTTCGACGTGACCAGCCGTTGCCCGGCGAACTCCGGCAGGTACTTCTCGACGGGGTCTTCGACGTTCAGCTTGCCGTCTTCTTGCAGCATCAGCACGGCCATCGCCGTCATCGGCTTGGTCATCGACGCGATGCGGAACAGCGTGTCCTTGGCCATCGGCGTCTTCGCTTCGAGATTGGCGAAGCCGACGGTCTCGAAACTGGCGACGCCGGCCTTGGTGCCGACGACGGTGACCGCGCCGGCGAGTTCGCCCTTGTCCACGAACGCTTGCAGGGCCGGCTTAACCGCGGCGAACTTGTCGGGAGACTGCGCGGCTAGCGGCGCGGCGAACAAGAACAGGCAGAGTAGCGCACGCATGGGAGAGGACCTCGGGAGAAGGGCGGTCAGCCCGCGCGGCTCAGGGCCGGGGACTCGACGCGGGGCTGGGCGGCGGTCGGGGCGAACCCGGCGGCGTGGACGGCTTCGAGGAAACGGGGGTCGCGGAGGTGGTCGAGTTCGCGCTGCCGGCGGTGCAGTTGGCCGTCCGTGAACGTCCCGTCGCGGCCTTCGATCGTCGCGTCCAGATGGCCGGGGTGGCACGTCAACTCGACGACGCCGGTGCCGGTCAGGGTCGCGGCCGTGCGCAGCCAGCGGGCGAAGAAGTCGGCGTGGTGGACGCACGGCGGGTCGGTGATGCCCAGCACGCAGTCGGCCCCGGGGAAGCCGGCGGCGGCCTGGCGGCGGGCGGCGGTGCGGCCGAAGTGGGTCAACAGCGTCCGCTTCAGGCGGGCACCGGGGACGCGCCGCAGGGTCGCCGCCGGCTCGACGACGCGGCGGACGAACGGGGCCGCGCCCGCGTCGAGCAGGACGGTCGCCAGGGACTCGCCGATCCGCTTGAAAATGTGGACGTGGTGGTGGGCGTTGACGTTGGCCGGGAGTTGCCCGGTCAGGTCGCAGTACCGCTGGAGTTGGGCCCGCAGTTCGGCCTGGACTTCGGACCGGTTGACCTGGCCGAGCGCCAGGCTCTTGAGGAGTTGCCCGAGCGTGCGGAAGCCGCCCTGGGCGTTGACCAGCGAGGGGATTTGCGCGGGCGGGAGGATCGGCCGGTCGAGGGTCAGGCACGGGTGCCAGCCGAGTTCGATCGGCTGCCCGGCCCGCCGCCACATCGCCACACTTTCGCCGGCGTACGGGGAGTTGACGAGCAGGACCGTCGAGGTCAGTGCCCCCCGGGCCGCGAGGTCGAGAATGCCCCGGCTGGTGTCCGGGCCGATGCCGAAGTCGTCCGCGGTGATGACGAGAGAAACTGGCACGCGGGGACCTCACGGGAAAATTTACGCGGCCTGCGAGGAGCGGCGCGGCTCCGGGGCGGCCCGGCCGACGGCCGGCAGGTCCGCCGGGGCCGGGAACCCCGACGCCGGCCACCGGCCGCGGATCGCCCACAACTCGCGGACCATGCGCGCCGTCGTGTGCAGGCCGGTCGTGCTGGCCGCGTCCTCGTACCGCACGCTCACCGGCACTTCGGCGACGCCGATATTGTATCGGGCACAGGCGACCAGAAGTTCACAGTCGAAGCCGAAACCGTCGCACGTCAGGTTCGGCAGCACGAGGTCCGCCACCCGGGCCGTCATCCCCTTCAACCCGGCCTGCGTGTCGAGTTGCGTCAGCGGTAGCAGCGCCCGGGCGAGCTTGCCGAAGACGTGGCTCTGGGCGCGGCGGCGGTAGGCGTACCCGAGCGTCCGCGGCGGCAGTTCGATCGTGCTCTCCGGGTGCTCCCGGCTGGCGATGGCCACGTCCGCCCCGTTCCGCAACTCGTCGGCGGTGCGGGCGATGTCCTCGAACCGGTAGGCCAGGTCCACGTCCGTGAACAGCCGCCACTCGCCCCGGGCCGCCAGCAGGCCGGTGCGGACGGCGTACCCCTTGCCGCGGTTCGGCGCGTACGAGACGACGCGGATCCGGGCTTCGCCGTCCCGGCGGGCGAGGCCGGCCAGGCGGTCCCGGGTGCCGTCGGTGCAGCCGTCGAGGACGAACAGCACTTCCCACGGGTCGGGCCGGGCGTTCAGGAAGCGGCGCACGGTGTCCCAGGTCCGCTCGACGGCGGGACCGGGGTTGAACGCGGGTAAGACGAGACTGGTCACGGCAGCATCCTTGCCGGTATTCTACAAACGCCCCATCTTGCCGGGAAGGAAACTTCGCGGAAGACTCCGAGGTCGCGCAAGCTACCCCGTCCGTCCCCGCCTGTCAAACCGAACCGACGTTCCGAACCCGGACTGCGGCTTGACCCCGCCGCCGCGGGCCGGGTAGCCTGCCGCTTTCGACACCGGGCGGGGGGCCACGCATGGCGACGGAACTGGTGACGCCGGACAACGTGTCGGTCGAGATGCTCCGCGACATGTACGACCAGGCGTACATGGACGTGACCCTCGACGAGGAGCACGGGCTGATCCGCATCCGCGAGGAGTTGACCGCCCGCGCCCACCTGTCCGACTCCCGGGAGCGCGTCCAACTGCTGGCCGTGTACGGGCTGAAAGAGGAGGCCCAGCGGATCGACCGGCTGGAACTCGTCAACCGCATCAACGAGAACTACGTCCTCATCCGGGCCGGCATCGACGACGACGGCGACCTGTGGTTCGACCAGTGCATCCTGCTCAAGGGCGGCGTCACCAAGAAGGCCGTCGTCCTGGCGACGCGGGCCTTCCTGACGCTCGTCCCCAAGGCCGTGAACGAGTGCGACGAGGACGGCATCGTCCAGTGACCCGTTACGCCGAGAAGGTCACGCGGGGCAGCGGCTTCGTGCCGCGGCGGTACAGCCAGAGCCGCAGCCCGGCGGCGACGACGGCGGTGACGTGCAGCACCACCGCGAGGGTCAGCCAGACGGTGGTCTGCAACTCGTACTGGCCGAGCTTCATCCCCTGCTTGACGAGTATCTTCTGCCGGGCCGACGAGTTGTCGGCCGCCTGGAGGGCTTCGGCGAAGTCGTTGGCGACGAGCTGCCGGGTCGCGGTGTCGAGGCCGAACCCGAGGCGGAGTTGCAGCCCCAGCAGCACCAGCGTGCCGACGGCCAGGCCGGCGAGCAGCGGGAACCGGTACGGCCAAATCTTCTCGACGAACCCCAGCGGCCCCGGCAGGCGGGTGACGTGCGCGGCCGTGACGACCCGGTCGGCCCACCCGAGCACGACGGCGAGCAGCACCGCGAGCAGGTACGGCACGAGCACGACCCAGTTGCTGCCCAACAGCTTCGTCAGCGGCGTCTCGATCTGGAGGACTTCTTCGGAGAAGTGGTTCGTGTCGATGACGCCCGCGAGGGCCGCCCACGGCGTCTGCGCGTAGGCCTTGAACCCGCCCGGGTACAGGCCGACCCAGCTGAAGAAGGTCAGGACCAGGAGGAGCGTGAAGCACGACACCGGCAGCCAGTCGAGGGCCACCGGCGACAGCACCAGGGTCGGGCCGCGGCCGTCGGGCGGGGGCGGCGTGCCGGCCGGCGGGCTGCCGGCGGGCGACGCGAAGCGCGGGGCCTCGGTCGGGCGGACCAGACCGGGCGGCGGGGCGGGGCGGGGGTCGGTCACGGGGGCTGGCTCCGGGGTCGGGCGGGGAGCCGCGGCGTCGCCGGCCACGGTCGGCGCGTACGCCCCGGGCACGGCGAACGGCTTGCGGCACGACGGGCACTCGGCGGTCGTGCCGGCGGCCGAATCGGCGAACTCCACCGGGACGAAACAGGACGGGCAAATCTGGCGGATCACGAAGTCACCTCCCCGGGGGATACTGCGGATGGTGTATTGGCCGCCCAGGCAATCGGCGTCGAATCAGCGGGCCGGTAGCGCCCGCCCCAGGCCGAGCACCGGGATCGCGGCCGGGGCCGCCGGCGCGGGGTTGCGGTCGAGCTTGCGGTAAATTTCGAGGCCGCAAAAGTGAAACGAGTCGTGGTTCGTGTCGAACACGACCCGCCGCTCCAGCCGGAACCGCTCCGGGTGGCTCAACAGCAGGTCGCGCAACCGGGACGCGATCGGGGTGTTCAACTCGAACAGTTGCGGGAACTCGACGACGACGAATTCGGGGTCGGCCTCGTGCAACTTCGCCAGCAGTTCGGCGTCCGTCCGGGCGAACTCGCGGTACCCGTTGGCGGGGTCGCTTAGCACCGCGTACAGCAGTTTGTCCCCGCGCACGACCCGCAGAGAACGTGTCGCGTCGTGCCGGCGGACCTGGTAGATGAACCCGCCGTTCAACACGCCCTCCATCAGCACCGGCCGGTCGGTTTCGCGGCAGTCGAGGACGTACACGGCCGCCTCCTCGTAGCCGCGGACGTACCACCCGGGGTGCCAGGTCGATTGGAACCCGGTCGCCACGATCGTCCCGACGACGGCGCAGACGCCGAGTCGCCGGCCGGCGCGGCGGGCGAACTCGGCCAGGCCGACGGCGGCGAGCAGGGCCAGCGCCGGCACCCAGTAGATCGTGTGCCGCGGCACGCACTCGGCCATCGGCGCGAAGGTGGCGTAGGTGGCGAAGGTGAGCGTGACCGCGACGGCGAACGCCGGGTGCCGCCGCCGGCCGGCGACGACGACCCCGACGACGGCCCAGAACAGCACCGCCCAGCCGACCTGCTCGACCATGAACGACGGGTACTCGACGAAGTTCTCGGGCGTCAAAAACTTCGCCGCCGCGGCGTCACTCCCGGTCGTCGCCGCGGCGGCCAGGCCGGTGCCGTACTCGCGGTACGTGAACAGGTAGTACGGCCCGGTCAGCCCCAGCGCCCCGGCGACGCCGACCAGCACCCCGGGCTTGAGCAACAGCCTGAACTGCCGCGTCGTGACCAGCCGTGCGGCGAAGTACGGCACCAGCAGAATGGCGTCGAACCGGGTCAGCGCGGCGAGCGCGGCGAACAGGCAGGCGGCCAGGGCGTCGCGGCTGCGGTAACTGGTCAGGCAGCGCTCGAAGTGGAAGACGCTGCCCAGCACGAGCGCCAGGCACGGCAGTTCGAGCAGCACGTACCGCGACAGGTCGAAGACTTGCCACGACAGCCCGGCGAGGGCCAGCGCCAGGGACGCCGTCACCGGCCCGGCCAGGCGTTGGCACAGCCGCAGGAAGTAGACCGCGGCCAGCAGGTCGAAGCCGATCAGCACCCCGCGGGCGACCCCGTAGTCGGTGCCGAACGCCGCCATCGCCGCCCCCTCGACGGCGTAAAAGAACGGCGGCCAGACGAGCAAGCCGAGCGCCGGGTACTGGGCGTAGTACCGGGTCGCGTACCCCTTGGGGTCGGCCGCCGACTCGCGCCAATCGACGAGCGCGTCGCGGACGAAGACGCCGGTCATGACGTGCCGCGTCTCGTCGTTGTTCTTCCACGGCTCGCCCCACGGCGACACGAACCCGTGGGTCAGCCCGACGCCCAGCAGCACCAGCAGCGGCAGCCCGACGCGGCTGAACCGCCCGGTCACGCCGGCACCAGTTCGGGCGACCGGCGGGCCAGGGCCGCGTCGGCGTGCTCGCCCATCGGCACGAGGTCGAAGTGCCGGGCCAGCGTGGCGAAGACTTCGCTGACGAAGGCGAGCTTGTCGGCACTCGGCCTCGTCATCGCCGGGAAGAAACTGAGCCGGTCGGTGTCGTCGCCGCCGAGGAAGTCGAGCGGGTGCAGCAGCACCGACGGCTCGACGCGGGCCAGCTTGCACATCACGACCGCCAGCTTCAAGTACGCCCGCGCCAGCACCCGACTGTAGCCGTCGAGGTAGAGCAAGTAGCTGAGGTGGAACGGCACGCGGAACAGCGGCATCGTCGTCACCGGGATTTCGAGCAGCGGCCCGGCCGGCGTCGCCCAGGTGTACGGCTTGAGCGGCCGCAAGCCCTCGCCGACGGTCCCGAACAGCTTCGCCCGCTGCGCCTTCTCGTCGGCCGTCAGGCCCTTGGCGGTGGCGAAGTAGTACATCCGCGCGAGCGGGCCGAGGAAGGTCGGGAACGTCGAGGCGTCGTACCGGTAGCCGCGCTCGACCAGCACCTTCAATAGCGTCGGGCTGAAGCTGAACCCCGGCCCGCGGAACCCGGTCGGCCGCTCGCCGGTGGCCGCCTCGAGCGCGTCCTCGGTGCGGGCCAGTTCGTCGCGGATGGCGGCCTCGCTGTACAGGTGCAGCCACGGCTCGTGGTTGAACGAGTGGTTGCCGACCTCGTGGCCCCGCCGCGGAATGTCCCGCAACGCAGCGTGGTGCGCCGGGTCGGCGGCATCGCGGCCGACTAGGAACCAGGTAATGCGCACGCCCCGCGCGTCGAGGAAGTCCAGGACGCGCGGCACGACGACGTTCAGGTACGACGGGTACGCGTCCCACCCGGCATCGCCGTGCGTCTTCAGGTACGACCACAGGTTGTCGAGGTCGAGCGACAAGCTGCACTTCAACTTCGGCATCGGCTACACCCCCACCGGTTCGCGCACATCCGCCAGCGCTTTCGCGGCGGCGGCGGCCTGGGCCAGGGTCTCGTTCACGTTCAGCGTGCCGTTGACGATCTGCGCCGAGTTGACGACGAACACGCCCGGCAGGCTCGTCGCCATCGGCGGCACCGTCGTCGAGTAGTTCAGCGTCGAGAGGGCGAACACACTGCGGACCCGCGACACGCGGAAGGCGAGAACGTTGGCCGGGTCGAAGTGCGGGTACATCTTGGCCAGGGCCGCCACGAACCGCGCGCGAATCGACTCGTCCGACTCGTCGAAAATCGGGTCGTCCGGGGCGACGTACTTGGGCAGGTAGACCAGCGAGTGCCCGGCGAACTCGGCGCGATCGACCAGCGCCGACATCTCGATCACGGCCGTGAACGGCACCCAGCTCTCGGTGATGTTCGTGACGTAAAACCGCTCCAGCGGCTTCTTCAACAGCACCGACGCGCAGACGATCCCCTGGTACTTCACCGCGGTCAGCCGGGCGTGCTCCATCCGCGTGAGTTGCGGCACCAGCTTCGACACGACGTGCGTCGGCGCGGTCAGCACGACGCGGTCGAAGTCGTAAGCCTCGCCGTCGGCCAGAGTCACCCGGACGGAGTCGGACTGGCGGGTGACGGATTCGACGGCGGCGTCCGTCCGCACCGTCACGCCGGCGTCGGCCAGGACTTCGGCGAAGCGGGCGAGGACGCGGGCGTAGCCGCCGCGGACGTAGCCGAACATCTCGCGCTTCAGCCCCGACCGCCGTGCGGCGTACATCCGCGCGATCGTCGCCCAGATGAACGCCGCCGACGTTTG
>JANYHV010000495.1 GCA_025362195.1 Fimbriiglobus sp. | reverse complement strand
GACGAAGTCGGGCCCATCGGTAGACTGAGTCATGATCGCAGCGTCCTTGCCGTGGTGAAGTGTGGTAACTCCAGCCATGGCAAGACGCTGCGATCACTTCAAGCCTAACTCAGTGGCATTGCACTCACGTGGGCCGCTCGCTTTCAACCCGTCAGCCTCAGCAGGTTGATTTCCGGCAGGCAGTTCAAGAGTCTTCGTCTCCGACAGGATCACTGCGTCGGGTCTGCCAGGCCCCGGCCCAGGACTGCCGCCAGGCGCACCACCCCGGGGGCATGTCGGCGAGACAGCGAATTCCGGGGTCGAGTTCGAGGATGTGGGCCAAGCCAATGACGGCCGCTTCTTGGAATGGCCCACCGTCGAGTCCCAGGAATTGCCAGCCGTGGTCGTCGAGGTCGTGGCTGACGAACAAGATAGGGTCGAACCCTTCCGCGATGCGCCGCAGTGTGAAAACGGCACAGTTCGGCGGCTGGTCGAACGGCCAGCCATCCGGCACTTGGTGGCTACTCTGCTTACGGTTCGCCACGAGTGCCTCCCAAATGAACGACAACTCGTTAGCCGGAAGCGTCATCGCCCGGAGTTCCTGACGCGGGGGCTCCGGGGGGCTGACGCCTGACAGTTCACCTTATTTGCGCGTCAGCGTCAGCAGGTTGATCTCGGGCGGGCAGTTCAGGCGGACGGGGACGCCGGCTTCGCCGAGGCCGCGGGAGACGAACACCTGGTGGGCCGGCCCTTCGACGAGACCGCCCCGGTACTTGTCGCCGAACCGCGACGGCATCCACCCGGCCCCGAAGCCCGGAAGGTAGACCTGACCGCCGTGGGTGTGGCCGCTGAGCATCAGGCCGACGCGCGGGTCCCGCACGTCCTCGGCGTAGTCCGGGTTGTGGGCCAGCAGCACGACCGCCGCTCCGGCGGGGATGCCGTGCAGCGCTGCCGTCAGGTCGGGCTTGCCCCACCACAAGTCGTCCACGCCGGCGATCCAGAGTTCGTCCCCGCCGGCCGCGAGGCGGACGGCCCGGTTGGTCACGTCCGTAATCGGGGTCGCGCGGATCGCCTCCCGGTAGACGCGGCCGGCGTGCTGCATGTCGTGGTTGCCCGGCACGGCGAACACGCCCAACGGGGCCGTCAACGCCGACAGGGCTTCGAGGCACGGCGGGAGTTGCTCGGTCGTGTGCGTGCCCTTGTGCGCGAAGTCCCCGACGAGGGCGTAGGCGTCGGCCGCCAGGGCCTGCGCGACGGCCACGGCCCCCCGGACGAAGTCCAGGCCGACGAACGGGCCGTGGTGGAAGTCGGCCAGCACGGCGACCGTTTTGCCGACGAACGCCGGGGGCAAGTTGGGCAGGCCCACGGTCAGCCGGCGGACGCGGATTTGCGACGCCTCCCAGAACCCGTACCCGGTTGCCGTCCCGGCCACCCCGGCCAGCGCGGCCGTACCCCAGAGCGTGCGGCGGAGGAATTTCCGGCGGGTCAACGGCAGAGCGGGCGTCGGTTCCATGCGTCAACCTCGGCGTTCGTGTCGCGCGGACTGCGCCGGGTCAGTTTACCCCACGCCTGCCCGGTCCGCCGAGGCCAACCCTCGGCGCGGCTCCGCCGCAGGCGAACTCCCGGCGAGCGGCGGTGCGTCACCCTGCCGGTCCAACCTGCACGGGCGGGTGACCTCCGCCTGCGAGCGCCGGAAACTTCCCCCGGGTTGCCGCTTCCCATTCCAGCCAGGACCGGCGGGCTGACGCGCCGCCGCTCGCCGGGAACGGCCGTTACCCCGGGGCGGCCTTGGCCTTGAGGTCGCGGGCGGCGGTGTGCTCGGTGACCGCGAGCGGGGCCATCAGGCGGGGTTTGAACTCGCCGGGGGCGAGGACGCACAGTTGCTCGTGGACCCGCTGCCGGAGTTCGGCGGCGAACGTGACGACTTCCAGCAGCTCATCGGCGGTCCAGCGGCCGTCGGGGTGCAGGATTTTCAGCAGGCCCGACCCGACGCGCTCGATCGACACCTGGTCCCGGCGGGTCAGGCCCGGGTGCATCGGCACGGCCCGCACGGCGTCGGCGAACTGGTCGTCGCGGAGCCGGGAGAGGACTTCGCCGAAGTAGTCGGTGACGAACCCGACGCCGGACGCGATCGACGCCGGGGTGACCTTCGGCACCTCCCAGCCGGGGATGTACCCGTGCATCCGGTCGTGGAACGCGGCGTCGATGATCGCCTCGGGCAGCGGCTCCAGGAGGTGCCGGTAGCGCGGGTGCGGGCGGGTGCCCACCACATCGAGGTTGCCGGAGAAGACCAGGCTGGCGTCGGCGGAAAAGCTCAACGCCCCTCGGCTGAACTGGCCGCTCTCCATGAAGTCTTTGAGGGTCGAGACGGTCTCGTCGCCGTCGCCGAAGGTCGTGTGCGCGATCTCGTCGAAGACGACGACCTTGCGCGTGCCCAGGATGCCGACCCGCCTGGAGTTCAGGTTGACGAACAGGTTCGCCGGGGTCGTCTTGCCGCCGGACACGGTGAACACGCGGGGCGACAGGTTGCGCAACAGGTACGTCTTGCCGGTCTGCCGCGGCCCGAGTTCGATCAGGTTCACGTTCCGCTCGACGAGGGGCAGCATCCGCGCGAACAGGAGCATCCGCGACCGCCGGTCCGGGAACGCGGCCGCGGCGTACCCCGCCGATTGCAGCATCACCCCGGCCCACTCGTCGGTGGTGAACTGCTGGCGCGTCGCCTTGTACGCGGCCACGTCGGGCGGGCCGACCTGGAACGGGGTGAACGCGACGAGTTCGTTCGGCGTGCGGTCCTCCCCGGGGCGGTAGGCGATGTGGGCCGTGCCCCACAGGCCGCCCAGGAGCAGACCGGGGCACTGCTCGGTGATCGCCCCCGGCACGCGGACGTTCGAGTCCCCGAGGGCCGGCACGTTCGCCCACCGCTGGCCGTTGCGCAGATCGACCTTCACCTCGACGTTGTCGATGAGCGTGACTTCGCCCGCCGTGAGCAGCTTCTCCTTGAGCAGTTCGCGGTGCTCCTGGTCGGGCAGCAGCGTCTTGATGGTGCCCTGGATTTTCGCCAGGTCGGCCTGCCAGGTGTCCGGCTTGACGTACTTGGCGATCAGGTACTCGGTCACGTACCGGGGCAGCCGCTGGAACACGGCCGAGCCGGCCAGGGACTTGACGACGACGTGCTCGCCGAGGACGGCGAGGGCCTTGCGGTCGAGGTCGGTCAGCGGGTGTTCGTCGAAAACGCTCACGGCAATCACCTTCCGAATACGTCGTCGAGCAAAGAATTATCCCGCAACCCCGCGGCCGTAGTTCGCGGGCCGACGACCGGGTGCGCGGCGGGTGGAACGGGTGCGGGGCCGCCGAACAGGCCGTCGAGCAGTTCGTTCGACCGCAGGTCTGTCGGGTCTGTCGGGTCCGGCGGCGGCGGCACCATTACTTCGCCCGGCACCGTTAAGGCTTGCGTGACGCGACTGAGCATTTGATCCCGTGCCGGGTGCCGCGTGCCCATCGCCCCGCTGACATCTTCGGCACACGCGCGGAGCATAGCCCGGTCGCGCCGGGGCAGACTCGTCGCAACCCCCAGGGCGGCGTCGGTGTCGAGCGGGGCGGCGGCGAGTCGATCCATCGCCGGGTCGATGTGCCGCACGAGCACGGGGTCGTGCTCGAAGAACTTCACCAGGCCGCGTCGCACGGCCGCCCGCTCCGCCGCCGCGAGCCGGCCGTCGGCGCGGGCGACGGCGAAAAGGATCGTCGCAATCGCTTCGACGTTCGGCGGGAAGCTCGGGGGGACTTCGGGCACGGCGACCGACGCGGCGACGGGTTGCACGCGGGCCGGCGGTGGCGGTGACTGTACGACGGGCAGCGGCAGTTCGAGGGCCGGGGCGCACGACCAGGGCCGATCGGGCGCGGTCCGGCGGTGCCGGAGGTACGCCCAGAAGGTGACCTTCGCGGCGGCCACCCGTTGCGGTTCGAGCGTCACCAACGCCGATTGTGCCCGTGCTGCGCGGTCTCGACGCCCGGCGATCTCGGCTTCGTACTCGGCCGTGAGTCGCCGAATCTCCGCCTCGGCCCGCCGTGCGAATTGGTTGGCCCCGGTGTCGAACTCTTCGCGCTGCCGCCGGAGTTCGGCGTGGGCTGCGGCGACCACCTCGCCCACGCGACTGGGGCCGATTCCCGGGACGTGGAACGTCGGCTGGGTCAGCCGGCCGTCGGCGTCGAGGAGCGTTAAGTACCCCGCGATCGCTAGGCGTTGCACAGTGTTATCGCCGACGCCGGGGTACGACTTCAAGGCGTGGATCGACACGCCGCGGAGGCAGTCCCGGAAGGCGGCGTCGCGGACGGACTGTGCGGGCACCGGTATCACCGGCGTCTCGGCGGCGCGCAGATCCGCTTGGAGCCGGGCGACTTCGCGGCGGATCGCGGCGGCGCGGCGGTAAGGTTCGGTCGCCTGGTACGCCCAGTACAGCGGGACGAACTGGTAGGCGGCGGCGAACAGGGCCGTCAGGGCGACGACGAGACAGCCGATAACGTAGGCCGAGGTGGGCATCGAGCGGGGCACCGGTGGGGGTGACGCTGCTAATGTACTGGCGCGGGGCCGGAAGGGGAAAAGCCGGCGAGCCGGAAGCGTGAGCGCCCGGAGTTCTTCGCATCAAGAACTCCGGGCGCTCACGCTTCCGGCTCGCCGGCTTTTCCCCTTCCGGCCCCGCGCCAGTACATTAGCAGCGTCACCCCCACCGGTGCCCCGCTCGATGCCCACCTCGGCCT
>JANYHV010000468.1 GCA_025362195.1 Fimbriiglobus sp. | reverse complement strand
CGGGTTCGCCGGCTTCGGCGGCGGCCGCGGCGGCGACACCGGCGGGCCGGGCGGCGGCGGGGCCGGGCTGGGCGGCGCGGTCTTCAACCAGGGCGGCTTCGTCGTCGTCGCCAACTCGACGTTCGCCGGTAACCTCGCCCGCGGCGGCATCTCCGAGGGCGTCCGCGGGGCCGCCGGGGCCGGCCAGAGCGGCGGGGCTTACGGCGGCGCGCTGTTCAACCTCAACGGGACCGTCTACCTCGACAGCGTGACCGTCGCCGGCAACACGGTCTCGACCGCGATCGGCGACGGCAAGGCCCACGCCGTCGATGGCGGGGCGCTCTACAACCTCGCCCGCAACGCCGGGACCGCGACGGTGAGCCAGAACGCCAGCGTCTACGCCGGCAACAGCGTCTTCGCCGACACGGCCGGCGGGTCGGACGTGGTGAACGACCAGACGAACGGCACCGCCCGCCTCGCCGCGAGCGGGCCGGACCTCGCGGCGACCGCCGTGGTCAACCTGGGCGGCGAGGCGACCGGCCCCGCCTTCACCGTCGCCGACGCCAAGCTCGGGCCGGTCGCCTCGAACGGCGGGCCGACGCAGACGCGGCTGCCGCTCCCAGGCAGCCCGGCGCTCGACGCCGGCGACAACGCGCGGTTGAACGCCGGCTCCCTCGGCTCCCCCTCGCCGTTCCACGACCAGCGCGGGCCGGGCTTCGTCCGCATCTCGAACGCCCGCGTCGACCTCGGGGCCGTCGAGGTGCAGGTGCCGGTCACGATCGCCCCGGCGGCGCTTCCGGCCGGCCAGGTGGGGGCCGCGTACAACCAGACCCTCACCGCCGGCGGCCCGGCCGGGCCGTTCGCTTTCGGGGAGGCCTTCGGGCCGCTGGCCCCGCCCAACCCCCCGACCGCGCTGCCGCCCGGCCTGACGCTCTCGCCCGCCGGGGTCATCGCCGGCACCCCGACGACGGCAGGGACGTACACCTTCACCGTCCGGGCGATCAACGCGACGGACGAGTCCGCCAACCGGACCTACACGGTCGCCGTCGGCTCCGCGTCCACCGTGCCTCCCGTGGTGCCGCCCGTCGTGCCGCCCGTGGTGCCTCCCGTCGTGCCGCCCGTCGTACCGCCCGTCGTGCCGCCCGTCGTACCGCCCGTCGTGCCGCCCGTCGTACCGCCCGTCGTGCCGCCGCTGGTGCCGCCGGGGACGCGCCCGACGGTCCCCGTCCTAGTCGGCGGGCCGCCCGACGGCTCCGCCCGGCTGCTCACCTTCGCCGGCGGGGCGCTCTCGCTCGGCGGCCCGCTGTCGCTGCTGCCGGGGCTGGGGTCGGCCGCGCGGGTCGCGGTGGCCGACGTGACCGGGGACGGCGTGCCCGACCGCGTCGCCGGGGCCGGGCCGGGGGCCGCGTCGCGCGTCACCGTGTTCGACGGCGTCACCGGGGCGACGCTCTCGACCTTCCTGGCCTTCGAGGCGTCGTTCACCGGCGGCGTGTTCGTCGCCGCCGCGGACATCGACGGCGACGGCAAGGCCGAGGTCGTCGTCACCCCGGACGAGAGCGGCGGGCCGGTCGTGGCGATCTACAGCGGGGCCAAGCTGGCCGCCGGACTAGGCGGCGAGGCGGCGCAGGCCGCGCGCTTCTTCGGCATCGCCGGCGACCCGAACTTCCGCGGCGGCGCGCGGCCCGCGCTGGCCGACGTGAACCGCGACGGCGCGGCCGACCTGGTCGTCTCGGCCGGGGTCTCCGGCGGGCCGCGCATCGCCCTCTTCGACGGCAAGTCCGTGCTGACCGGGGCGGCCGACCCGCGGCGGCTCCTGCCGGACTTCTTCGCCTTCGAGAACACGCTGCGCAACGGGGCGTTCGTCGCCGCGGGGGACGTGACCGGCGACGGCTTCGCCGACCTGGCGTTCGGCGGCGGCCCCGGCGGCGCGCCGCGGGTGCGGCTCTTCGACGGGGCGGCCCTACTCGCCGCCGGCGCGTTCTCGACCCTGGACGCCGCGCCGGCTGCCCAGCGGGCCAACTTTTTCGCCGGCGACCCGTCGCTGCGCGGCGGCGTCCGCCTGGCGCTGACCGACGCGGACGGCGATGGGCGGGCGGACCTTGTGACCGGCAGCGGGGCCGGGGAGGCGAGCCGCGTCCGGGTGTATTCGTCCGCGGCGCTGCTCGCCGGCGGGGCGGCCGGCCAGGAGTTCGACCCGTTCGCTGGGGCCGCGCTGGCCGGCGGGGTGTTCGTCGGGTGACCCCGCCCGCGATACTGTTGTGACCAACCCGACGTGGGGGACGTGCTGCGCCGCGGCGGCCCGGCCCCACGGCGGGCCGTCACGGTCCGGGCGGGGCAGTCGCGCGGCGAGGGGGTGGCGATGAAGGAGCTGCCGCGGGAGAAGGCGAAGGAGGCGGCGTGAGGGCAACAGGTAGTGATCGCCTACGGCGTGCTCAAGAGCTGCACGCCGTTCGACCCGGCTGAACCTCTGGCCGCCCAGGCCGGGGGTTCAGCCGGGCATCCCGTCGTCGGCCGACCCGAACGAACTCCGGCCCTTGACAACACGCCACCCGGTCCGGCGACGGCCCCGCCATGCTACCGCGGCTGCCGAAACTTCCGGACCGCCTCCGCCTCCGCCGCCGCCCCGGCCGACCTCCGCCGCGCCTCGGGCGTGCCCGCGGACGCCTCGGCCTTGAACAGCAGGTCGCCGTCCCGGAACGCGATCACGTCCCGCCCCCCGGCCGCCGCGGCACCCGCCCGGAGCCCGTGGAACTCCGCCTTCGCGTAGCCGTAGTCGGGCTCCAGGAGCGGGGCGAACGGGGTCCCTGGGCCGGCCCCCGGCCCCGGCCGCGCCCGGTAGCAGTTGACCGCGACCTCCACCCCGGCCGCCTCGTCCCGCAGGACGACCGGCTTCCGCCAGGCCGCCTTCGGTGCGAGCCCCACGTCGGCCGGCCCGCCGACGAAGGCCAGCCCCGGGAACTCGCCCGGCAGCAGCCCGGCCGGGTCCACCCACGCCTCGTCCCGGAACCCGTCGCCCACCACCTCGGCTAGGGACTCCTGCGAGTTCACCACCACCCGCGCGGGTCCCCCGCCCGGCCCGACCGGCGGGGCCGGCTCCTGGGCGGGGGGCGCCCCGCCCACAACCTCCACACCCTGAAGCGCCCCGCCCATGAAGTGGAGTCTCGCGTCCGGGTAGATCCAGGTGGTCGCATCGGATGTGGCGTCCGCCACCGAAGGGCGCTCGGTCCCGGTCGGCTTGCCTCTAACCGCTTCGACGTCCGCCGGGGACATCCTGTACTTCAGCTTGCCCCCGGTGAGTCGTTCGACCTCCTTCGCCCGTTCCTGGTGCCACTTCTCGGCGCGCCCGGCCAACACCTCTTGATGACGCTTCTGCTTTCCGAGCTCCTCTCACATCGCGTCGTCAATTCTCAAACGGTACCGTTCGTGGACGCCGTCGTCGGTCTTGGTGTTCCAAGTCAACAGGAGCACGGCCTCACCCTCGCAACGCTCTGGCACAATTGAGAAGTTCAAGTCGTACGGATGGCGTGGGGAGTCCTCCTTGGCTTTGACACTTACGATGGCTCCGCTCGTCTCGTCACGCTTAGGCCGTGTGGACAGACTACGGTTTTTCGCTAGTTTTAGGCACTCCCCGAGGGTTTGCCATGCGCCGCCACGAGATCTCGGACGCCGACTGGGAGCGGGTCCGGGCGTTGCTCCCGACCCGCCCCGGCCCCGCCGCCC
>JANYHV010000157.1 GCA_025362195.1 Fimbriiglobus sp. | reverse complement strand
GGCATCACCGTCGCCGCCGACCGCCCGGCGGAGGTGCGCCTGCTCCCCGAAGTGTTGAAGGACCCGAAGGAAGACGGCCCGATCGACGACTTCCTGGTCGATGGAATGCCCCTCCGCCTCGGCGGCCAGGTGCAGGTCGGGTACTACGCCAAGTCGCCGTTGGGCCTGGCGCGGGCCTACCTGGCGTACCGCGTGAACGACGGGCCGTGGGCCGCCCTGCCGTTGGCCGCGACGACTTCGGACGAAGCGAAGGTCGGCAAGTTCCTGCCCGAACTCGGCGTCTTCCGCGAGTCCGGGGCCTTCGGCCAGGTCGAGTTCTACCCGATCCCCGCGGTGGACCCGACCCAGGAACCGGGCGGGCTGACGGCCGGCGGCCGGTACAACTTCAAGACCTCCGCCCTCAAGAAGTCGATGAAGACCTACGACGCCGTGAAGGAGGTCGATCTCGAAGTCGGCGACACGGTCGAGATCCGCGTCGTCGTCTACGACCGGCACCCCGGCGCGTCGCAGCCGCCGACCGCACCTCCGCGGCAGTCGGGGTCGAGCACCGACGATGCGACGGTGATGGCCCCAGACGCGCGGCGGCCGGGCGGGTGGTCGCCGGAGTCGCGGATCAAGCAGGTCGTCAGCGAGGCCAAGTTCGAAGCCTGGCGGCAGGAGCACTACCGCACCCGGGTCAAGCTGAGCGAGTTGGAGCAGAAGCAGCGGGCCGTGTTCCAGGAACCGAAGCCGAACTGACGGCGTCCGAAACACACCGACGATTCCGCGCGGCGATTACTCCGCGGCGGTTGATACTGGATGATCGACGCGACAACCGAGGGGCGATCATGCGTGGCGGCAGACTACTCATCCCGGCGGCCCTGATCCTGGCCGGCACCCCGTGGCTGACGGCCGCGGACCCGGTCGCCGGCAACCCCGGCACCCAACGCGACCTGCAGAAAAAGGCGACTGCCGCCGTCGAGCAGACGGCCCGGCACGTGACCACGTCGCTCCGCATCTTGACGTACCAGAAGCTCGACCCGACGGCCGAGCAGAAGGTCCTCGACGAAGTCGCCGGGACGCTCAAGAGGCTCACCCAGGAGGAGATGAAAGCGGTCCTCGCCCACCTCGAAACGGCGGTCAAAGCCCCCGACGAGGCGACCGCCGGCAGCGAGCAGCGGGAGGCGTACCAGAAGCACCGCGAGGTCGTCGCCTCCCTGCGGAGCATCCTGTTCCGGCTCGACGTGTTGAAGTCGCTCGACGAGGCGGCCAAGCGGTACGCCGACGCCGCCAAGGCCGAGTTCGGCCTGCACCAGCGGGCACTGCGGGCCGACGCCCTGGGCGATTCGCCGCGGGTCCGCAACCCCAACCGCCAGCTCAGCGAGGAGCGCGAGCAACAGGGGGACGGCCAGACCGACCTGCGCAACGAAGTCTCGAACCTCGTTAAGCAACTCGGAACGCTCAAGTCGAAGCTCTCCCCCGAGCAACTCGACCGGCTCGTCAAAGCGGACGCGGTCGCCCGGTCGAACCAACTCGTCGGCCAGATGGAGACGGCGCTGCAGTCGGTCAACGGCAAGAACTTCAAGGGCGCGTCCGAGGTGCAATTGCGCATCTCCCGCGAGTTGCAGGCTATCGCCGCGGCACTCGCCACCCCGCGCGACGCCTTGACGGTACTGAAGGAGACCCGCGAGAAGCTCGAACAAGCCCGCAAGGCCGAAGAGGGGTTGAACGCCGAGACGCAGGCGTTGAAGGAGAAAGACAAGTCGGCCCAACAGAACCCTCAGAAGGCGGACGCGCAGAAGGTCGAGGCGAACCAGCTCGCCGACCGTCAGGGGTTGCTTGAGTTCGACACCCGGGAGGCCCGCAAGGCGCTCGAAACGGTGTCGAAGGAACTGGCCGCGAAGCTGTCGCCGGCCGAGTCCGAGATGCGCCGCGCCCAGGACGAGTTGCGGGACAAGAAGCTCGACGACGCCAAGGTCGCCGAGGCCAACGCCGCCGAGAAGTTGCAAGACGCGGTGCGCGAACTCGACAAGCAAATCGCCGCCGCCGAGAAGTCGAAGAGCGACCCGCTGACCGCCGCGAAGAAGGCCGTCGAGGAGATCGAGAAGCTCATCAAGGACCAGAAGGCCGCGAAGGAGTTGACCAAGGCGAACGAGAAGAAGCCCGAGAACTTGAAGCCGGCCGCCGACGCGCAGAAGGAAGTCGCCAAGAAGGCCGAGGCCGCCAAGGACTTGCCGCTGCCCGAGAACCCCGAGGTCAAGAAACTGCTCGACGAGGCCGCCGCGCAGGCCGCCGACGCCGCGAAAGACCTCGTCAAGAAGGACGCCCAGGACGCCCAGCCGAAGCAGGACGAGGCGATCAAGGCCCTTGAAGCGGCGAAGAAGGGCCTGGAAGAGCAGGCCAAGGCCATCGAGAAGCGGCGGGACGACATCGCCAAGCTCGAAGAGGCGAAGGAGAAGCTGGCCGAGTTGGCGAAGCAGGAGAACAAAGTCGCCGACGCCGCCAAGGCGCAGGCCGACAAGGGCGACAAGGCCGAGCCGGACGCGAACGCCGACCTGGCCAAGAAACAGGACGCGCTGACGCCGCCGACGAAGGACGTGGCCGAGGCGGTCAAGGAGGCCGC
>JANYHV010000313.1 GCA_025362195.1 Fimbriiglobus sp. | reverse complement strand
TTCCGCGGTGCAAGGGCAATGCCGGGAAAATTGTGCGAAGTTTTGACGCATCCCGCCGGCGGTCGCCCGTCCTCGACACGCGGGGGGCCGCCGACCAGTCCGGCCACCGGCCCGAAGCGGCCCTCGCCAACGCACGAGCCGAAGGGGTACTGGACCGCGTCGAGGTGCGAACCGGCGACGCCCGCGACCTCCCGTTCCCCGACGGGACGTTCGATCCGGTCGAAACCGACCGCCCTGAGTCTTCGGCCCCGCCGCAGACTCACGCCGTTACGTCCGCGTGTTCGTGAGGTGCTTGCCGCACCAGGCGATGACGAAGCGGTCGGCCCCGGCGTCGCGCCGCCAGTGGACCGACAGGCACTCTTGCGGGTTGTGCGACCCGCCCAGGGTGACGTGGTTCTCGAACAGCTTGCGCTCGCCGTCGTGCCGGAAGCGGTACTCGTCGCCGTGCTTGCCCTCGCTCGTCGTCGAGATGTGCGGCTTGTACTCGAACCCGGCGCGCAAAAGGACGGCGTGCAGGTCTTCGCCGAGACCGCCGCGGGCGTGGGCGACGCCGTCCAGGGCGGTGAACAGCGCGAACACCTTGGCCGGGTCCTGGTACGGGCTGTCCTCGGCCGACTTGAGCGCGCTCGGCAGGAAGACCAGCGTCCCGGCGAACTCCTCCTGGGCCAGCGCGACCGCCTCCCGGACCCGCTTCAAACCGGCCAGGTACTTGCCCCGGTACCGGTCGGCCGCCCGCCGCTCGGCTTCGGCCGCGGCCGCGGCGCGGGCGATGTCGGCGCTGACGGTGTCCCACTGCTCTTTCATGTCGGCGTGGGTCTCGCGCAACTCGGTCAGCTCGGCCTGCACCTTCCCCATCTCCTCGGCGAGCGCGCGGTTTTCCGACCAGGCTTTTTCGAGTTCGGCCATGAACTCGCGGCCCTCGGCCACGCCCCGGGCGAGGTCGGCGAGCCGGGCCTCGGTCTGGGCGTGCGCCTGGCGGTCGGCCAGGCCGCGGAGTTGCGTGACCAGCGGGGCCTCGACGGTGCGGCGGAGGGCCGCTGCGGCGACTTTGCGGAGCACGTCCAGGGGCAACCGGTCGTCCGTGTCGGCCCCCGGCGGGTAGTCGTCGGGGAAGAAGATCGGGTGCTGGCGGTACGACTCGTCCAGGGTGATTTTCGGCCAGTAGACGCGGACCGCCCCGTTGAAGCACGACCAGAACTTGCCGACCCGGGCGGTCAGGGCGAACGTCGCCTGGCGGGTGGCGAGTTCGGCGACGTGGGCCAGGCCGAGGAGTTCGTCCATGACCCGGTCGGGGTCCACCAGCGGGCGGCCGGACTCGGTCGGGGCCAACACCACCAGCGGGAGTTGCCGGGCGGCGTTCAGCAGCAACTGGTCCGCGAGCCGCGGCACCCCCGCCACGTCGTACCGTTCGGCGTCCCCCGGGATCGGTTCGCCGCCGACGGCGAGGGCGTGGGCGAGGCCGAGGAAGCGGTCCACCACGGCGGGCCGGAACGGCTCGAACCGGGCCGTCGAGCCGTCGTCCCGGGCGCGGCGGACGCGCACGATGACGTGCCCCTGCAGGCCGATCGGCGTGAGGGCGACGGCGGTCTCGCAGACGTACCGCCACGGGTCGCCCGGGGCGAGCGGGTACGCGGCCGTGAGGGTGAACAGCCGGCGATCGGCGTCCAGGGTCCGGTCCGAAACGGCCGGGGTTCCGCCCCCGTCCGGCGACTCCAATTTCGCCTCGGCGGCCCAGACCTTGGCCGCCCCGGCGAGCGCCAGGTAGCACGCCTCGCGGTCCGCCCGCAACTGACCGCTGCGGGGGACGAAGGTCGCCTGAAATGCGTAGACGTTTTGCACGGAACCCTCGAACGGTCGGCCCTCACGCCCGGTCCCGCCAGTACCCCGGTTCGCGGCTGGCGTGGGCCACGGCGACCACCTGCACGTCGCCCGAAGGCATCGCCCGATAGATGACACTGTAAGGAAACTTGGGCACGGCCGCTTCGCGGAACTCATGGTCGAGTTGGGGGTAGCGGTCGGGGTGGGTGCGGATTTCCTCCATCACGCCATCGAGCTTCTTGTCGAAACGGAGCGCTTTCCTCCGGCTGCGGCTGATGTACCAAGCCAACGCGACTTGAAGCTCGTCCTCGGCCTCCGGGTGTTGAACCAATCTAATCATGCTTCAGGCCGGCCGCGGCGAGGGTCGCAAGCATTCGCTTTCGGACCTCCTCGTAAGGCACGCCGACGACCTCCCCCGAGTCGAGTTGGGCCGCCCGCCGCCGCAGTTCCGGCCCCCACGCCGGGTGCAAGCCCGCCGGCGGTTCGACCGACGCTTCGATCGACTCGACGACCTCCGAGCGGTCCGGTTCGGGCAACGCCAGCACGGCGTTGAGTAGGTCGGTCGCGGCTTGCGTCATGGGAACTCC
>JANYHV010000384.1 GCA_025362195.1 Fimbriiglobus sp. | reverse complement strand
CTCCAGTCGCTCACGCTCCTGGCTCGCCGGCGTCGAGTATCATAAACAGAACTCGATTACTCGGAGGCGACTCATGAACGTCGATCAAATTCGCTTGGCACGTGAGGCGAACCCCTTCCTGCCGTTCACGGTCCACCTCGCCGACGGCCGGTCGCACCGCGTGCCGCACCGGGACTACCTGTCGATGTCGCCGGGCGGGCGCACGGTGATCGTGTACGAATCCGACGAGGCCGGTCACATTCTCGACTCGCTGCTGATTACCGAATTGTCCCTCGACAAACCGCCCGCGGCCGCGGCCAGTACCGTCTGACCGGACGCTCCAGTCGCTAACGCTCTTCGCTCGCCGGGGGTTATGCCGCGCGCATGACGAGTGCGCCGTTCTGGCCGCCGAAGCCGAAGCTCGTCGAGAGGCCGTAGGTGACGGCGGTTTCGCGGGCCTCGTTCGGGATGTAGTCGAGGTCGCAGGCCGGGTCGGGGGTGCGCAGGTTAATCGTCGGCGGGAGCACTTTCGTCTTCAGCGTCAGGGCGAGTGCCGCGGCTTCGATCGCGCCGGCCGCGCCGATGCTGTGCCCGATCATCGACTTGATCGAGGACAGTTTCACCGTCTTGGCGTGCTCGCCGAAGACGCGCTTGACGGCCGCCGTTTCCATCGCGTCGTTGAGCCGCGTGCTCGTGCCGTGGGCGTTGATGTAGCCGATGTCCCGGTGGTCGATGCGGGCTTCGTGCAGCGCACTGGCGATGGCCCGCGCGCCGCCCCGGCCGGACGGGTCGGGCTTGGTGATGTTGTAGGCGTCGAAGGAACTGCCGAAGCCCAACACCTCGGCGTAAATGGTCGCCCCGCGGGCCTTGGCCCGGTCGTACTCTTCGAGCACGAGCACGGCCGCGCCCTCGGCGATGACGAACCCGTCCCGCGACCGGTCGAACGGCCGGGACACTTCGCTCGGCGTGCCGGCCGCCGGGCTGAGCGCGCCGATGGCGGCGTACCCCAGGAGCATGAGCGGGTCGATGCGGCTGTCCGACCCGCCGGCCAGCATCACGTCGGCCTCGCCGCGAGCGACGGTCCGGTACGCCTCGCCGATGGCCTGCGTCCCGGCCACGCACGCGGTCACGATCGTGTTGTTCGGCCCCTGAGCGTTGAACGCCATCGAGATGTACGACGCGACCATGTTCGGCAGGTGCTTGAGCAGCCACATCGGGTAGACCGGCGACCCCTCGCCGGGGACCGCCATGCGCGTGCAGTCGAGTTCCCCGGTCTCGGCGATCGACCGCGCGAGCATGGGCGAGAGTTCGGCGAGATCGACGGGGACGACGCCGGTGCCGATCATCACCCCGACCCGCTCGGGATCGACGGCGTCGCTTTCGAAGTCCAGGCCCGAGTCGGTCACGGCCAGCCCGGCCGCCCCCAGCCCGAGCCGCGCGGACCGGCTCATGTTCTTGAAGTGCTTGCGGGACGCGGTCGGCACGAGGCCCGCCAGGTCGTGGTCCGGGACTTCGCCGGCGACGCGCACGGGGTGGCCCGACGCGTTGAACGCCCGGATCGGCCGGATGCCGCTGACCCCCTCGGTACACGCGGACCAGAAGGTCTCCCGGCCGACGCCGTTCGACGCCATGACCCCGACGCCCGTGACAACCACCCGACGCATGATGCACTCCTTGTGCGACTCCGACCCGCCTCCGTGACCGACACCGCCCCGAGACTTCGTGCGGCGCACCCTCTCACGCTCAAGAGGATGCAAGCGGCGAGCCGAATTGCGCGACCGGGGCAAGATTACGGGAAACCCGCAGTCGCCCCAGACCGCCCATTCAACTCGACAGGCTCAAATTACGCACATCTTCGACGACAAGCAAACGAATCGTTCAAGCTCGTCGTCGGAGACGGCCGGCCGACTGCGTCACACCCGGCGTGGCCGGCCCAAGCGGTCAGGAATTCGGCGGGGCGGGCGGGGGCGGGGCCTCTGGCGCGCGGCCGTCGGCGGGGTGCGTCACGCCCCAGATTTTGGCCACGTAGGCGAGTTGCCGGGCCACCCCGTGTAAGACTTGCACGTCCGGGCGGGTCGGCCGGGCGCGGACGATCACCTGCCTCAGCACGTTGAAGATGCCGTCGGCCCGGTCGTCCCACAGGTACCGCACGGCGACGAGGCTTTCGCGCAGCTTGGCCAGCATCCGTTCCACGTCGCCGTAGCTCGCCGGCGGCTCGGCCACGAGCACCGGCGGTTGCGTCTGACCCCACAGTTTGCGGAGTTCGTACAGGCAGACGGCGACCGCCTGCGCGAGGTTCAACGAAGTTGATTCGTCGGCGGTCGGGATGAAGATCATCGCCTGGCAGGCGGTCACTTCGGCCACCGTCAAGCCGCTCGGCTCGGGGCCGAAGACGACGGCCGCCGTCGCCGTGGGGGTCGTGCCGAGGGCGTCGAGCAGGCCCGGCAGTTGCGCGTCCGGGGTGCCCCAGAACCCTTGCCGCAACACGCCGCGGACCTCGCCCGACGTGGCGACGACCCAGGTGCAGTCCTCGACCGCCTCGGCCAGCGTGGCCACGACGCGCGCACCGGCGAGAATCTCCTTGCCGCGGGTCGCCATCATCTGCGCGTCCGGGCTGGCGCGGTCGGCGATCGGGGCGACGAGGGTCAGGTCGCTCAGGCCGAAGTTCGACATCGCGCGGGCGACTGACCCGAGGTTGCCGGCGAAGTGCGGCCGCACCAGGACGACCCGGCAGCGCGTCAAGCGGGTGTCGGTCACGACGGGATCGCCCCGCCGGCGGCGACGGCCCGCGCCCACTCGCCGATCCGCTTCAGGTCGAGCTTGCCGGTACTCAGTTCGGGGAACGATTCGACGACGTGGCAGTCCCGGCCGTCGGGGATCCACAGGTTCGGCAG
>JANYHV010000335.1 GCA_025362195.1 Fimbriiglobus sp. | reverse complement strand
TCCTCGATGTTCGGGAACAGCACCCGGAGGCCGTAGCGCACGCCCGCTTGCCGGCTGGCGACGGCTGCGGCGTGCGGGTCCGTCTGCACCAGTCGCGCGGCGTCGGCCGTGCTCGACACCTCGTGCAGGGTCGCGTGCGGCAGGTTCTTGCCCAGCCAGTGCCGGCACTGCGACAGGGCTTGCGCCTTCGAGTAGACCCGGCGAATCTCCATCTGCTCCGCGTTGGAGAGCAGGTTGTGGTGGACCCGCAGGCGAATCTCGGAGCAGACCTTGATCGTCGGCGTCCGCATGAAGCAGTCGAGGGTGTCCGCGATGCGGCCGTCGGTCGAGTTCTCAAGGGGCACGAGGCCGTAATCGACGTGCTTGCGGGTGACTTCCTCGAACACCGCCTGGATCGACCCGACGCGGACGTACTCGACCGCCTCGCCGAAGCGTTCGATCGCGGCGAGGTGCGAGTAACTGTACTCCGGCCCCAGGAAGGCGATCCGCTGGACGCGCTGGAGTGCCCGGCAACCGCTGATGAGTTCGCGGTAAATGGCCCGCAGGGTGACCGGGCCGAGCGGGCCTTTGTTCGACGCGATCATGTTGCCGAGGACTTCTTCCTCCCGAGAGGCGCTAAAAATCTCCCCGCCGACCTCCGACTTGACCTTGCCGATCTGGGCCGCGACGTTGGCCCGCTTGGAGAGTTTCTCCAGGATTTCCAGGTCGAGCTTGTCGATCTGCGACCGCAGGGCGGTCAGGTTGGCGGACTTGTCGGGTTCGGGTTTGCGGCTCATGGAACCGATCGGGTGGGAGTTCGCGGCGCGTTTCGATGTCCAATCTTTATAGACTCGGTGCCGGGCGTCAATCGACGGCGGCCGGCCGAATGAAACCACCGCCGTCGAGTGTACGGGTTGGAGTGATTGTGCCAGCCCAGCGACCACTCCGCCGACACCCTAGTGCCTGCCGAAATGGCGTTTCGGCCAGCTTCGGTCCCGGAAGCACTCCCGACGAATCGGCGTAACTCCCAGCCGATCCGTACTTTGTGCTGTCGGACGAGCGACGCAAGGGAGTCTGGCATCGTGCTTGCATTGGAATCAATCCTCACACCATTTGCGCGGCCGGACGGGCTTCGTCCCGCCTAAAATGGTGTGCAATTCGCCAACACCGACACGCAACTTCCCAGGAGTAGACTCATGGCCGAAGAAAAGATCATCGGAATCGACCTCGGCACGACCAACTCGGTCGTCGCCGTCATGGAGGGCAACGAGGCGAAGGTCATCGCCAACCAGGAAGGGAACCGCATCACCCCGTCCGTCGTGGCCTTCGCCAAGGACGGCAACCGCCTCGTCGGCGACCCGGCCAAGCGGCAGGCGATCACCAACCCGACCAAGACGATTTACTCGATCAAGCGGTTCATGGGCCGGCGGCACAGTGAGGTCGAGTCCGAAGAGAAGCTGGTGCCGTACAAGATCGTCGGCGGGGCGGCCGACCTCGTCAAGGTGGACATCGACGGCAAGCAGTACACCCCGCCGGAAATCTCGGCGATGATCCTGCGCAAGCTCAAAGAAGCCGCCGAGGCGTACCTGGGGCACACCGTCCGCAAGGCGGTCATCACCGTCCCGGCGTACTTCAACGACGGCCAGCGCCAGGCGACCATCGACGCCGCTGCGGTCGCGGGGTTCGACACCGAGTGGGAGATCGAAGACCCGAAAACGCAGAAGAAGACCAAGCAGCGGATGCGGATCATCAACGAGCCGACGGCCGCGGCTTTGGCTTACGCGATGGACAAGAAGAAAGACCAGAAGATCGCCGTGTTCGACCTCGGCGGCGGTACCTTCGACATCTCGGTCCTCGAAGTCGGCGAGGACGGCGTCTTCCAGGTCAAGTCCACCAACGGCGACACGCACCTCGGCGGGGACGACTTCGACCAGGTCGTCATCGACTACATCGCCGAGGAGTTCAAGAAGGAAAACAACGTCGATCTGCGCAAAGACCCGATGGCGATGCAGCGGCTCAAGGAAGCGGCCGAGCGGGCCAAGAAGGACCTGTCGCAACAGGCCAGCACCGACGTGAACCTGCCGTTCATCACGGCCATCGACGGGGTGCCGAAGCACCTGATGCTGTCGATCAGCCGGACGCAGTTCGAGCGGATGGTCGATCACCTCTTCGAGCGGTGCAAGAAGCCGGTGTTGACGGCCCTGGTCGATGCCGGGCTGAAGACCTCGCAGATCGACGAAGTCGTCATGGTCGGCGGCATGACGCGGATGCCCCGGGTGCAGCAACTCGTCAAGGAAATCTTCGGCAAGGAAGGCCACCGCGGGGTCAACCCGGACGAAGTCGTCGCCGTCGGCGCGGCCATCCAGGGCGCGCAACTGCTGCTCGGCTCGAAGTCCGAACTGTTGCTGCTCGACGTGACCCCACTGTCGCTGGGCATCGAGACCCTCGGCGGCGTGTTGACGGTGCTGATCGGCAAAAACACGACGATCCCGAAGAAGACGAGCCAGGTCTTCACGACGGCCGCCGACTCGCAGCCGTCGGTCGAAGTGCAGGTCTTCCAGGGCGAGCGGCCGATGGCCAACGACAACAAGAAGATCGGCCAGTTTCACCTCGACGGCATCCCCCCGGCCCCACGCGGCGTGCCGCAAGTCGAGGTGACTTTCGACCTCGACGCCAACGGCATCTTGAACGTGACCGCCAAGGACTTGGGGTCGAACAAGGAAGTGTCCCGGCGGATCGAGCAGTCGAGCGCGATGACGAAGGAAGAGATCGACCGCATGAAGCGGGACGCCGAGGTCCACGCCGACGAGGACAAGATCAAGCGGGAACTGGCCGACGCCCGGGTCGAGGCCGACAACAAGCTGTTCTCCTTGGAAAAGCTGCTCAAGGAGAACGGCGACAAGCTCGGCGAGGCGGAGAAGTCGGCCGTCACCCGCGCGATGGACAAGGTCAAGGGCGTCAAGGACGGGTCCGACCTGGCCGCGATCAAGACGGCCGTGAGCGAACTCGACACGGTCAGCCAGGCGATGGCGTCGCACATGAACGCCAAGCCCGGCGCGGAAGACCCCGGCGCGGCCCCGAGTGGCGGCAAGAAGGGCGGCGACGACGTGATCGACGCCGAGTACGAAGTGAAGAAGTAACTCCGCGGACACTCGGACCCGAACGACCCGCCGCGACCCGGCGGGTTTGTTCGTTGGTAGGTGTGCTCGCTCGACTCGTCGCACTGCAAGGCATTTCCACGCACGAACCTATCTCACGAGCCGGTGTGGTGATAGTGTGGGTGTTGGGAGTTGTCGATTCGTGAACGCGGTCCGGGGATTTGTGTGGCTACTCAACAACACTACGACGCCTTGACCGTCGCCAGGGAACTGGTCCTGATCGGCGCGCCCGCCACGTCTGTGTCTGTCGAGGACGCCGAGGCCATCTACCTCAGCCCCTTGCACCTACAAAAGTTGCTCTACTACTGCCAGGGGTGGGGGTTAGCGCTCTTGGGCCGGCCGCTGTTCCGCCAGCCATTGTGCGCTTGGAAGTACGGCCCCGTAGTCCGGGACGTGTACGACCTGTTCAAGGGCCGGTCGAGCGGAGTGTTCCCTCACGAAATCCCGTCCGCCGGCGGGCCGATGAGCGAGACGGTTGCTGCTCTCGTTGAAATGGTGTGGCGGGACTACATCAAGTTCACTCCCCGCGAGTTAGTGGCGATGACGCACCACGAGCCGGCGTGGCGCGAGGCGCGGGCTGGACTCTCGGAGGGCGCGCACTCCGACGCCGTACTGAGCCACACGACGATGCGCGAGTTTTTTACGGCAGAGGCTGCCTCTCGCATGAAGTGCAAGCCGGGCTTCCCCGTATTGACCGCGGCTGAAGTCTGGGCCGCCGAGGAGGCGTTCGAGCAGTCGGGGCGCAGAACCACGCCCGCCGCCGACTTCGAGGCCCAACTTCTGGAAGAGTGCTGAGGCGTGGCCCGATCGATCAAGTACTCAGACTTCGCGAAGCTACAAATTCGTGAGCTGCCACGCGATAAGGTTCTCCTCAAAGCTTTGTTCCGCCACTTTGAAGACGCGGCCGACGACCCTGAACGCTACACAGAAGAGGGCGTCAACCCGGTCCCGTCCCACCGCCGGATGCTCAACGTGGAACTCTTCGACCTGGCCGGCAAGTCGTGGCACTTCACGATCGTGTTTGGAGTGACCGACGACGTGCTCGAAGTGCGAGTAGTTCGCTACGCCCAGTACGACTTGCCCCCCGACATCGAGCGGGAATAGCGGCGACCCTGACTTCGGATTCTGACCCGCCGCGACCCGGCGGGTTTGTTCGTTTGGCAAACACCCTCGCGTCGGGTACGTTGATGTCTGCGGGCCGACGCCTTTCCCGGAGGTGACTGCGATGCCGACGACCGAACCGACCGAACTCATCGACCTGAGCACCGACCCGCTCGCCTTCGGCCCGCCCGAAGCGACCGTCTGGAAGAAGTACTCGCCGAACCTCGAATTCCCCATCTCTCTGCTCGTCTCGACCTTCTTCCTGACGAGCATGTTCGCCCTGCTCGTCGGCTTGCTGTTCCTCTCGCTCGGCAGCGGCCCCGAGAAGAAAGTCCCGCCGATCAGCCTGGCCGAGGGCGGCGACGACGATTCCGGCGACGGTTCGGCCGGGGCCGGCGGAACGCCAAACGAGACGTTGAAAAGCCCGATCGTGCAGCCGCCCAGCACGTCCGGCGACGAGACGATCAAGAACGACTTCACGATCCCGGAAGTCAAAGACGTCCAAAACGCCATCGCCCTGGAAGACCCGAACGCCGATTCGGTGGCCGTCGCGCCGGAGAACGCCAAGAACTTGAGCCGGTTGGAAGAGTCGCTGAAGACCAAGCTCACCGGCATCGGCGGGCCGAAGGGCACCCCCGGGGCGGGCAAGGGCGACGGCCAGCCCGGCACCGGCCCCGGCGGGACCGGCGCGAGCGGCACCCGGGCGCGGTCGCTGCGGTGGGTGATGCGCTTCCAGACCAACGGCGGCCGGGACTACCTCGACCAGTTGCAGGCCCTCGGGGCCGTCGTGCTGGTAAGCGTGCCGCCGGAGAAGAAGCAGATGTACGTCTTCAAGGACTTGCGGAACCCCAAGCCGGGCATTGTGGCGACCGACGCCGAACTGGCCACTTACTCGCAGCAAATCCAGTTCTGCGACTCGAAGCCCAAGTCGGGCGAGGAGGTCGGCCGGGCCTTGAACCTGAACTTCGTCCCCGGCGAGTTCTGGGCCATCTTCCCCCGGGGCATCGAAGAAGAACTGGCCAAACTGGAGAAGAGCTACCGCAACCGTCGGCCCGAGGACGTGGAGCAGACGATCTTCCGGGTCAGCGTCGTCGGCGGTCAGTACAAGCTCGTCGTGTCGGAGCAGACCGACCGCCTGCGGAAGTGAGTCTTGTTAGGAGCAAAGGTCGTGGACAAGACTCAGGTCGTTGACGGAACGGTCTTCGACTCCAGCGGTAGCTACGACCTTCGTTCCCCTCGCTGGCGCTTCGGGCTAACAAATCTTTACTTGCCCTTGGGCCAGTAGATTCGCCGGACTTCGGCCCCGCGGGTCGCTTCGATGATCTTGATCTCGACGGCCCATTTTACGTCCGCGCTCACGTCGATGTAGGCTTCGGTCTTGCCCTTCCGCTTGACGTACTCGGTCATCTCCGCTTCCAGATCGGCCATCGGCACGACTTTGCCCTCGACCCGGACGACGGGGTCGTCGCCGTCCATGCGGACGATCACTTTGAAGACGCGGTCTTCGAGGTCCTTCAACTTCGGCAGGCTCGCCTTCTGGCTCTGCGGGTCCGGCGGTTCGGGCGGCAAATCGACCGTGCGGCGCAGGGTGGCATAGGCCGCCGTCAGGATGAAGAAGACGAGCAGCACGAGCGATACGTCGATGAGCGGGTTCATGTCGAGGTGCGTTTCCTCGACCGGCGGCAACTCCGGTTCCTCCATCTCCGCGATCGCTTCTTCGAACTGCGGGTGCGACTCGATCAGCTTCCAGGCCGCCTCGCCCGGCCCGCGGACCTCGTCGGACGCCGCCCACTCGCCGTCCTTGACGCCGTCCAGGACGGCCTGGGCGGACGGCACGGGGGTCGTCGTCGTCGCCCCTTCGCGGCGGAGTTGCCAGCTCATTTCTTGGCCTCGTTCACGTCGGCGGAGTAGCTGCGGATTTGGTTCTTGAGCTGCCGCTTGTTCAACTCCTGCGTCACCTCGCGGACCAGGCCGCGGGGCAAGTCGAGGTGGCAGGCGATGCGCACCTCCGGCGGCTCCCGCCGCTCGGTCAGCCGCTTGTCGAGCCGGGTCACGAGTTCGCCGAGGGTGAGCAGGTTGTTGTCGTCGGGCGTCGGCGGCCTGTCGCCGAGGCGGAGGGCGTAGACGTGTTCGGTCGCCCCGAGCTTGTCGATCATGACCGTGATCGAGTCGGTCTCCTTGGCGATCTCCTGGGCGTACTTCATCTCGGGGACGGTGACCGGCGACACGGCCGCGACGACGGTCGTGAGCATGAAGAAGACGAGGAGCACGAGCGACACGTCGATGAGCGGGATCATGTCGACCTCCTCGTCGTCGAGTTCGCGGGCGCGGGGCCGCGGGTCCACGTCGAGTTCGACGGGGGGCAGGTCGCCGGCCGACTCATCCCGGTGGCGGGCCGGGTCGAACAGGAAGTCGGCCAGCCGGGGGTGGTCCTGGACGCGCTGCCAGGCGACGGTCGAGCCGGCCGGCCGGACGCGGTCCGTCCCGGCGAGCCGGCCCTGTTCGGCCCACCCGCTGACGACGGCCCACGGCACGCCGCGGTAGACCTGGTCGGCCGCGAGGAACCAGACGTCGAACACGTCCGCCGACTTCGCCGATTTCGCCACGAGTTGACTCCCGTTACTTGGCCGGCTCGTCGGCGACGCGGGTGTTCTGGACGAGCGTGATGAGCTTCTGGGCACTCGCCTTCATCCGCGTCTCGAAGCGGTGGTTGCCGTCCTTGAACATGACGTGCATGAACACGAGCGGGATGGCCGTCATCAGCCCCATCGCCGTGGCGAACAGCGCGAGGCCGATGGCCCCGGCCTGGCTGGTCACGCCGGACGGGTCGCCGGACTTGGCGGACGAAATGGCGTTGAAGGTGTTGATCATCGAGATGACGGTGCCGAGTAGGCCGACCATCGTGGCGATCTTGGCGATGCCGAGGATGGGCGCGAGCAGGAAGTTGAGCCGGGGCAGAATCTCCAACTCGATCGCGCTCGCCATGCTCCGCCGCATCGCCGCGGCCCCCTGCGGGGCGGCTTCCAGGCCGGCCGTGAAGAGGAGTTGGGGGATCAGCCCCTTCTCGTCCCGGCACAGGGCGACCGCCCCGCGCGTCCCCTTCTTTTTGAGCGTCTCCTGCAGGTCCGGCCACAGGTCGTCGAGCGACGTTTTCGACGAGAAGTTGAGCAGCACCCGCCAGGCGACGAGCGCGAAGGCGACGAACGCCATGAGCGTCATGGGGGCGGCGAAGTACCACTCGTTGACGAAGAAACTTTGCAGCGCGTTCATGGAGCCTCACTCGGGCCGGGAAGAGTCCGTCGCCGTCATCATCTCGCATCTGCAACGCCGGGGCAAGCGCGGCGTGAGCGAACGCCGACGCGACGACCGCGAAATCGGCGGTCACGCCGGCCGGTCGCGCAGCTTGAGCACGTCGGGCAGTTTGATCGCCCCCTCGTACAGCGCCCGCCCGATGATCGCGGCGTAAGTCCCCGACGCGGCCAGTCGCTCGGCCTGCGCGAAGTCGCTGACCCCGCCCGACGCGATGACCGGCAGCCGGGTCGCGGCCCGCATCTGGGCAAGCGCCTCGTAGTTCGGCCCCTGCATCATGCCGTCCGTGGCGATGTCCGTGTAGACGACGGCCGCGAGCGGGGCACTTTCGACGAGCTTGGCCAACTCGGTCGCCAGGGTGGTGGACGTGTTCAGCCAGCCGTCGGTGGCGACGAAGCCGTTGCGGGCGTCCAGTCCGAGGACGACGCGGTCCGGGTACTTCTCGGCCATCGCCCGCACCCAGGCGGGGTCTTGAAGTGCCCGCGTGCCGATCACGGCCCAGCGCACGCCCCAGCCGAAGACGGTTTCGAGGTCGGCTTCGGTGCGAATGCCGCCGCCGAGTTGGCACGGCACCCCGGCCGCTTCGACGATGCGCCGCACCGCGTCGCCGTTGACCGGGTGTCCGGCCTTGGCCCCGTCAAGATCGACGAGGTGCAGGCGGTCCGCCCCTTGCTCGACCCAGGCGCGGGCCGGTTGCGTCGGGTCGGCGGCGAACACGGTCTCGCGGGCGTAATCCCCCTGCACGAGCCGCACGCAGCGGCCCCCGAGCAGGTCGATCGCGGGGTAGATGATCATTGTTGGACTCCGTACATCGCGGCGTCCACGGTGATCGCCTGCGTCGCCACTTCTCCGCGGCGGACGGCCACGGCGATGCTCCTGGAAATCCCCACGCCGAAGTAGTGGCGGAACGGCAATCCCGTCTCCGGGTCGCGCTCGACGCGAACGACGGTCGGGTTGCGGGGTGACACCGTCAGCCAGTACTTGCCGTCGGGCACTTGTGGGATTTCGTACCGCCCCTGTGCGTCCGTCATCGCGGCATAGGGGTCAACCCGCACGCACAGATCGACGGCGTTCCAGAAGTACCCGCACCCGCTGGTCAACTCGACGGTGCCGGGCGTGTCGAATCGGCGGGTCCGCGGCTGATTCGGCGCGGGGAACGTCAGGGAGAAAAACGCCGCCCCGCGGGCGCGGACGACGTGCAACTCGGGGTCGGTCGAGACAAAGCTGACGGTGTCACCGAGCCGCACCAGGCCCGACGGCGGAGACAACCGGTAGGCGAAGTCCGCCATCGTCAACGTCACCGGCGGGTGGTCCCACGGCCGGCTGCGCGCGGGGTCGACGTCTTCGAGTTGCAGCAGCAGGCCTGCGACGCCGCTCGTCGTCGGATCGACGACGGGTGTCAACGGGTTGCCCACGTCGCGGAAGCGGTAGTCGTCGCCGTCCGGGACGACCCCCGTCGATCGCGGGACGCTCAGCAGGGGGCCGTCCCACACCACACGCCCGCGAATCGTGCCAGTCGTGGCGGGGTCGAACCGCGCGCCGAGTTCGACGCGCGGCGGGGGCGTTTCAACCTTCGACGGTGTCGGCGTGCAACCGGCGAGAAGGAGCATGCCGAACCAGGGGAAGCGACTCACTTGTGGCGGTCGTACTTCTTGCGGTCCGCCTCCTTGAGGAAGAGCTTGCGCATCCGGATGCTCTGCGGCGTGATCTCGACGAGTTCGTCTTCTTCGATGTACTCGAGCGCCATCTCCATCGAGAACTGCATCGGCGGCCGCAGCGGCACGGTCTTGTCGGCCCCGGCGCTCCGCATGTTGGTGAGGGCCTTCAGGCGGGTGACGTTGACCGTCAAGTCCTTGTCGCGGTTGTGCTCGCCGACGATCTGGCCCTCGTAGACGGCCTGCATCGGGGCGACGAACAGGAAGCCGCGGTCCTGCAAGTTTTCGATCGCGTACCCGGTCGCCTTCGACGTTTCGATGGAGACCAGCACGCCGTTGGCCCGGCCGGGCAGGTTCGGCTTGACCGGGCGGTACTCGTGGAAATTGTGGTGCATGATCGCCTCGCCCTGCGTGGCGGTCAGCATCTTCGTCCGCAGGCCGATCAGGCCGCGGGCGGGGATGTGGAACTCCATGTGCGTCAGGAAGCCCTGGGCCTCCATCTTGACGCACTCGCCCTGCCGCTCCAGGACCAGCCGCATGACCGACCCGGAGTGTGCCGTCGGGGCCTCGACGACGAGGTACTCGACCGGTTCGTGCTCCTTGCCGTCGATCTCCTTGGTGATGACGCGCGGCTTGCCGACGGCGATCTCGCCGCCTTCGCGGCGGATGTTTTCCAGCAGCACGCCGAGGTGCAGCAGCCCCCGGCCGGACACGATGAACTCGCTCTCGCGGTCGCCCGGTTTAACCCGCAGGGCGACGTTGACGTGCAGTTCGCGCTCGAGCCGGTCGCGGAGTTCGCGGCTGGTCAGCGGCTTGCCTTCGAGCGCCGCGAACGGCGAGTCGTTGACCTTGAACAGCATGTCCAGCGTCGGCTCGTCGATGGTCAGCGCCGGCAGTTGGAACGGGTTGTCGAGGTCGCAGATCGTGTCGCCGATCTCGGCCTCGTCCAGGCCGACGATGCAGCACACGTCCCCGGCGCGGATCTCCTCGACTTCCCGCTTGGCCAGCCGCTCGAATTCGAGGACGCTGACGACGGTGTCCTGGAACGACGTGCCGTCCTTCTGGCGGACGACGGTGACCCGCTGGCCCTTGCGAATGGTGCCGCTGAACACGCGGCCGATGCAAATCTTGCCGACGAACTCGGAGTACGTCAGGGCCATGACCTGCATCTTGAGCGGGCCGTCCATCTCCACGTCCGGGGCGGGCACCTTCTGGATGATCGCGTCGAAGATCGGCGTCAGGTCCTTCGGCTCGACGGTCATGTCGGTGGTCGAGATGCCGGCCCGGCCCGAGGCGTAGATGACCGAGAAGTTGGCCGTCTCGTCGTCCGCCCCGAGTTCGATGAACAGGTCGAACATCTGCGAGTGGATCTCGTCGATGCGGGCGTCCGGGCGGTCGATCTTGTTGATGATGACGATCGGCCGGAGGCCGCACGCGAACGCCTTGCGCAGCACGAACCGGGTCTGGGGCAGGGGGCCTTCGGCCGAGTCCACCAGCACGAACGCGCCGTCGGCCATCTTCAGGATGCGCTCGACCTCGCCGCCGAAGTCGGCGTGCCCCGGGGTGTCGATCAGGTTGACCTTCACGTCGCCGATGCGGATGCCGCAGTTCTTGGCCAAAATCGTGATACCGCGCTCGCGCTCCTGGTCGTTCGAGTCCATGATCAGGCCGTGCTGGCCGCCGACGAGCTTGTCGAGTTCCTCGGACCGGAACTGGCCGGACTGGCGGAGCATCTGATCGACTAGAGTCGTCTTGCCGTGGTCAACGTGGGCAATCACGGCCACGTTGCGGATGTCGTTGCGCTTCATATCGTGCGTACTGCGTCAGGTGGTGGAACAACAGACAGTGTACGAACCGCACCGGTGCCCCGTGTAGGGGAACCGCGTGAGGAAATCGTGAAGCGGGGAAACGCCATGCGCCTCATCCTGGTCCGTCACGCCGAAGCCGTCGGGTCGTACTCGAGCGACGCGCCCGCCGACTTCGGCCGCGCCCTGACCGACCTCGGCCGGCAGCAAGCCGCGCAACTCGCCGCGACCCTGCACCGCGTCGGCGTCGCCCCGGACGCGGTGGCGACCAGCCCCCTGGTGCGGACCGTGCAGACGGCCGAGGCCCTCGCCCCGCTCCTGCCGACCGGCCGAGCCGTCGTCGCCACCGACCTGTTGAAGTCCGGCGAGTTGCGGCCGAAGAAACTGTCGAAGTACGTCGCCGAACTCGGCGTGAAGACGGTCGTGCTGGTCGGGCACATGCCGGACATCGCCGCCTACGCCGCCTGGCTGCTGGGGGTCGGCGAACACGTTGTGCCGTTCGACAAGGGGGCCGCGGCGTGCATCGCGGTCCGCCGCGGCGAGATCGGCGAAGGGTCGGGCGTCCTCGAATGGTTCATCACCCCGGCCTGGTGCGAGCCGGCGGCCGATGTCACTTCCCCGTGAGCACCCAGCGCCGCCAGTTGGCCTCGACCGCTTCGGTCTTCCAGTCGGCGGCCGTGAACGCGGTCCAGATCGTCGGCGTCTCGTTCCCCTCGCCGGGCTTGAGGGCCGTCAGGATCGCGGGGAACTTTTCCGCCCCGGGACCGAAGACCAGGTATTCCAGGAAGCTCGTGACGAGTACGTCCGCGTCGGCCGACGGCGCGTCCCCGTACACGGCCTTGAGTTGGAGCGCCTGGCCCTGCGACTTCTGCGCGAGCGCCCTGACCTTCGCCCGGTGCGCGGCGAGTTTCGAGGCGTTGCCGTCCGCCCGCAGGGTGACGGCGTTGCCGAAGCCGGCTTCGAGCCAGCCGGGCAAGCCGGCGTCGTCGGTCGTCGTCCCCGCCTTGACGTTGAGGAGGGCCGACGCCACGGCCCGCGAGGCTTGCGCGGTCACGCCCGCTTCGGTCGGCTTCTCGTCGGCCCCGGCACTGATGACGATCTGCGGCGTGTCGCCTCGCAGCTGGACATCGACCGCTTCCTTGCCGCGCGGCGACCGCTTGAGGGCCTGCAGCAGGAAGATTTTGTGCGCCTTCGGGTCGGTGATGACGTACACGGCCAGCTTCCCGGCGATGGGGTCGTCCTTGGCCTCGTACTTCAACGTCTTGAGCGCCGCCGTGTACGCCTTCTGCACCTCGGCGGCAATTTTGGCGACCCGCTCGGCGGGGTAGGGGGCACTGACGATGAGGTCGGCCGTCTCGGCGGTGGCCAGCGTCACCTTGCCGGCTTTGATGTTCGCCTTGACCGCCTGTTGCTGCTTGGCGAGGGCGTCGGCCGCGTCGTCCGCGCGGCCCGCGAGGGCGGAGCCGGCGACCGCCACGGCCACCGCGAAGAGGGTTCGCAACATCTTCATTTCAAGCTCCCGTCGGCGGTATTTCGGTGGGCGAACGGCCCCGCACGCATCATAGTAACCGACACTCCGCCCGCCGCGCCAGTTCCCGGAAATGCGGGGTTCCCCGATGCGTCTCGCCGCCGCCGTTCTCGCCAGCCTGGTGATTCTCGCCCCGACGACTGCCGCCGACCCGCCGGCCGGCACCGGCAAGCCGAACCGGCTCGCCGGCGAGGTCAGCCCGTACCTCCTGCAGCACGCCCGCAACCCCGTCGATTGGCGGCCGTGGGGGCCGGAGGCGTTCGCGGCCGCCAAGAAGGAGAACAAGCTCGTCTTCCTCTCCATCGGCTACAGTGCCTGCCACTGGTGCCACGTCATGGAGCGCGAGTCGTTCTCGAACCCCGCCGTCGCCGCGATCCTGAACAAGAGCTTCGTCTGCATCAAGGTGGACCGCGAGGAGCGGCCGGACGTGGACGAGGTCTACATGACCGCGCTGCAGACGCTCAAGGAGTCGGGCGGGTGGCCGCTGTCGATGTTCCTGCTGCCCGACGGCAAGCCGATCTTCGGCGGCACGTACTGGCCGCCGGAGGACAAGCAAGTCGGCGGCGACACCTCGCCGGGCTTCAAGTCGGTCTTGAAGAAGGTGCTCGAACTCGACGCCGCCGACCACGCCGGCCTCGTCAAACAGGCGGAGTACGTCGCCAAGTTGACCGTCGAGAGCCTGGAGAAGACGAGCCGCGCGACGCCGGCGGCCAAGTTCGACGCCGACCTGGTGACGGCCGCGACCGACGCCTTCGAGTTCGACCCGGACCACGGCGGCATCGGCATGAAGCTGCGGCTGTTCCGCGGCACCAAGTTCCCCAAGGCCCCGACGCTCCTCTTCCTCGTCCGGCAGGCCGCGAAGCCGAAGCGCGAGGAACTGGCGAAGTCGGTCCGGCTCACCCTGGAACGGATGGTCCAGGGCGGTCTCTTCGACCAACTCGGCGGCGGCTTCCACCGGTACGCGACCGAGCGGACCTGGACCGTCCCGCACTTCGAGAAGATGCTGTACGACAACGCCCAACTGCTCGAAGTGTACGCACTCCACCGGCAACTCACCGGGGACACCGCGTTCGACCCGGCGGTCCGCGCGACGGCCGCGTTCCTGGCCCGCGAGATGACTTCGCCCGAGGGGGCCTTCTACTCCGCGCTCGACGCCGACAGCGAAGGCAAGGAGGGCACGTTCTACGTCTGGACGCCGGCGCAACTCGACGCGGTCCTCGGCCCGCCGGAAAAGCACGCCGCCTTCCGCGACTACTACTCCCTGGCCGGCAAGCCGAACTTCGAGGGCGAAGCGTTCATCCCGCGGGTCAACCTGTCGAGCGCGGCCAAGCCGCCGCCGGCCGAGTCCGCCGCCCTCCGCCAACAACTCTTCGACGCGCGGGCCAAGCGCGTGCGGCCGTTCCTCGACACCAAAGTACTCACCGGCTGGAACGGCCAGATGATCGCCGGGTACGCCGCCGCCGGGGCCGCGCTGAACGAACCGACTTACACGCAGGCCGCCGAGAAGTGCGCCGACTTCCTCTTGGAGACGATGCGCGACAAGACTGGCCGGCTGTTGCGGGTCTACGCGGCGAAGCCGGGCGAAAAGCCCGCCGCCCGCGGCCCGGCCTTCCTCGACGATTACGCGTACCTGGTGCACGGCCTGTTGAACCTGCACGACGCGACCAAGACCGAGCGCTGGCTGACGGCGGCCAAAGCCCTGGCCGACGAGATGGTGAAGTACCACGACGACCCCGCGGCCGGCGGCCTGTTCCTCACGCCGAACGACGGCGAGCAACTGTTCGCCCGCGGCAAGGACCACTACGACGGGGCGCAACCGTCCGCCAACGCCCTGGCGACGCGCGGCCTCGTGCGGTTGACGGCGAAGACCGGCGAGCCGCGCTTCCGGGCGGCCGCCGAGCGGTCGCTGAAGCGGTTCGCGGTCGCCCTGGCCGACCACCCGAGTTCGGCCCCGCTGACGGCCGACGCCCTCGACTTGTGGCTCGCGCTCCCCGACCCGACGAAGCCGCGATGACCCCCGACGCCCGCAACCCGGACGTGGCGGCGCTGGCGCGCGAGGCGCTGGCCGCCCCGGACGGCCGCGTCCGCAGTCAACTCGTCCGCCGCCTGGCCCGGGTCGCGCACGCCGCCGGCCGCGTGCCGGAAGCCTTCGAGGCGCTGCACGCGTCCGGCCCCGGCGGCGTGACCCCGGCCCTCGAACTCGTCGCCTGGCTGCCCGACCCGGTGCCCGCGAGTCTCGCCCCTCTCGTCTTGCCCGCGCTCCAAAACGCCGACTTGCCGTTGCCCCTGCGGACCGCCGTCGCCGGCCGGCTGCTGAGCGCGGTCCCGGACGACCCGCAGGCCGTCGCGCCGATCGTGCAGGCGCTCACCGAGGGCGCGTCGAAGGCGGTCGCGCTCGACCGGTTGCTCGACCTCGAACGGCACGTCGTCCGATGCGACACCCTGGACGTCCTCGTCGAGGCGGCCGAGGCGAACACGGCGTTGCGCTGCCCGCGGTGCGACGAACGGCTGACGCGCTTCGCCCTCATCCGGCACCTCTGGACCCGGCACGGGCTGCTCTTCCACGACGGCCAGGCGGTCGAGCCGCGCGGGGTTTTGGCGGCCACCATCACGGCCGCGGCGGAAGGCCGGGACGCGCGACTGCTCGACGAGAGCTTCGCCGCGCACGCCGCGTACTACCCCGAAGAAGACGCGCGGCTCGTCTTCCAGGCGCTCGCCAGCCAAGGCCCGCCGGACGCCGCCGAGGTCGAGCAACTGCTCACCGCCGCGGACGCCGACCACGCCGGCCTCTGCCCGGTCTGCTTGAACGCCATCCCCGACCCCTTGCCCGAGTTGCCGCCCGAGGCGTCGTGCGGGGCCGGCCGCGTCTCGGCCGAAGGGTACTTCGTCGAGGTGCGGGACGGCCCCGGCGGCCGCGTCGTCGAAGTCGGCCGGCCGCGCGGCGACATCGAAACGTTGACCCGCGTCGGCCCCCGCCTGTCGTCGCGCCTCGCCGGGGTGTACTCCGCCCTGCCGGCCCTCATCCTCGGCACGCTGGCGACGATGCTGATCTCCGGCCGCGTCGTCTCGCCGGCCGTCCCCGCGGCGGTGACTGTGGTCCTCGCGCTCGCCGGCTACCTGATCGCCCGGTACGCCCGCAAGCCGCTGCCGGACGCGACGGCGCAAGCCCTCGCGCTGGCCTGGTCGGACCTCACGCCGGGCATCGGCCGGTCGCCCGCCGCCGTCCGTTTTTTGACGCGCCTGTGCCGGGTCAGCCTCCGCCTCGGCGACCCCGTGAACCGGTCGCCGGCGGTGTACGAACTCGTCGCACACGCCGCCGTGCTGGCCGACCGCGGGCCGGCGCAGATGCAACTGCTCGCCGCGGTGCGAGTCCTGCAAGCCTTCGACGGCGCGACGCTGGGCCGCGAAAAGATCGCCGGGCTGGCGGGCGTGTTCCGGCCGTTCGTCCGCGCCGAACTGCCCCCGGCTTACGGCGAAGCGGCCGCCGAACTGGTCCTGAGCGTGCCCGAGGAACGCCCCGGGGAACTCGCCCGCCTCGCCGTGTTGGTCCTGGCGGACGCCTTCGACGCCGGCCTGAGTGCGGCCGACCTGATGACCGCCGCCCGCTTCCTGCCCAACTTCCGTGACCTGATTGCGGGCGCGCTGCCGGACCACTTGCGGCTCTTACAGGTGGCGTTCGAGAACCGCCGGGGTTTCCTTTGGGCCAAGGTCGGCAACGCCTCGACCGTCTTCGAGTTCGCCGACGCCTCGCCGACCGAGAGCCGCAAACTCCTGGCCGTCCACCCGGACGCGCTGCTCGTGTTGGAACTCGACGAGGCGACCGAAGCCGAACTCGGCCGGGTGCTGCTGACCGCCCGCGGCCTGGCCGTCGGCCCGGTCGTCGTCGCCGACCCCGACGCCGCGATCGAAGTCGTCAAGGCGGGCGACGGCCTGTGGCGGCTCCAACTCGGCGCGAGCCGCTTACCACTGGGCCGTAAACTCCCCGACCGTCTCGCCGGTCAACTGCGGGCCTGGCTCCGCTTCCGCGACGCGGTCCTGATGCCGCTGGCCGAGCGCGACGACGACCGGACTGCCTCCGAGGCCGCGGCCCAGGTCCTCACGCCGCTCGTCGTGACGTGCCCCCTGTGCCAGACCGCCGGCGTCCACCGCCGCGGCCGCGTCGGCACCCCCTGGCTGGCCATCCGCCCGCCGGGGTAAGTCTGCGGCGGGGCCGAATCTATTTGAGGATCGTGCGATGGGTTTGCCCGAGTGCGTTTGGTTATTGCGGCACGCCGAGACGGCGACGCCGCACGTCTTCCACGGGGCCGAGTCGGACGAAGTGTTGAGCCGACTCGGCGAACGCCAAGCCGAGGCGCTCGGGGCGTGGTTCGTCGCCCAGCGGCCGACCGTCGTCGTGTCGTCGGCGATGCGCCGGGCCGTCGCCACCGCCGCCCCGGTCGCGCGGCTGTGCGGCGTGCCGCACGCGATCGAGCCGGGGTTCCACGAGCGGCGGGTCGGCGACTTTTGCGGCCGCGAGTTCGTTGAAGTCGAGGTCGCCTGGCGGGAGACGGTCGCCCAGTGGACCACCGGCGCGACCGACTTCACCACCCCCGGCGCGGAGAGTTACGCCGACCTCCACACCCGCCTCCTCGACGCCTGGCATCGGACCGTCGCCGCCCACGCCGGCGCGCGGCTCGTGATCGTCGCCCACGGCATCGTCTGTAAAGTCTTGCTGCTCGAACTCCTCGCCGACCACGGGCCGACGGCGTGGGGCCGAATCGGCAGGGTGCCCAACGTCGCGGTGTCGCGCCTGACGCCGACTCCGCACGGGTGCGACGCCGTGTCGTTGCTCGCCGTTCCAGAGCCGGTTTTGCGGCTCAACGACGGGTTGCCGACGGGTCTGGGGCCGGTCCCGGGGCGGCCGACGGTATGACGGGCAAGCCGGGTAAACTTGAGCCGAAATCGGCGGCGAAACCTCCCGGCATCCGCGTCGTTCGCGTGAAGTGGTTCAACCGGCGCAACCGATACTTCTTGCTAGCAGGGTCGATCGACCTGACGCCACGCCCGGCGGGGGACCGGTTGACACCGGGCCGGGCCACGCGGCGTCGAGGGACGGTCCGAATCTTGCAGGGAGAGGCTTCATGATGACTCAGGAATCGCCCGCCATGCCGATGACCGAGACCGACGCCCTGCGGCAGCAACTGCTCCAGGCGCAGCGGCTCAGCAGCGTCGGCGAACTCGCGTCGAGCGTCGCCCACGAGTTCAACAACATCCTGACCACCATCATCAACTACGCCAAGATGGGTAGCCGCGGCCAGACGTCCGCCGCACAGGTCCAGGCCTTCGAGAAAATCCTCCGCGGCGGGCAGCGGGCCGCCGGGATCGTCAACAGTATGCTCGGCTTCGCCCGCAACAACTCGACCGACCGCGAGTTGACCGACCTCGTCGCCATCGTCGAGGAAGTGCTCGTCCTGACCGAGAAGGATTTGGGCAAGCACCGCATCCAGATCGAGAAGCGGTTCGAGGGCCGGCCGAGCGCCGTCGTCGTGCCGGGGCAGATCGAGCAGATCATCGTCAACCTCGTCATCAACGCGCGCCAGGCGATGCTCAACGGCGGCCGGTTACGCTTGGAAGTCCGCGAAAGCCCCGACGGCGAGACGGTCGAGGTGAAGGTCGCCGACACCGGCGCGGGCATCGCCCAGGAGAACCTGCGGCAAATCTTCGAGCCGTTCTTCACGACCAAACTGCCCGACGAGAACGGCCACGGCGGCACCGGCCTGGGCCTCAGTGTCTGCCGGCAGATTATCGAGCAGCACCACGGCCGCATCCGCGTCGAAAGCGTCGTCGGCAAAGGCTCGGCGTTCATCGTCAAGCTGCCGAAGCGGCTGACCGAAGACCACCTGACGATGTGACCGCTTGGCGGACTCCGGGCGCTGACGCGGGCGGACTCCGGGCGCTGACGCGGGCGGACTCCGGGCGCTGACGCTTCCGGCTCGCCAGTCGGCGTTACTCGCTGGGCAGCGTGAACAGCCCCGTGTAGACCGTTGCAGTCCACAACAGGAGAAAGACGCCGGCGAGCGGGCGGTGCAGTCTTCGGCGGCGGGTCGCGCCGGTCCACAGCATCAGGGGCAAGAGCAGTGCCGACGGCACGGCGAAAACGAGGTGGACGCGTAGGGCTTGCCGGGCTTCGGGGCTGAAACTCGCGCTCACGTCGGTGCCGATGCGGAGGAGCACCTCGAAGCCGAGGACGGTCGTCATCGTCAGCACGAAGAAGGCCAGGTTGATGCGGCCGTGCAACCGCCGGTGGCCGGTGGCGATGGCCACGATCGACGCGGCGAACAGGACCGTGACGGCACTCACGAGCACTTTGAGCGCGAGGATGATTTCGGGACCGGTGGGCATCTCATCAGTATAGACGCGCGGGCTCAAACGCCCGGCGGCAGGGCCAGGCGTTCGCCGTAAGTCGCACGCAAGTTGGCCGGCGTAAACACTTCCACCGTCGGCCCCGCGGCCACCTTCCGCACGTTCAGCAGTGTCACCCAGTCGAAGTATTCGGCGACCGTCGAGAGGTCGTGGTGGACGACCAACACCGTCCGGCCGTTGGCCCGCAATTCGCGCAGGATGTCGATGATCGCCGCTTCGGTGATGGCATCGACGCCCTGGAACGGCTCGTCCATGAACGTGACCGGGGCTTCCTGGACCAGCGCCCGGGCCAGGAAGACGCGCTGCTGCTGGCCGCCGGAGAGTTCGCGGATTTGCCGCCGGGCCAGGTCGGCCATGCCGACTTTGGCGAGGGCGTCCCGGGCCGCTTCCCGTTCGAGTTCCCCCGGCCGGCGGAACCAGCCGAGCCGGCCGTAAGTGCCCATTAACACCACGTCGAAGGCCGTCGTCGGGAAGTCCCAATCGACGGACCCGCGCTGCGGCACGTAGGCGACCGACCGCTTGTTCGCCTGGTACGGCTGGCCGTGGATCAGCACCCGCCCGCTGACCGGCGTGACGAGGCCGAGCATCGCCTTGACGAGCGTCGTCTTGCCCGCCCCGTTCGGGCCGACGACGCCCATGAGCACGCCCGCCGGGATGACGAGGTCGATGTCCCAGAGGACCGGCTTCTCGCGGTAGGCGACCGTCAGGTCGTGGACCTGCACGGCGGGCAGGAGGGTGATAGCCGGCGGGGCGGTCATGGCTGGAGGAATTTCCCGATCGTGTCGATGTTGTGCCGGACCATGCCGACGTACGTCGCGCCCGGCGTGCCGACCGGGCCGAGGGAGTCCGAGTACAGGGCGTCCGGCCCCTCGACCAGCCGCACCTCGCCGAGTTTCGGGTACTTGACCTTCACGTCGTCGAGCACCTTTTTCAGCCCCCGCGGCGGGACCGACGTCTCGGTGAAGATCGCCGTGATGCCGCGCTCGCCGATGAGGGTGACCAGCGACTCGGTGTCGCGCGAACTCGTCGCCGACGCGGTGCTGACGCCCTGCAAGCCGTGGACCTCGAACCCGTACGCCTTCGAGAAGTAGACGAAGGCGTCGTGCGACGTGATCAGCACCGGCTTCGCGGTCGGCTTGCGGGCGTTCGCCAGTTTCGTCGCCTTGGCCAGGACTTCGGCGTCGAGCGCCGCGAGTTCAGCCAGGTAGCTCGCCGCGTTGGCCCGGTAGGCGTCGGCGTGGGAGGGGTCGCTGGTCGTGAGTTCGTCGCGGACCGTTTCGACGCAGGTCATCCAGAGTTTCACGTCGAACCAGACGTGCGGGTCTTCCGCGCCGCCATCGACCTTGAGGACTTGCGTCGCGTGGTCGAGCCGGGAACTCACGGTCGCGGCCCGCTGGTTCGGCACCGTGCGGCCTTCGAGTTGGGACGACATCTTGCCTTCGAGGTGCAGGCCGTTCGACAGGATCAGGTGCGCCCCCGCGAACGTCTCCGTGTCGGCACTCGTCGGCAGGTAATTGTGCGGGTCGGTCCCGGCCGGCATGAGCGTCGTCACGGTGACGTGCTGGCCGCCGACGTTCTGGACGGCGTCGGCGATGATACTCGTCGTGGCGACGACCCGGAGCGGCCCCGCGCCGACCGGCCCCGGCCCGGCCGACTCGCGGCAGCCGCACGCCATGAGGGTCAAACAACTCGCGGTCGCGGACAAGACCGACCGAGAAAAACGCAGGCTCATGACGGGGCACCCGAATGAAATCTTCCCACGCCATAGTGTAGGCTAACAAATCGAATTAGGCGAAACGAAACTCCCGGAGTCTGCTTGGCACGGGTGTGGCATCGGCTATCTTGCACCCTAGCTCTTTGCATCCCGAAACGCCCGGCTGACAGGTCTTCCCGATGACCCCCGCGAAAAAGAACGTCCTCGTCGTCGGCAAGGGCGGCCGGGAGCACGCCGTCGTCTGGAAGCTCGCGCAGTCTCCCACGGCCGGACGCATTTATTGTGCCCCGGGCAACGCCGGCACCGCCCAGTCGGCGACCAACGTGACCTTCGACGGCACCGACTTCGAGCGGATGACCCGCTTTTGCCTGAAGGAAAATGTCCACCTCGTCGTCATCGGCCCGGAAGACGCCCTGGCCCTCGGCCTGTCGGACTACCTGCGGCAGCGCGGCATCAAAGTCTTCGGGCCGACGAAAGACGCGGCGCGGATCGAGTCGAGCAAGGTCTTCTCGAAGAACCTGATGCGGCACGCCGACGTGCCGACGGCCGACTACCGCGTCTTCGACCACCCCGAGGCGGCCCGCACTTATATCGACACCCGCGACTACCCCGTCGTGGTCAAGGCGGACGGACTGGCCGCGGGCAAGGGCGTGATCGTCTGCAAGGACAACCCCGAGGCCCGCAAGGCCATCGACCGCATCATGGTCAAGGAAGAGTTCGGTCAGGCGGTCGGCCGCCAAGTCGTCGTCGAAAAGCGGCTGGACGGCGAGGAGGTTTCGATCCTCGGCTTCGTCAGCGGCCGGAGTATTTTGCTCCTACCGCCGTGCCAGGACCACAAGGCGGTACACGACGGCGACCAGGGGCCGAACACCGGCGGCATGGGCACGTACTGCCCCGCCCCGGCCGGCACGCCGGCGGTCATGGCCGCGGCCGAGGAGTCGGTGTTCGTGCCGATCGTGCACGCGATGAAGCGGAGCCGGAACCCGTTCAACGGGATGCTCTTCGCCGGGCTGATGCTCACGAACCAGGGGCACCGGGTGCTGGAGTTCAACGCCCGGTTCGGCGACCCCGAGACGCAAGTCATCCTGATGCGGATGAAGGGCGACTTCCTCGAACTCCTCGACGCCGTCTCCGACGAGCGCCTGGGCGACCTGCCCGAAGACTTCGTCGCGTTCGACCCGCGGCCGGCCGTGTGCGTAGTGATGTGTTCCGGCGGCTACCCCGGCAAGTTCGACAGCGGCAAAATGATCCTGGGCATCGAAAAGGCCGACGCCTTGCCCGGCGTGAAGGTCTTCCACGCCGGCACGAAGGTCAACGGCGACCGGATCGTCACCGACGGCGGCCGCGTCCTCGGCGTCACGGCCCTGGGCGAGACCCTGGCGGACGCTAAGGCCCGCGCCTACGAAGCGGTCAAACTCATCCAGTTCCCCGGTGCCCACTACCGTACCGACATAGCCGACAAGGCACTCAAGGCCTTGAAGGAAGTCAAACCGACTCCCGGCGAGGCGAAGCCGAAGAAGCAACCTTCCACGACGACGCAAAACATCCGCGACTACGGCACCAAGTCGAAGGGACCCGGCGAGCCAAGAGCGTAAACGACTGGAGTTCTTGGTCGAAGAACTCCAGTCGCTCACGCTCCTGGCTCGCCGGTCGGTTGATGGTCAGCTACACCCGCTCGTCTCGCCGCAAGTGTCGCACTTCGCGCACGCCCCGCTGCGGACCATCGTCAGCGACTGGCAGACGGGGCACGGGTCGCCCTCGTAGCCCTTCTGCTTCGCCACCCGGATGCGGTCGCTCAGCGACGGTTGGGCGTCGCCGGCGATGCGGTTGGTCACCGCGTTCGCCGTCATCGCCGTGAACAGTTTCGCCGCCGGAGAGGCGACCACGGCGTTGCCGGGGGCCGCGCCGACGGGGGTGACCGTCGGGCCGGCGGACGGCTTGATGTGCTTCGACACCGGCTTCATCGCGTCCCGCTTGCGGCGGATTTCCAACTCCTCCAGCAGCGGGTCTTCGGCCGGCGGCTCGTCCGACACGAACGGCGCGTCCCCCAGGTCTTCGTCGATGGCGTCGCCCCGCAGGTCTTCGGGCAGCACGTGCGCCAGGTCGTGGCGGTTCAGGTACGTGATGGCCAACTCGCGGAAGATGTAGTCGATGATCGACGTGGACATCTTGATGTACGGGTTGCCCTGGACCATGCCGTTCGGCTCGAACCGCGTGAACAGGAAGGCATCGACGTACTCGTCGAGCGGCACGCCGTGTTGCATCCCCAGGCTCACGGCGATGGCGAAGCAGTTGGTCATGCTGCGGAAGGCGGCCCCTTCCTTGTGCATGTCGATGAAGATTTCGCCGAGTGTGCCGTCCTCGTACTCGCCCGTGCGGAGGTAGATCTTGTTGTTGCCGATGCGGGCCTTCTGCGTGTACCCGGCCCGGCGGTCCGGCAGCCGGCGGCGGCGGGCGATGTAGCGGTACACCACCTTCTCGGTGATCCGCTCCGCCGCCTTCATGACCTCGGACTTGGCCTCGACGGGGACCGGCGGGGCGTCGTCCGGCGCGATCAGCGCGAGCATCGCGGCTTCGGGCGAATCGGCCACCGAGTTGAGCGGCTGACTGAGCTTCGACCCGTCGCGGTACAGGGCGTTGGCCTTGGTCATGAGCCGCCAGCTCATGGCGTAGGCTTCCTTCATTTCGTCAATACTTGCCTCGTAAGGCATGTTGACGGTCTTCGAGATCGCCCCACTGATGAACGGCTGAGCCGCGGCCATCATGCGAATGTGCGATTCCGGCGACAAATATCGTTTGCCGAGTTTGCCGCACTTGTTGGCGCAATCGAACACCGACAGGTGTTCGGCCTTGAGGTGCGGCGCGCCCTCGATGGTCATCGTGCCGCAAACGTAGGTGTTCGCCTCGTCGATCTGGGCCTTCGTGTAGCCGAAGTGCGCGAGCAGGTCGAACCCGGGGGTGGCGAGCGCGTCGGCCGCGATGCCGAGCTTGCCGGTCAAGAACTCGTCGCCCAGGGTCCAGCGGTTGAAGACGAACGGCAGCTCGAAGGTGCTCGGCAACTGCTCTTCGAGCTTGGCCAGCACCGCGTCCGTGAAGCCCTTGGCCTTCAAGGCCGCCGGGTTGATGTGCGGACACCCCGCCAGGGTGCCGGCCCCGCGGCAGTAGCGGATGATGTCATCGACCTGCCACGGCGTGTACCCGAGCTTCACCAGCGCCGGCGGGACCGACTGGTTGATGATCTTGAAGTACCCGCCACCGGCGAGCTTCTTGAACTTGACGAGCGAGAAGTCCGGCTCGATCCCGGTCGTGTCGCAGTCCATGACGAGGCCGATCGTCCCGGTCGGGGCGACGACGGTGACCTGGGCGTTGCGGTAGCCGTGCTTCTCGCCGAGGGCGAGCATCCGATCGCACTCGCTCTGCGCGGAGGCCAGGAGTTCCGGCGGGCAGTACTTCGGGTCGAGGCCGACGGGCGTGACCGTCAGGCCGTCGTACGTACTGGGGGCCGAGTTGTACGCCGCGAGCCGGTGGTTGCGGATGACCCGCAGCATCGACTCCTTGTTCGCCTCGTACCGCGGGAACGGCCCGACCTCGCCGGCCATCTCGGCCGACGCCGCGTAAGCCCCGGCGTGCATGACCGCGGACAGCGCGGCGCACTGCGCCCGGCCCTCGTGCGAGTCGTAGGAAATGCCCTGGACCATGAGCAACGCCCCGAGATTGGCGTAGCCCAACCCGAGCGTGCGGTAGTCGTAAGAGTTCCGCGCCACCGGGTGGCTGGGAAACTGCGCCATGTACACGCTGACTTCCAGGATCAGCGACCAAAGCCGAATCCCGTGCTTGTACGACTCGACGTTGAACTTCGAGGTCGGCGTGTCGTAGAACTTCAACAAGTTAAACGAAGCGAGATTACACGCCGTATCGTCTAAAAACATATATTCAGAGCACGGGTTACTAGCATTGATACGACCATCTGCGGGGCAGGTGTGCCACTCGTTGATGGTCGTGTCGAACTGGACGCCGGGGTCGGCGCAGCCCCAGGTGCTCTCGGCGATCTTGTCCCACAGGTCGCGGGCCTTCAGCGTCTTGCACGGCTTGGCCGGGCGGTTCTGGGCCTTCGCGTCGGCGATTTCGGTCCGCCAGTACAGGTGCCACGGGCCGTCCGTCTCGACCGCCTTCATGAACTCGTTGGTGATGCGGACGCTGTTGTTGCCGTTCTGGCCGCTGACGGTGTAGTACGCTTTCGAGGTCCAGTCGGTGTCGTACTCCTCGAACTCGATGCTGGTCGCACCCTGGCGGGCGAGTTGGATCGCGCGGGCGATCGAGTTTTCGGGGATCAACGCCACGCGGGCGGCGAGGACCGCCTTGCGGAAGCCGGTGTTTTTCACCGGGTCGTACTGTGTCGCGGCGTCGGCGTGCGTCACGATCGACTTAATAACGGCGTTCAGGTGCCGGTTGAGCAGCTTCGACCCGGTGACCAGCGACGCGACCTTTTGCTCCTCGACCATCTTCCACGAGATGAAGTCTTCGATGTCCGGGTGGTCGAGGTCGAGCACGACCATCTTGGCCGCGCGGCGGGTGGTGCCGCCCGACTTGATCGCCCCCGCGGCGCGGTCGCCGATCTTCAGGAAGCTCATCAGGCCGGACGACTTGCCGCCGCCGGAGAGCGGTTCGCCGTCGCCGCGGAGGGCCGAGAAGTTCGACCCGGTGCCGGAGCCGTACTTGAAGATGCGGGCCTCGCGGACCCACAAGTCCATGATCCCGCCGGCGTTCACGAGGTTGTCCGTCACGCCCTGGATGAAGCAGGCGTGCGGTTGCGGCCGTTCGTAGGCGCTCGTGCTCAGTTCGAGTTCGTCCGTCAGCGGGTTGACGAACGAGTGCCCTTGGGCCGGGCCGTCGATGCCGTAGGCCCAGTGCAGGCCGGTGTTGAACCACTGCGGGCTGTTCGGCGCGACCATCTGGGCCGCGAGCATGTACGCGACTTCGTCGTGGAACGCCTTGGCGTCCGCCTCGGAGGTAAAGTACCCACCCTTGAACCCCCAGTAGGTCCAGCACCCGGCCAACCGCAGGAAGACTTGCCGCGAGTCGCCCTCGCCGACGCTCGGTGTGCCCGGCGATTCCGCGACGCTCCGCTGCAGCCAGACCGGCACGCCCTCCTCGGCGACCTTGACCGTGCGCGCGGCCAGGCCGGCCTTGCGGAAGTACTTCTGCGCGAGGATATCGACGGCGACCTGCGACCACCCGTCGGGGATCATGATGTCCCGCATCTCGAACACCACCGACCCGTTGGGGTTGACGATGCGGGACGTGCGGGGCTGGAAATTCAGGGCCGCGAACGGGTCGAGTCCGGCGGTCGTAAATCGGCGGGTGATCAGCATGGCGACGAGTGCCTGGGGAATCCGATTGGGTGCCAAATGTCATCGACTTAACTAGTCCCGGAACCTCTACCGTAACTAGCGCAGACTACGATGATTGGGGTCGCTTGTCTGACCAAGCCGTACAACCAGCGGGCATGCACAAAGCTCGATAACCGGCACTTTCAGAACCCGAATTATAGTGAACGGAAGGCTAAGTGAACAAGAGTAATCCCAGGAGTTCCTGAACGCAGTCGGAAAGGCTTGTGAGAGCGGAGTCCAAGTGATCGTAGGGTGTCATTGATCCAGTCGAACTCTGGGTTTCGGGAAGGTTTTCGGCTCCGCCGCAGGCGACTCTTGTTAGCCCGACGCGCGAGCGAGGGTCGAGCGGTCGAGGACAAGGTTGGCCGATGTTGACCCTTCGGCCGACGACTCGGGTCAGTGTCAATGACCCATCGACCCTCGCTAGCGCGACGGGCTAACAAGAGTCGCCTGCGGCGGAGCCGAAAACCTTCCCGAAGCCCGATTCCCAGGATGGCTGAGGCGTACTCGCCGGACGCCGTGGACCTAGCGGCTAATGGGTTGTACGCCAAGGCTTTCGGGCGTTGCGTGGGCGAAGTGTTGCGACCGCGGCTATCCCACTCCACAAACTCGAAGTCAGCTCAAACATCCAGGCTACGCCGCACCCGCGTAGGCCAGCACCGCCCGCAGGTCGTCGGGTTCGAGGTCGGTGAAGTCTTCGAGGATTTCGGGCCAGGTCATGCCCGAGCCGAGGACATCGAGCATGACATCGACGGGGTAGCGGAGGCCCCGGATGCAGGGCTTGCCG